>CAMNJY010000110.1 GCA_946541745.1 uncultured Prevotellaceae bacterium
AGCATAGTTTATAGCATAGTTATAGCATAGTTTGCGGAAACCATGCTATAGGATAGTCCAATGTATATCAGCTCATTATAACTATCTATAGCACACATAGCATAGTTTTCCGAAACTTTAATCACAGCACTGTTACACTTTTGAAAAAATCCAGGCCTTGGATTTACCGAAAGGGAGTCCCTTTTGTGCGAAAGGGAGTCCCTTTTGTGCGAAAGGGAGTCCCTTTTTGTAGCGAACTGTGTTACAAAAAGACAATTGGCGTTGTTAGTCATTTGACTTCTAACTCCATCTGACTCCTTTTAACTCCTTCTAACTCCTCAACTTGCGAAAGTTGAATAAAAGCTATTTTTTAATGTGCCATCAGTCTTTAGTTTCAAAAGCCGAATCCTGCTCCCTCAACTTGTCGATCTCTTTGCTCACTAATTGATGGGCGCGGAAGAAGTCGTTCAGTTCACCACGCAGATAATTTTCCAGATGAGGCATCTGGGGTATCAACGGGAATGTTGACTTGCAATGCACGTCAACCGTCTTTGCCGCATCGTTTATCGTGTAGACCGTGATAGTCGCACAATTCAGATTCGCCTCATTCACAGCCTTCTTCAGTCTTGTGAGTTCATCAATATCATAGAGTTCAACCTGATGCCAGAACGTATCCCACACATGAACATACCAATTTTCATTGGTGACATCTGCGAAGAAATGCTCCCCCTGATAAGCGAAGAAAATACGGTTGTCATCTTCCTTCTCCGCCAATTCATACTGACAACCTATATTTGTCAGCGTTTCCATAAACAAGTCTCTCGTTCCTTTCGTTGCTTCCATAATGACCTTCGTTTCATTTTTACTCTCATACGTTGCCGCTGTCGTGACCGCATTAGCCGCACCGTCTTGACCTGGCATAGCATGCTGCTCCTTTACTTTTTTATCTTTCCTGCTGTTCCACCAGTTCAAAGCAGCGACTATCAAGCCGCATGCAATGATAGCACAAATAAATTCCAATGCTCCCATACGCTAAAATTTTTTGCAAATTTACAACTTTTCTTTCATTTTCCACACCACTTGGGGCATTGTTTTTTAAATGTCTCAAAAAAAGTACCAAATTAATCCTTTCAAAAAAGTGTAATATTTTGTAGTTTGTTGTTTTTTTCATTAACTTTGCAGCAGATTTTCAGAATTGACACTTATCGATGCAGACAATGGTTACCATAGGTATTCCCGTTTATGAGGCTGCCACCTACGTGAGGGCGGCCCTGGAGTCGGCGCTGGCCCAGGACTATGACGACCTGGAGATACTGGTAGTAGACGACTGCGGCCGTGACGGTTCAATGGCCGTTGTCGAGGACTTGCAGCGGCATCACCCTCGGGGGAGGGCGATTCGTGTGCTGCATAACGAGGCCAACCAGGGGGCCGGGCGAAGCCGCAACCGCATCATCGACGAGGCACGGGGCGACTACCTGTACTTCCTTGACTCTGACGACTGGATAGAGCCGGCCACCATCACGCTGCTCATGGAGGCTATGCGGCAGCATGACGCCCAGGTGGTGTATGGCTCGTATGAGAAGGTGGACACGCTATACCACCACCCTACCCAGCAATACGTCTACCCCCCCACCCTGCTGCTACAGCCGGGCGAGCTGGCCGTCTACGCCTTCAGCCACTACGGGCGTTTCCAGGTGTCGGTGTGCAACTGCCTGTTCAGGCTTGGCTTCCTGCGGGCCACGGGGCTGCGCTTCGTCGACGCCATGTTCTGGGAGGACATGGCCTTCACGTGCGGGCTGGTGACGCAGGTGAGCCGGGCGGTGCTGCTGCCCGATGTCACCTATCACTATATATGCCGTGCCAACTCGCTATCAAACTATCAGGACGAGGCCGTCGCCAGCCGTGATATGATACTGGCCAACGCCTCAACCGTCGACCGCCTGAAGGTGCATTGCTACCGGCAGCGGGGAGAGGGCTATGCCCCCCTGTACTGCGTCTACCTTGAAATGGTGAGTTTCTACGTCGTGTGCCACGTGCTGAAACACCGCCGCCTCATCACTCCCCCCATCAGCAACCGGGAGCTGCGCCAGATGATGCGCCACCCCGTACGGGCGGCCGACATCATGCGGTTTGGCAGTCTCAGGTGGTACAACCTCCTACTGTGGTGCGTCAGCAAGCTGCCAGCCACGCTGTGCGTGGCGGTGGTCAGGCTGATAGCACGCATGAAGCATGCCCTATAGAACCCCAAAAAACACAACAAACATCATAGCTATGACTGAAAAGCAATATGAAGTGACCATAGGCATACCCGTGTACAACATAGAGCGGTATGTACGGTTAGCGATGGACTCGGCCCTGAACCAGACGTTTGAGAGTATAGAATTTCTGGTGGTTGACGACTGCGGCACGGACAGCTCAATGGACATTGTAAGCCAATACCAGCAGAGCCACCCCCGTGGGGGCGACATCCGCATTGTACGCCAGCCTCAGAACGGCGGTCTGGGGCGTGCCCGCAACCGCATTATCGACGAGGCCCGTGGACGCTTTCTCTATCATCTTGACGGTGACGACGAGATTGCTCTCAACACCATAGAGCTGCTCCACCATCAGATGATCAGCCAGGGGGCAGACATTGTCTACGGCAGTTTCGAGCGCGTCTACGTCGAGGATGGTTCCGTGGCCAAGTCCGTTCCCTCGGTCTACCAGCGCACCGTGTTCACCAAGCCCGACTCGTTTGCGTGCTTTGCCTACGAGCGGAAGTTGCAGACCATGACGTGGAATTTCCTCATCAGGACTGACATCCTGCGCCAGAACCACCTGCGCGTGGCGCCCGTCGGCTTTGGCGAGGACTTCACGTTCACCGTCGACCTGCCCACCTACGTCACGCGGGCCGTGCTGCTGCCCGACGTTACCTACCGATACTTCATCAGGGACGTGAACACGCGCCGGTGGAACCGCAATGTGACCCGCGAGCTGATGGATGCCTACATACAGACCATCGACCAGAAGAAACGCCGTACGGAGCTGCGGTCAAAGCCCTACTACGCCCGCCGCTGTGAAACGCTGATGATGTACGACTTCTCGTTTGCAAACCAGATTCTACAGCGCCGTGACACGCTCACGCCACGCTACACTGACCGCGAGATACGCGACATCATGTGGCACCCCATGGCGCTGTGCGAGATACTGCGTTCGCCAGAGAAGCGAGCCAAGAACCTGGCAACCTATGCTATCAGCATCCATGCCCCCCTGGATGGCCGTGGCAGCCATGAAGGCGTTGTTTAAAGTAATGTACAAGGAGGAGCAGTGATGCCTTGCGAAGTAACCATAGGAATTCCAGTTTATAATGCTGAAGCATTTGTCAGAAAGGTGCTTGACACTGTGCTGAGACAAACGTTTCCTGATATAGAAGTGCTCCTTGTAGACGACTGCAGCACCGACCATACCGTCGACGTGGTGGAGCACTACAGAAGTGAGCACCCCCGGGGCGACCGCATCAGACTGTTGCGGCAACCTCAGAACGGCGGCCCCGGCATGACCCGCAACCGTATGATAGACGAGGCACGCGGACGCTATCTGTACTTCATGGATGCCGACGACGAGATAGTCCCCGAAGCCATCAAGCTGCTCTACGAAGCAGCACAGCACTACAGGGCTGAGGTGGTCTACGGGTCGCACCAACGGATAGAACTATACGGTGAGCAGCGGCGCACTTTTTACCACCAGTATCCCATGACGGTCTTTGAGCGGAGGGGCGAAATGGCCTCTTACGCTTACCGGAGCTACAGCCGCTTCCAGGTACAGGTATGGAATGTGCTCATCGACACGGAATTTCTGCGCCAGTCGCAGCTACGCTTTATCAACGTCAAGTTTTGGGAAGACATGGCCTTCACCTACGACCTCGTGACCCATGTCAGCCGGGGCGTGCTGCTACCCATGGTCACCTACCGCTACGTGTGCCGCCCCAATACGCTCTCCAACTTCCAGCACCGCGACCGCATACCGCGCAGCGAAATAGAGCAGACCATCGCCACCATCAACCATATAAAGCAGGGGTGTTCCGAGCTTCGCTACCAGCCATACGTGGGATATCGCAGTTACGACGTGACGATGAACTGCTTCTACATGATATGCCGCATCATCGCCATCCGCGACAAGATAGTACCGCCGGTCTCCGATGCTGAGTTGAAGACCATAGCCAGCCACCCGCTGACGTTGGGCGACATCCTGCGCTCGCGGCGCAAGCTGGCAGCCAACCTGTTTCTCTGGCTCCTGGGCCACATGCCGCTCTGGCTGTTCATGCCAACAGTGAAAATGCTGGGCAGATATAAAAAGGTATTGTGAAACCCTATCATAATCATCAAATAACCCCAAGAAATGAAAAAACTACAACTACTGACGACTGCAGCCCTGCTCATGACAACACTCACGACGGCAGAGGCTGAGGAAAAGACGCCCGCCTTCCCCGGTGCCGAGGGATTCGGGCGCTATGTGACGGGCGGACGCGGCGGCAAGGTGCTCCACGTCACCAACCTGAACGACACCGGCTACGGGTCGCTGCGGTGGGTGCTCCAGCAGGAAGGTGCCAAGACGGTGGTCTTCGACGTGTCGGGCACCATCCATTTGGAATCGGCGCTCACCATTCCCGGCAATACCACCATCGCCGGACAGACGGCTCCAGGCGACGGCATCTGCGTGGCCGACTATCCGTGCAGCATCAGGGGCAACAACGTCATCGTGCGCTACATGCGCTTCCGGTTAGGCAACAGGAACGTGCTCAAGGACGGGGCCGACGGGTGGGACGGCTTCGGCGGGTTCGACCAGAGGGACTGGATGATTGACCATTGCTCCGTGTCGTGGTCTATCGACGAGTGTCTCTCCGTGCTCGGCAACAAGAACACCACCGTGCAGTGGTGCCTCGTGGCACAGAGCCTGGTCAACAGCGGCCACTCGAAGGGTGCCCACGGCTATGGCGGCAACTGGGGCGGCAGCGGGGCCTCGTTCCACCACAACCTGATAGCCCACCACACCAGCCGCACCCCGCGACTGGGCCCGCGGCCCACAACCCAGCTGGACGAGCGTATGGACATGCGCAACAACGTCATCTACAACTACGGCAGCAACGGATGCTACGGCGGCGAGGGCATGACGGTGAACATTGTCAACAACTACTACAAACCGGGCCCTGGTTCGCCCACCGACAAGAAAGCCAAGCGCATAGCCGGCATCGGCATCCGCACCAACGAGTATGTGGCCAACTATCCGGCCTACGCCCCCGCGCTCCACCTGTGGGGCAAGTACTACGTCACTGGCAACGTCAATGCACAGTATAGCGACGTAGCCGGCAGCAACTGGCAGACTGGCATCATAGACCAAGTAGACGCCAGCGGCTGCGACGGCACATGGACACAGGCCACCAGGGACAGCATCAGGCTCACCGCTCCGATGGACTTCGTCACCACCACTACGCACAGCGCCAGCAGGGCCTACGAGAAAGTGCTCGACTTTGCCGGTGCCTGTCTGCACCGCGACTCGTTTGACGAGATGATGGTCAGTGACACACGCCTCGGCAGGGCCTCCTACACCGGCAAAGGACTGGGCAAGGGGTTCGTGAACTCCCAGGATGACAACCGCCCCTACAACGCCACTGACGACTGGAGCGCCTGGCCTACCCTCAACAGCACGGAGCCACCCGCCGACACTGACGGCGACGGTATGCCTGACAAGTGGGAAGAGGCCAACGGCCTAAACCCTCATGACGCCACGGACGGCAACCTAACCAATGAGCAAGGCTATACCAATGTAGAGGTATGGATGAACTCGCTGGTGGACGACATCACCACCCGGCAGTACGAGGGAGGGACGCCCGAAGGCTACACTGAGCAGAAAGCCATCAACAGCGACGGCACCGAGGACGGCCTACAGACCGAGGCCACGGGCACCGTCGGTTGGGACTTCAACACCGGCACCGTCAACCATGCGGCGGTCTATGCTGACGGTATCAGCACCATGATGGGCGCCAGCGAAGTGACCTTGGGCCAGCATCTGGCCTTAGCCGCCAGCGCCACCCGCAACATCGGCGGCGTCACTTTCACCCAGATACAGCCCAGCGCCAACAACGAAGCCACTGCCAACGACGACAACGCCCTGGCATTCAGGTTCTACGTCGGCGAGGGCTACTTCTTCAGGCCCACCAACGTTTCGTTTCTCGCTTCGCGCATAGGCACCGACGGCGGAGCCATCGACGTGAACTGGCAGAACGCCGCCAAAACCACTACCATTGAAAGCATGCTGACCCCCTCCCGCAACAACACGACGCCGGGCTACACCCGCTTCAACCGCGACATTACCGACATAGGCTCGGCTTCAGGGCTGAACAGCCTGCTGATACACATCTACAAACTGAGCAACGCCAAGCAACTGGCCTTTGCCAACATCAGCATTACGGGCGAACTAAAGCACAGCACAGCCAACGGCGTTGCCCATGTGCAGACAGTCACCATCAGTCCTGGCCAGACCTATAACCTGCAGGGACGCAAGGTAAGCTCACCCCGAAAAGGCATCTACATCGTTGACGGCAAGAAGAAGGTAGCAAAATAGGGGGCTAAAAGTTTGTTGTTACAAAAGAAAAATCGTATCTTTGCATCGTTTTAGAAACTAAGCAGTTATAATCACTTAAAAACATCAACAAATTATGAGAAAACTTTACAACTTCAAGAGGGTTATGCTTGTGGTGGCAGCCATGATGGCATGCAGCATCAGCTTTGCCCAGTTCACTGAGACTCAAGCTACAGCTACGGGAGCCGACAAGAACACCGACGCCGTGGGTATCAGCTACACCCTGCCCGGCACCTACATCGCCGGCAAGGGTTCGACGCAGGCCGGCACCATGACCAGCAAGGGCCTGAAGCTGCGCACCAAGCAGGAGGGCGGCAAGATAGTATTCAACGTCAACAAAGGCTACACCATCGTCAAGCTGGTCATCGATGCTGTAGGCAACTATGTGGCCGACGACAACACCCAGCCCTACGTCAAGGTGACCGGCGTCAATGTAGACGGTGCTACGGTGGTCTTCGACGGCGGCGAGTTCCCTGAAAAAGGTTCTGAGACATCGGGCATACTCACCGTTGAGAACATCAACGCCAAGGAGCAGATTGAAATCCTGCTCAACAACGACAACGCCTCGGCCGGCACCCAGATCAACGCCTGCTACGAGGTGACCTACGAAGAGGCTCAGGCTGCCGAGCCTGTCATCACGCTGACGCCCACTGCAGTGAACCTCATACCGGGGGCTACCTATCAAATCAAGTCGACCGTAGTGCCCGGCTCCTTCATGAGCGACTGCATGTGGTATGCCGGCACCATCAACGACTTCATGAACGCCATGTCAGACGGCCAGGAGCCTACCAACGACTACGTGTCGGTAGACCAGACGGGACTCGTCACCGCCCTTGCTCCCGGCCAGGTGGAGGTGAAGCTGACCTGGCTGAACAATCCCGGTGTCAACGAGGACACCACGCTGGTGACCATACACAACTTCAAGGCCGCCGAGCACGCGGTAGCTCATTCGTATGACTTCACTACAATGGGCGACGTAACCCTCTCCATTGGCGGCGAGTCCATGCAGATATGGAATGATGCCAACAACCAGTGCAACGGCGACCAGTTCTGCACCAACGAGGGTCTGCAACTGCTTGCATTTCAGGCCGTTATTACTGACTCTAACGCCAAGGGATGGAAGATTGTCGACGGTCAGGGTCTGCAGCTGTCAGGTGCCGGTCGCAGTGCCGCCATCGGCGGTCTGAAGGCTGGCCAGTATGTGGAGTTCGTCTTCACGGGCAGCAAGTTTGCCACCCGCGACTATACTGAGGACACCAAGCTGGGACCCGACGTGAGCACGGCCAAGCAGGCCATCAACGAGGGCGAGGGCCACATCATCTATCAAGTGAAGGACAAGGACGGCGAGACCGACAACCTGGTCATAGGCTTTGAAATCAACCAGGGCGAGTACATCAAGAGTATCACCGTCTACGAGGAGGCTGCCGACCCCACAGGTATCAGGACCGTCAGCGAGACCGCTGCCGACGGCAATGGTGCCGCCTACAACCTCATGGGCATTAAGGTGGCCGGCGGTGCCAAGGGCCTGCTGGTGAAGGACGGCAAGAAGTATCTGGCTAAATAGTCTACCGATGAAGAAGCTACTGACCATACTGGTGGCGTTCAGCGCCGTGACCGCCAGCGCACAGCAGCTGCCCTACCAGAATCCGCAGCTCACCGCTGAGCAGCGGGCTGACGACCTGATAGGCCGCCTGACGCTCGACGAGAAAGTGAAACTGATGATGGACACCTCGCCCGCCATCGCCCGCCTGGGCATACCCCAGTTCCAGTGGTGGAACGAGGCGCTGCACGGCATAGGCCGCAACGGTTACGCCACCGTGTTCCCTATCACCATGGGCATGGCTGCCTCGTGGGACGACGAGCTGCTGCACCGGGTGTTTACGGCCGTCAGCGACGAAGCCCGCGTCAAGGCGCAGCAGGCCAAGCGCCGGGGCGACATCAAGCGCTACCAGAGTCTGTCGTTCTGGACCCCCAACATCAACATCTTCCGTGACCCCCGCTGGGGACGCGGACAGGAGACCTACGGCGAAGACC
>CAMNJY010000111.1 GCA_946541745.1 uncultured Prevotellaceae bacterium
TGTTACGGACGTGCAGGTTATAGCGGTCGCCGAGCATGGTGAAGGCTGAGTCGGCAGTATAGGCCTTGTAGCCGCCGAAGCGGAAGCGGTCGCTGGCTTCGGTTTTCATGGGGTGCTTGGCCTTGTAGGCGTCGATGACGGCCTGGTCCTTCAGTGTCGTCTTGCCGGTACGGCAGTCCACCATGTACGCCTTGCCCTGGTGCTTGTAAGTGACATAGGGCGTGCCGTCGGCGAACGACGGCGACGGCGACAGGTGCGAGGTGTGGACGTTCTCCTCGCTGACGGCCTCGGCACGGTACCAGGCTTCAGCAGAGAGCAGGCGCTCGACGGCGCGGAGCATATCGAGGGTGCCGGAGGCGCAGGGGGAGAGCGCGGGGGCAGCGGCACCGCCGCTGCACAGCGGACCCGAGGCAGAGGGGGCGGGGGAAGCGACAGAAGCGGCGGGAGCCATGGGACGGGCGGTGGCCATCAGGAGGTCGCGGACCTGGGGGGCCTTGAGATAGGGAAAGTAGGCGCGGAGGAGGGCGGCGACGGCCGAGACGATGGGGGCCGAGAGGCTGGTGCCCTGCGACAGGCTGTACTTGTTGCCGGGGAAGATGCCAGCTATCACCGTGCCCGGTGCAAAGAGCTGTACCTGGTGGTGCCCGTAGTTGGAAATCCTGGCGCAGCGTCCCTGCTCGTCGCTGGCGCCGACGCGGATGAAGTTGGGCAGGAAACGGCCCATGCGGTCGGTGCCCGAGGGGTAGGCCGGTATGCTGTCGAGATTGTAGCCGTTGTTGCCGGCCGCGCAGACCACGAGCACATCGCGGTCGGCAGCATAACGGATGGCCTCGTTGACCATGCGCTCCTGGGGCGAGTAGTATTTGCCTAAGCTGATGTTGATGACGCGGGCACCGTTGTCGACGGCGTAGTAGATAGAGCTGGCAATGTCCTTGTCGTACTCGTCGCCGTCGGGGCTGGCGCGGACTATCATCAGCCGGGCCACGCCGTTGGCAATGCCGTCGTAGCGGTGATCCTGCCCGGCGTCGCCGCCGATGATGCCGGCCACGAAGGTGCCGTGCTCACAGCCCTCAAGAGTCAGCGTGGGGTTGCCGTAGTAGCGGTCGTCGGCGTCGTCCATGTCGTCGCCCATCAGAAGCCGCTTGTCAGGGTCGTGCTCTATGCCGTGGATATTCTTGGCCATCACCCGCAGACGTTCGAGCGACATGGAGTCGAGACGGTCCAGCGATTTGCTGGCAATCTCGTAGAAGCGGAGGTAGCTGTCTATCTTGGCCTCCTTGCGCATGCGGCGGTAGAAGTCGTACTCTTTCTTGTCGTCGGCAGAGTCGCGCTCGCTGACGTTTTTGTATTTGGGATAGAGCCGCTTGAACTGCCTATACTCCTCGGTGCCGGCGCTGATCATGTTGAACGAGCCGTCAGCGGTGCCGAGGAAGTTCCAGCCGTGCAGGTCGTCGCGGTAGCCGTTGCCGTCGGTGTCGCGCCCGTCGGCACGCTCGCCGGGGTTGGTCCAAAGCGCACTCTTCAGATTGACGTTGGTAGTGTCGACGCCTGAGTCGATGATGCCCACCGTGACGGTGCCGGCAGGCTTCATGCCCCGGTCGTGGAGCAACTGGAGGGCCGCCTTGATATTGGCGCCCTGCAACTGCCGGGTGTAATCCTTATGCCAGCCAGCCAATTCCTTCAAGGACTCAGCTGGCTGCGCCGCCCCCGCCAGGGTGCAGCAAAAGAAGCAAATGGTTGTCAGTGATTTTAGTGTTACCATATTATAATAAGTAGTATATGCGCGTGCAAAGTTACGAAAAAAAGACTGACGAGCAAAAGGAACAGCCAACTTTTTGTAAGCAAAAGGCACTGTTTGCTAACAATTTGTCAACGAGGAGCCGCTACCGGACGTCGGCGCCCCACATCATTTTTTCGCGGAGGGTAGAGAAATACTGCTTGCCACTGCGCTTCACCACCTTGATGGTGTAGGGCGCACGGCGCAGGCACAGGCGAGTGCCCTCACGGCACTTCTCCGACCGTCCGTCCACGGCTACAAGGAAGGAGTGGCTGCGGCTCTCGACGTCGAGAACAATCTCGGCCGAGTCAGGAATGACTATGGGGCGTATGTTCAGCGAGTGGGGAGCCACCGCCGTCATGACGAGCACCCCCGTGCCCGGCACGATGATGGGGCCGCCGTTGGAGAGCGAATAAGCCGTAGAGCCGGTAGGTGTGGAGACTATGAGGCCGTCGGCCTGGTAGGTGGTAAGATACTCGCCGTTGATATGGGCACAGATGCTGATCATCGAGGCGGTATCGCGCTTGAGGATGGCTACGTCGTTGAGCGCGAAGAGGCCGTCGCGTCCGAAGGAGTCGGCACCGCCGTTGTCTGCACCGTCTGAGGGCGGCATGGTCTTCACCTGGATCACTGACCGGCTCTCCACGGCATAGTCATCTTCATGGAGGGCCTTCAGGCACCGCTCTATCTCGTCGGGGGCAATATCGGCAAGGAAGCCGAGCCTCCCCATGTTGACGCCAAGGATGGGAATCTGCCTGTTGCCCACTCTGCCGGCGGTCTTCAGGAACGTGCCGTCGCCACCCATGGAGATGGCAAAGTCGGCCTCGAAGTCGCCGCCGTCGAAGATACGGGCCGCCGGTACGTCGAGACGCTGCCCGTGCTTCAGGAAACTGTAGTACTCGCTATCGACCGACAACTCAGCGCCGAACTCGCTAAGACAGGAAAGCACTTTTTGGATGGCTGCCGACTTCCTGGCCTGGTAAATATTGCCGAAAAGGGCAAACTTTAGCTTATGCTGTGTCATTTTTTTCTGTATTTTGCGGTTATTTGGCAGATTTTTCGTATTTTTGCTGCAAAATTAATGTTTTTACCTGAAAAAGAAGAAAAGATTATGGCAAAAGTTTATGTATTCCTGGCTGACGGTTTCGAAGATGTCGAGGCCCTCATCCCTATCGACGTGCTGCGCAGGGGCGGCGTAGAAGTAGTAACCGTCAGCACCACCGACTTCCCCATAGTGGAGTCGGCTCACGGTGTGGGCATAGAGGCTGACCTGCAGTTTGAGCAGTGCGACTTCAGCGACGCCGACCTGCTGATGCTCCCCGGCGGCATGCCCGGCGCATCCAATCTGTTTGCCCACGAGGGCGTTTGCAAAGCCGTCAGCCAGCAGGCAGCGGCCGGCAAGAAGGTGAGCGCTATCTGTGCGGCCCCCGCCGTGGTGCTGGCGCCCTTAGGACTTCTCAACGGCCAGCGCGCCACCTGCTATCCGGGCTTCGAGCAGGCACTGAAGGACGGTGGAGCCGAGTACACCGGCGACCTCGTCACCGTCAGCGGCCACATCGTCACCGCCGAGGGTCCCGCCGCAGCCTTCCCCTACGCCTACGAGCTGCTCGCCCAGCTGGTAGACCGGCAGAGGAGCGACCAGGTGGCCGAGGGCATGCGCTATGTTCACCTGATGAGCAACAAGTAGCCACAATTACTCATTTCAAATGGACTATGTCATCATAGTGGCCGGCGGCAAGGGGCTGCGCATGGGCAGCGATGTGCCTAAGCAGTTTCTGCCCGTCGGCGGCCGGCCGGTGCTGATGCGCACCATAGAGCGGTTTCGTGAATACGCCGCCGCCCTGCAGATTATCCTGGTACTGCCCATATCCCAACAAAACTATTGGCGCGAGTTGTGCAAGGAGTACGACTTCCCATTGCCAGTACCCACTCCCCTCCCTCAACAGGGAGGGGGTGGGCCTTATCTTCTGGCTAATGGCGGGGCGACGCGATTCCACAGCGTCCAGGCCGGCCTGGCACTGATACCCGACGACGCTGACGGGGTGGTAGGCGTACACGACGGCGTGCGCCCCTTTCCCTCCGTTGAGGTCATCAGCCGATGCTACGAGACAGCCCGGCAGACCGGTGCCGCCATACCCGTGACACCGGTGGTGGAGACGCTCCGCCACGTATCGGAAGGCACAAAGCCCCGTGGCGACTACCGCCTGGTACAGACCCCGCAGGCCTTTGACATACAACTGCTAAAGGCAGCCAACCGTCAGCCTTACCGTGAGGCTTTCACTGACGATGCCTCGGTAGTGGAGTCGTACGGGCACGCCATCACCCTGGTTGAGGGAAACCGTGAAAACATCAAGATAACCACACCGTACGACCTGAAAATAGCCGAATGCATCCTGCATGATGAATTATGATTTCTTAGGGCAGGACATCACTTACCTGCCGGGCGTGGGGCCTAACCGCAAGAAGCTGCTGAGCAAAGAGCTTGGCATAGAGACCTTCGGCGACTTGCTGGAGTACTACCCCTACAAATATGTGGACCGCTCACGGGTGTACACCGTCAGTGAGCTGACGGGCGACATGCCCTTTGTGCAGGTGGTGGGGACTATCCTCAGCTTTGAGACGTTCAAGATGAAGCCCACGAAAGACCGCGTGGTGGCCCACTTCAGCGACGGCACGGCGGTGATGGACTTGGTGTGGTTCGGTGCCGGCGGCAAGTATGCCAAGCAGAATTACCGCATCGGGACGGAGTACCTGGTGTTTGGCCGCCCCACGGTGTTCAACAACCGCATTCAGGTGAGCCATCCCGACATTGACGAGGCGTCGAAGACAGACACCTCGGCCATGGGCATGCAGCCCTACTACAACACCACGGACAGGATGAAAAACGCCGGGCTGACCACCCGTGGCATGGAACGGCTGACAAAGACGCTCGTCGAGAAACTGCCGCCGGTGGCCGAGACACTGCCCGACTTCATCGTCGGGCGCCTGCACCTGATGGGCCGCGACGAGGCTCTGCGCACCATACACTACCCGAAGGACGCCAAGACACTGGAGAGGGCACGCGTCCGGCTGAAGTTTGAGGAGCTGTTTTTCGTGCAGCTCAACATCCTCAGATATGCCAGCGACCAGCGCCGCAAATACCGGGGGTACGTCTTCGGCCATATAGGCCCCATCTTCAACACGTTTTACAAAAGCCATCTGCCCTTCCCCCTGACCGAGGCCCAGAAGCGCGTCGTCCGCGAAATCAGGAAAGACATGGGAAGCGGCCGGCAGATGAACCGGCTGCTGCAGGGCGACGTAGGCAGCGGGAAAACGCTCGTGGCGCTGATGTCCATGCTCATAGCCCTTGACAACGGCTACCAGGCCTGCATCATGGCACCGACGGAAATCCTGGCCGAGCAGCACCTGCAGACCATCCGCGACTTCCTGGGCGACATGCCCCTGCGCGTAGAACTGCTGACGGGCATCGTCAAGGGGCGCCGCCGCCAGGAGGTGCTCGACGGGCTGCTGGACGGCAGCGTCCACATCCTCGTAGGCACCCACGCCGTGATAGAAGACCCCGTGCAGTTCATGAAATTAGGCATGGTGGTGGTCGACGAGCAGCACCGCTTCGGGGTGGCCCAGCGTGCTAAGCTGTGGGCAAAGAGCGCCAATCCGCCCCACGTCCTGGTGATGACCGCCACGCCCATACCCCGCACGCTGGCCATGACACTCTACGGCGACCTTGACGTCAGCGTCATCGACGAACTGCCGCCGGGCCGCAAGCCGATAGTCACGCAGCACTATTTCGACGCGCGTATCACCTCGCTCTACGAAGGCATCCGCCGGCAGATACGCTTAGGGCGGCAGGTTTACATCGTATTCCCGCTCATAGAAGAGAGCGAGAAGAGCGACATGAAAAACCTGGAGCAGGGTTTCGAGGTGCTGAGCGAAGCTTTCCCGGAGTTCCGCCTGAGCAAGGTCCACGGCAAGATGAAGCCCGCCGACAAGGAGGCCGAGATGAAGCGCTTCGTCAGCGGCGAGACACAAATCCTGGTAGCCACAACGGTCATCGAGGTGGGGGTCAACGTGCCCAACGCGTCGGTGATGGTCATCATGGACGCCCAGCGGTTCGGGCTCTCACAGCTGCACCAGCTGCGGGGGCGCGTAGGCCGGGGGGCCGACCAGTCGTTCTGCCTGCTGGTGACGCCCTACAAGCTGAGCGAGGAGACGCGCAAGCGCATCGACATCATGTGCGACACCAACGACGGATTCCGCATAGCCGAGGCCGACCTGAAACTGCGCGGCCCGGGCGACCTGGAGGGCACAGCGCAGAGCGGCATGGCCTTCGACCTGAAGATAGCCGACATAGCCCGCGACGGCCAGCTGGTACAGATGGCCCGCGACGAGGCTCAGGCCATCGTCGACGACGACCCGGCATGCAACAGCCAGGAATACCAACTGCTCTGGCAACAGCTGAACGACCAGCACAAAGCTAAAATTAACTGGGGCGTCATTTCCTGACGGCAAGAAAAAGAGGTAACGGGAAGGGGTAAAGTGTTAAAATACACCAAAACTTTGTTAAGGAATAAAAGAAGGGAGTTGTTTTTCGCTTTTTTTTTTATACCTTTGCAATCACATTTTTATTTTTAATAATGTCAATAACTCGAAAACAAGAAGATTTGCATGATTAAGCCCTTGAAGAAAATATTTGCCATTGCCCTAGTGTCAATCGTAGCCATTCCCATGCAGGGACAGGATCTCTTAGCACGCCAGGCACCCATAGACCGGAAGATGAAAGCCGTAGACTCCGTAGCCCTGAGCCGACTGATTCAGTTTGAGCAGATGGCTTCGCCTGCTGCCGACCTCTACGAGGACTGGGAGAACCACTACGCCCACCGCGAGACAGAACTGCCCGACAGCTTCCGTATTGACCTGCGCGACTTCCACATGCCGACAGACAGCCGCGTGCTGACTTCCAACTTCGGCGCTCGCTGGGGACGCCAGCACAAGGGGCTCGACATCAAGGTGTACATCGGCGACACCATCCGCGCCGCCTTCTCAGGCAAGGTGCGCGTAGTGCGCTATGAACCAGGCGGCTATGGCAACTTCGTCGTCATACGCCACTACAACGGACTGGAGACCATCTACGGCCACATGTCACGCCACCTGGTAAAGCCCGACCAGGAAGTGCGCGCCGGCGAAGCTATCGGACTGGGTGGCAACACGGGTCGCTCCACGGGGTCGCACCTCCACTTTGAGACCCGCCTCTGCGGCGTAGCCCTCAATCCGGCACTCATGTTCGACTTCCGCAACCAGGACGTCACCGGCGACTTCTACCTGTTTAACAAGAAGAAATATGCGCGCGAGTCGGCTCAGGCCAACCGCCTGCGTGGCGTCAGCGGCTCAAGCACCGGCGAAGACCGGCTCTACAGCCAGAACAGCAAGCGCAACGCCACGGCCCGCAGCACCCGCTTCCACAAAGTGCGTAAAGGCGAGACCCTGTCGTCAATCGCCCGCAAGCGCAACACCACCATCAACGCCATCTGCAAGCTGAACGGCATAGGCAAGAGCATGAAACTGCGCCCCGGCCAGATACTGAAATACAACTAAAGACAACCCTCAACCATAATACCTACTGAAACCACACCAATGAATAAAAGAATCCTGCTTAGCGCACTGCTGATGCTGCTGACTGCCGGCAACATGGTCAGCGGCAAGGTGAGGAAGGGCGCTAAGAAGAACGTGCCGCAGACAACGGTGACGACAGAGGCTCAGGAACAACCCGCCGAAGAGATAGGCAACTACGACTTCCTCTACGGTACGAGCGACGAACTGAACCTTGAGTACGACGCTTTGACCATCGACGGACTGCTCGACGAGGCCATGTCGCACATCGGCGCCCGCTATCGCAGCGGCAGCAAAGGACCCAAGGCGTTCGACTGCTCCGGATTTACCAGCTACGTGTTCCGCCAGTTAGGCAACGACAACATAGGGTGTTCGTCGCGCGACCAGTATGCCCGCAACATGCCCGTCAGCCGCAGTGAGATGCAGCGCGGCGACTTGGTGTTCTTCACCAGTCCGGGGGCGGGCCACCGTGTAGGCCACGTGGGCATAGTGGTTGACGTAGACCCAGACACCCATACCTTCAACTTTATACACGCCAGCAGCAGCGAGGGGGTGAAGATTTCCAAGTCAACCGATGGATACTACGCCCGGCGCTTTATTGGTGTCAGGCGCGTGATGTAAAACTCCCTTTTCGCGCGCATAAGGACAGCTATCTGAAAACCGACAACCCCTACCCCCCCCTGTCTCGGCTGACAAGGGGCAGTGTGGGTTATAGGGGTAGGCTATTTGTTTGTTTCCCTTCCTATAGGGTGAAAAGGCTGGGCGATGAGACAAGATCAAAAAGGGAGTACGTTTTCGACAAAAGGGAGTACGTCTTGTGGGAAAGGGACTCCCTTTTGGTAAATCCAAGGCCTGGATTTTTCAAAATTGGAAACGTTCTGTGATTAAAGATTCCAAAACTATGCTATGTGTGCTATAGTTGGTCATAATAAGCTGACATACATTGAGTTATCCTATAGCATGGTTTTCGGAAACTATGCTATAACTATGCTATAAACTATGCTATAGTCGGTGATTCTTTCGCATTCGCACAACTTTCGGAGTCAGAAAGCGGTCTTCCAGCTCCTCCACTTGAGGCACATGACGCTCATGAAGAGGCTTATCCCGCCACACACATTGGCATTAGCAATCTTTTAAATCTTTTCCATCTTTGTAAAAAAAAGACTCGTTGTGC
>CAMNJY010000112.1 GCA_946541745.1 uncultured Prevotellaceae bacterium
TCGTCGGCCTGAAGATGCTCCTGGCCATGAACGAGTACATCAACGAGCTGGGCCGCTTCTGTGGCGTCGAGCTCCACATGCCTCACATCGAGGTGCCCACCCCCTGGTCGCTGGCCTTCATCTTCGGCGTCCTTGTGGCTTCCATCCTCCTTTCCGTTGTAGTCACCAGGCGGCGGGCCCGATAGGTGTCTTTGTCCATGGTCCTTTGACGAGGTTCGGGCCTTGGGTTTCAAAAGGGAGTCCCTTTCGTTCAAAAGGGAGTCCTTTTCGCTCAAAAGGGAGTCCCTTTCGCGCAAAAGGGAGTCCCTTTTGTAGTAAACGGACTTCGGAAACAAATAAACAGCCTTTCGTCGCGCGCGTATGATTTATTAATATTATGAATACTTAACTGTATAGTTGACAAAGTATAAATATTGGCAACAGAGTCTACCAAAGCACGTTAAAAGAGGTTAAATTATAAGTTTTTCTGCCATTTTGGCCCCTGAAAGTTTGAATTGTTTAGGAAAAACACTATCTTTGTGCGAAATTGATAGACGAATGAAAGTAAACTCCTAATTATCTAACTAAAAAATGACGCTTATGAAAAGATTTACCTACCAGTATGCACTCTTAGTGCTGTTGCTGACCGCCATCACCAGCCAGGCCTCTGCTCAGGAGCTGAAGGCTACCGACTTTTTCGGCAAATGGCATTTCACGGCCAATGTGGAGATTACTGATGCGGGGCAGGCCTACAAGGACGAGTTCCAGGGCGACTACGACGTGGTCATTGCCTCCAACATCATCTACGAGATGATGATTACCGGCATAGGCGGCGGTACGGCCCAGCAGCCTGTCAACATGATTGACAACGAGGCCCACCAGCTGAACATCATCAACCCCAACGGCTCGAACAGCACCATGTGGAAGCATGCCGTCATCACTTCGCCCGACGGCAAGAACCCTTACGGCACGAAGGAAGGCAACTACCGCGACGGCTTCCACAACTTCAAACTCACCTTCGACCCCGTGACGAAGGAGATTACGATTCCCGACTTTGCGGCCGTGGCTCCCGACGCCAACGCCGACTACCCTGAACTGTACGCCAAGTTCACCAACTGCAAGATGACCCTGGTGTCGCAGGAGGTGATAGAGGTAGAGGACATCAGCGGCGAGTACAAGTTCACGGCCGAGTATTACGAAGGGTCCGACTACACGTTCAACATGTCGGTGGTAGCCACGTCGGCCACGTTTGACACCTACAACGTCACGCTGACCATCGACGGCTACAACCAGACGACGGTGCCCGCCACGTGGGACGGATACCTGCTGACGCTACAGTTCGACAACGTATTCCTGGACGACGCTAAGACCGTTGCCGTCTCGTCGATGAGCGACCTGAGCAACCGCCAGGTGACCTGGGCCTTCAAGAAAGTCAGCGAGAAGCTGTTCTACATGAACAGCGAAATTGCCTTCAGCACCAAGGAGGGCGAGGAATACCGCGTGGTGCAGCCCTTCAACTGGGACGGCCGCATGGTGAAGCAGGTGGAAATGACCGACCGCTCGGGCACCTACACCTTCAAGGCCAGCGTGTTCAACCTGTTCACGGAGGACGCTGACGACGCCAAGCGCTACACCGCCGACGTGACCATGACCATCAAGTTCAGCGAGTTGGCACAGAAATACTTCATCACCGAGCTGATGGGCAACGACACCTACACGCTGAACTACGGCGGCATAGGCTGCAACGAGACGGCCGACGGCAACCTGGAGGCCGACCTCTCGCTGCGCAACTACGTGGCCATGGTCTCCGTCAACGACGACTACACCGAGATGGTCTACGACAAGCTCTACAACGCCCTGGGCGACACCAACCAGCCCATCAAGATTGTCTTCAATGAGGACGGCACGGTGACTGTCGACGGCTTCCTGGTGGTGCGCCAGCGCGTCACATACGACGAGAACTACAACGCCACCACCACCACCGTGGGCAACATAGCCTACTGGGCCGACCTGAAGGGCGGCATTCAGAAGGTGACCTACGACGGCACGTTCACCGCCAGCCCCGCCGTGTTCGAACTCTACGACCAGTCGCTGGCCGACGCCCTCAGCCAGAGCTTCGACATCACCATTACCTATAACGAGACCGTCGACCGCTATTTCGTCACCAAGCTCATGGGCAACGACACCTACTCGCTGAACTACGGCGGCATACCCGTCAACCTGACCGACGAGGGCGCAGAGCTGAACATCAGCAGCGCCAACTATCTGAAACTGTTGTCGGTGAACGACGACTACACGGAGATGGAGTATCTGAAGATATTCGATGCCGACAACCAGAACGCCAGCCCCATCAAGGTGACCTACAACGGCGACGGCACCGTCACGCTGGGCAACTTCTACGTGCAGCGGATTCACGTGACCTACGACGCTGACTACAATGCCACCACCACCGCCACGACCGTGGCCTACTATGGCGACACGGCCACCGGCATCAAGCGCATAGCCGCCACGAAAGCCCCGGCCAGCGAGGCCGTCTACGACCTCAGCGGCCGCAAGGTGACCGGCACCCCGCAGCGCGGACTCTACATCGTCGGCGGGCGCAAGGTGATGGTGAAATAACTGAACTTAGGAAACCCTCTCAACAAGACAGACATGCAGACAATGACTGACATGATGCGCAGGGCACTGTTGCTGGCCGTCGCGTTGACAGCTACATTGGCAATGGTGTCGCGAGCAGCTACGGCTGCCGCGGCACCGCCTGCCGATGACGGCAGCAACGGCAGCACGGTAAGCGGCGTAGTGACCGACAAGGCCAGCGGCGCGCCCATGGTGCAGGTGTCGGTGGCAATCTGGCAGGACGGCCATCTGGCCACCGGCACCACTACCGACGCCGACGGCAAGTTCAGCCTGAAGAAACCGGCGGGCAAGTTTGAAATGCGCGTATCGTTTGTAGGCTACAAGCCACAGGTGATACCCATGAGCCGGTGCCGGGCGGGGATGACTGTCAGCATGGACGAAGACAGCCACCAGCTGCAGGAGTTTGTGGTCAACGGCTTCTTCACTCAGCAGAAGAACAGCTTCACCGGTTCGGCCTCGCAGGTCAGCGTCGAGGAGCTGAAGCAGGTCTCGGGCACCAACCTGCTGACGGCCCTGGCCGCCCTGACGCCAGGCATGGAGATGGTAGAGAACACGCTGGCCGGCTCCAACCCCAACCACACGCCCGAAATCATCATCCGCGGCATGAGTTCGTTCAGCAATAACGACCAGACGGTCAACCAGCCTACCATCATCCTCGACGGCACGGAAATCTCAATGCAGGAGCTCTACGACCTGGACATGAACGAGATAGAGAACATCAACGTGCTGAAGGATGCCGCCGCCACGGCCCTCTACGGCTCGAAGGCTGCCAACGGCGTCATTGTCATTACACGCAAGCCCATTCCCACGTCCACCCTCCGCGTGGCCTACAACCTGACGGCCAACGTGCAGTTCCCCATGCTCGGGTCCTACGACATGCTGAATGCCGCCGAAAAGCTGGAGTACGAACGGCTGGCAGGACTCTACGACGCCGCCGGCACACGCGACCCGCTGACGGGCCAGCCCCGGCAGTGGGAGCTGGACCGGCTCTACAACGAGCGCTACCAGCGCATACGCCGCGGACAGGACACCGACTGGCTGTCGCAGCCGGCCCGCACGGCCTTCTCGCACGACCACTCACTGCGCGCCTACGGCGGTGCGTCGAACATACGCTACGAACTCAGTGCCCGTGTGGGCAACACCCACGGCGTGATGAAAGGCGACTACCGCCGCCGCTACAACGTGGGCTTCAAGCTCGACTACTTCCTCAACAACGCCCTGAAAATCTCCAACCGCTCCACCTATGCCGAAATCTCGGCCAAGGACAGCCCCTACGGCAGTTTTGCCCAGTACGTCAGGATGAACCCCTACGACCCGGCCTACAACGCCGACGGCACGCTGAACAACGACCTGTCGTGGAACATGGATAACCCGCTCTATGAGGCTACACTCGGCAGCTTCTCGAAAAACGGTACGCGAACCTTCACCAATGCCACCGACCTGAGGTGGGAGCTGACCAAGGAGCTGAGGCTCACCGGCCACTTCAACATCTCGTCGGGCACTACGTGGTCGGAGGCATACAAGTCGCCCGACTCGCGCACTTTCAAGGACGTGACCGACCTGAACCGCAAGGGCTCGCGCACGCAGGGCGACGGCAAGAGCGTCGACTATAACGGCAATGTGGTGCTGTCTTACAACAAGATGTTCAGCGACGAGTCGCTGGCCAGCGTCAACCTGGGCTGGGAAATCAACCACAGCGAGAGCAACTCGGCAACGACCGACGTGGTGGGATTTTACGCCGACAACCTGTCGTACATAGGCAACGCGGCGGGCTACCCGCCCGGCGGCATTCCCTACGGCACGCAGGCCGAGACGGCCGACGTGGGATTCTTCGGCAACGCCGTCTACTCGTTCCGCAACCGCTACTTTGCCGATTTCACCTACCGCACCACTGGCTCCTCGCAGTTTGGCGAGAACCAGCGCTTCGGCCACTTCTGGGCGGCAGGTGCCGGATGGAACATCCTGAACGAGAAGTTTATGGAGCCGCTGCGCCAGAAGGTGGACCTGCTCAAGCTGCGCGCCAGCGCAGGCTATACGGGCAAGGTGAACTTCAGCCCCTTCCAGGCCATCACCATGTACAGGTATTCGGGCAGCTACGTCTACAGCACGGGCATCGGCGCCGTGCCCATCACCATCGGCAATGTTGACCTGTGCTGGGAGCGCACCATGACCTATAACGCCGGCCTCGACCTGAGCATGTTCGGACGGCGGCTGAACCTCTCGGCCGACGTCTACCTGAAGAAGACCAAGGACCTGCTGCTGGACAAGTCGAAAGCCCCCTCGACCGGCGTCACGAGTGCCAAGGAAAACCTGGGCGAACTGCAGAACACGGGCCTGGAGCTGAAGATAGACGGATACATCTTCCAGCAGAAAGACTTCTCATGGAAACTGGGCACCACGGGCTATCTGAACCGCAACAAGATTACCAGGATCAACTCCGCGCTGGAAGAAATCAACAAGAACAACGACGCCCTGTCGGCCTACTCCAACACCCCGCTGCCGCAATATGCCGAGGGTGAGTCGGTCACGGCGCTCAAGGTGGTACGCTCGGCTGGTATCGACCCCGCCACCGGGCGCGAGGTGTACATCAAGCGCAACGGCGAGCTGACCTTCGACTACGACCCCGCTGACAAGGTGCTCATAGGCGACACCGAGCCACGCTTTACGCAGACGGTGAACACCAACCTCTACTACAAGGGCTTCAGCCTCTACGCGCTCTTCAACATACGCTACGGGGCATGGCTCTACAACGACACCCGCTCTACCCGCGTGGAGGGCACCGACCCCAAGTACAACGCCGATCAGCGCGTGTTCGACGAGCGCTGGAAGCAGCCCGGCGACGTAGCCGTCTACCGCAACATTGCCGACACGTCGGCACCGCAGAAGACCGACCGCTTCGCCGAGAAGGACAACACCCTGACGCTGACATCGCTCAACTTGAGCTATGAGTTCCCCAAGACCCTCTGCCAGCGGCTGAGCATGCGCAACCTGCGCGTGGGCATCAACTTCACCGACCTGCTGAGGCTGTCGTCGGTAAAGATAGAACGCGGCACCAACTACCTCTACAGCCAGGGCTTCGAACTGACGCTGAGCACGGTGTTCTGATGCTGTTTTATTAATATATTAAGGTATATCAACATGAGCAAATCAGTATATGCTATCGTCTGCACCGTGGTCTTGGCCCTGGCTGCCACCGCCTGCAGTGACTACCTTGACATTACCCCCGACGGGCAGTCGAAACGCACCGACCAGCTGTCTACGCAGAAAGGTGTCGAGGAAGCCATGTACGGCGTCTATGCACAGCTGCGACAGCCGAGCCTCTATGGCAAGGAGCTGTCCTACTCGGCCCTGGACGTCATGGCGCAGTATTTCCAGTCGTATGGCAACACCAAGGTCAACGCCCTGCTCGACTATAACTACAGCCACTCCACACTGCGCAGCTTGTTCCAGGCGGCCTGGACGGCCATGTATGCCAACATATCGAACGCCAACTCCGTGCTCAACAGTCCGCTGGTAGCTGATGCCACCGACTATCCGTACAAAATCTACCGGGGTGAGGCACTGGCACTGAGGGCCATGATGCACTTCGACCTGCTGCGCATCTTCGCCCCCCAGGTGACGGTAGCCCCCGATGCCAGCGGCATACCCTATGCCACGGCGTTCTCGCTGCAGACACCTGAGATGCTGACGGCAGACCAGGTCTACGACCACATCGTCAGCGACCTGACGACAGCCGAGCAGCTGCTGGCCGACGAGGCCGCCTACGAGGGACTGTCGCCCTACATGACCATGCGCCAGACCCACCTCAACATACACGCCGTGCGCGCGCTGCTGGCCAGAGTGCTGCTGACGCGCGGCCACCGTGAGCAGGCCCTCAGCTATGCCCGGCAGGTCATAGCCGAGAGCGGGCGCACGCTGCTGGGACGCAACGAGCTGACGGGGGCTTATGCCGGCGTGCTGTCGCAGAGCGAGACCCTCTTCGGTATCTATTCGGCGACCGACTTCTATGAGGCGGTCTATCAGGACTTGTGGCTCGCCACGTCGTTCTACTCGCTGAACCCAACAGACGACTATCAGGCCATCTACGATACCGGCGGAGCCACCGACTACAGGCTGACGGCCTACTATGAGACGCAGATGACGGGCACTGTGCGCTTTGTAAAGCTGCTCGACAAGTATAAGGTGGAGGGGCGTGAATCGCAGCGGCCAGGGCAGATGGTGACAGGCATCAACATGATACGGCTGCCTGAGATGTACTACATCGTGGCCGAGTGCCTGGCACTGGGCGGCGACACCGAGGGAGCCGTCAAGGCGCTGAACACGGTGCTGACGGCCAGGGGGAGGGACGCCCTCGCGGGGCAGCCGACGGCGGCGGCCATCGTCAGCGAGGTGAACGCCGACCGGCGGCGCGAACTGGTGGGCGAAGGGCAGCAGTTCTTCAACATGAAGCGCCAGAACCTGCCCATCACCACGCTGCGCGGCGCGCAGGTAGCACCCACGGACGCCGTCTACGTGGTGCCCATTCCCGACATCGAGTTTGATTACCGTAATTAAATGATAGCCTATATGAAACATGACGCTAAGAAACACTGCATAACGCTGCTGCCGGGGCTGGTAACCGCCCTGTGCGCTTGGGCCATGATGGCGTGCTCAGAGACTGACTACATGCGGTTCGACACACACTTTGCAGGCATCTACTTCCCTGAAGACACCGTGCGCTATAGCTTCGGCGTGACACCTATAGAGACGCGCTCCTACACGGTCCGCATACCCGTCTGCCTGGTAGGCAAGCCGGCCGGCGAAGACCGCATGATAAACTATGCCATTGTGGCCGAAGGTACCAACGCCACCGAAGGACAGCAATTCGTCATAGGCCAACCGCTGATAGAGGGGGACTCCATTCGAGGCTACATACCTGTCACCATCCAGCGCGACGCCCTCGAAGGCAACTACATCGACGGCTACAAGCGCTACAGGCTGAAACTGCAGCTGACGGCGGGCGGAGACCTTACGCCCACCATGAGCGCAGACCGGCAGACGTGCGTGCTGACCTTCGACAACGCCGTGGAGCAACCCAACTGGTTTGACTACAAGGGCGACAAGGTGTGGCACCGCTCTGAGCTGGGGGAGTGGCACCCGCTGAAGTTCATCAAGCTGGTGGAGTTCTTCCATGCCTTCGGACAGCGGCAGCCTGAGACCTACGCCAAGATGGTGGCCACCTACGGCGAGAACCTGGAAAACGTGGAGTACGGCGACTTCTACCTGTTCCGCACCATCATGTCAAAGTACATCTTTGCACCCATGTACGACTATTTCAACGACCCGGCCGTTCAGGCAGAGATACGGGCGCAGTATCCTGACTTCCCCTTTGACTTCCCCAACCCAATGGATAAAAAAGTAAATATATGAGACTACTGACGACCATCCAACGACTGTCGCTGGCTGTCGTGGCTGCGGCAGGCTGCTGCCTGACGGCAGGATGTTTCAGCGACCAGACCACTGACGGCGACGGCCCTATCTCGGAGATTGTCATCGCCGAGGGCAGTGTAGGCACCCACTACGACATACGGAAAAACGAGCACCTGACCATACGGCCCGTTGTGAGCCAGACCGGCAGCGGACAGCCGCTGACCTATACCTGGGAGATTGACCAGAAGGTGGTATCGACGGAGCCCGTGCTCGACTACGTGGGCCAGCGGCTCGGAACGTTCGACTGCCGCCTGGTGGTGGCCAACGACGACGGAAAGGCCTTCGCCACGTTCCGGCTGAATGTCAACTCGCCCTACGAGGAGGGCATCACTATCATCAGCCATGACAGCCAGGGGCGCAGCATGCTGTCGTTCATGCAGAAGCAGTATGACGGCGTGACCGAAGAGCATTTCGAGGACGGCGACTGTTTTGCCGTCAACAATCCCGACTTTGCTTTCGCAC
>CAMNJY010000113.1 GCA_946541745.1 uncultured Prevotellaceae bacterium
AAACGACTGGTTTTCAGCAAGATAGCCACAACTATAGCATACATAGCAGGGTTTTCCGTCTACTTGATGCTTATAGGCGCGTCATTGGTACTTCTCCTCCAGATATGGAAAGACAAGATTGGTAGCGGTTCAGACAAGATTGGCAGCGGCGGGTTGCACCTGCGCCCCTGGCCAGTTGACCAGGAAGAGGTGGCCGGTGGCGCGGGTGAAGGCGGTGTAGAGCCAGTGTATGTAGTCAGGGGTGAGCATGTCGTCGGTCATGTATCCCTGGTCCACATAGACATGTGCCCACTGCCCGCCTTGTGCCTTATGGCAGGTGACGGCATAGGCAAACTTCACCTGCAGCGCATTGTAATACCGGTCTTGCTTGAGCTTTTTCATGCGGTCGGCCTTGAGCGGTATGTCCTGGTAGTCCTCCAGCACCCTGCTGTACAGCTGCTCCTGCTGCTCGCGCGTCAGCGAGGGCGACTCGGAGGTGAGCGTGTCGAGAAGGACGGTGGCCGTGAGTTCGTAGTCGTCGTAGTCGGGGAACTGCAGGGTGACCTCGGCGAAGCGGAATCCGTACTGCTCGTGGATGTGGCGTATGCGCTGGACGGTGGCAATGTCGCCGTTGGCAATATAACTCATCGAGGCATGGGGCATGTCGGGCGACGGATTGGCCCAGTAGTAGTTGTTTTTTACAATCATCAGCTGGTCGCCCCTGCAGAGTTGCTCCTCGCGGTCGAGCACGGTGCGCCGAATGCCCTGGTTGTAGATGTTGGCACGCTTGTTGGAGCGGGTGATGACAATGGTGTCGTCCATGCCGGCACGGCTGTAGCTGGTGGCCAGCGACTCTATAAGCTCATCGCCCGGCACGACGCTGACGTCGGTGAAGCCGTCGAGCCTGATCCTTGGCAGCTGGGGGGCTGACAGCAGGCCACGGCGTATGACGGTAGCGTTGAACAGGATGCCGGAGGCCTGCGACTGGCGGAGCACCTCGTGGAGGTCGGCCTCATAGACGTGGAGGTGGTAACTGGCGAGCACGGGAGCCATCAGCGCCGGACTGTCGGCCTCGCCCACGGGCGGCAGCTGGGCACGGTCGCCAATGAGCAGCAGGCGGCAGCCGCCCGCGGCCCCGTAGACAAACTCCACCAAGTCGTCGAGCAACCGGCCTGAGCCGAAGGCCGACTCGCCCATGCCCTGGTTGGCTATCATCGAGGCCTCGTCGACGATGAACAGCGTGTCGCGCTGCAGGTTGACATTGAGGCTGAAGCCGCCTAAGTCGCCAGCCGTCTTCTGCCTGTAGATGCGGCGGTGGATGGTATAAGCCGGGCTACCGGCATTGAGCGCGAACACCTTGGCGGCACGGCCGGTAGGGGCCATGAGCACCATCTTGGGCCCCGCGCCCTGTGGCAGGCTTTGCCTCAAGCCGTTCAGGGCGCGGACAATAGCGCCGGCCAGTGTGGTCTTGCCCGTGCCGGCCGACCCGCGCAGCACCATGACGGCCCGGCTGTCGGGGCTGGTCATAAACTGTGTGAAGGTGACGACGGCCTGCCGCTGCTCGCGGGTGGGGTCAAGGCCGAACGACTGCCAGATGCGGTATTGAAGTTCGTCGCTGATCATGCTATGGAAATGTGTTGATGGTAAAAACTCCCGGCACTGTCGCGGGTGGACGGTGCCGGGAGTGCTACATGGTGTGTATCGGGGGCGCCATTTACTCGCCGACGACGATGACGCAGCGGTTGCGGTCGTTCTCGGCAAAGGGCTGCACGGTGTCGCCGTAGGAGTTGACGGTCATGCGGCTGGCAGCGACGCCCTTGTCCTGCAGCGACTTGGCCACCTTCTCGGCACGCTGCTTGGCGTACTTGGCATTGACGGCGGCATTACCCGTACCCTTGTCGGCATAGCCGCTGATGGTAATCTTCTTGGCAGGGTACTTGCCGCACCAGCTGACAATGCGGTTGAGGATGGTCTCAGGGTCAGGGTCCGACTCGCGGATGAGGTAGAAGAAGGTCTCCTTCAGGGGCTCATCCTTCACCACTACCGGCTCGGGCCTCTTCTCCACAACGGGAGCCGGCGTGGGTGCAGGCTCCTCGACCACGGGCACCGGCTCGGGCTCGGGAGCAGGCTTGGCCACCTTCTTGTGACCGAAGTTGTAGGCAATGCCCAGGAGCGTAGAGCTGTACCAGTCGTGCTGCTTGTCGCCGTCGATGCGGCCGTTCCACTGCGTGGCGGTATTGGTCATGCGATGCTCCAGCGAGAGGCTGAAGTTCTTGCTCAGCCGGGCCTCCAGGATAGCACCGACACGGGCGGCAGGTGCAAACCAGGTGCTGCTGGTCAGCGTAGCCTCCGACCAGGTGTAGCCTACACCGCCGAGCAGGTAGAAGTTCACGGGCGTGCAGGCCTTACGGCTGAAGAGGTTCACCAGGTTGAGCGTGGCGTCGAAAGTGGCGGCATAGTACTTGAACTTGTTGTAGGCGTCGGCAGCGTTCTGGTCCTTCACCTTGGAATTCCAGCCCTCAGCGCCGATGCGCACGCCGACGAGGGGCGTCACCTGGCGGCCGATGTTCAGTCCGAAGACGGGCGAGAGCAGGTCGCCGCGCTTGCCGGGGGTATAAGGCAGCTGTACGCCGCCCTGGGCCTGAATATACCAGTAGGGCGAGAAACAGCAGTCACCGTTCTTGTCGCAGCTGTGAGACTGCGCATTTGCAGAGAGTGCGAAGAAAGCCGTCAATGCAACTAAAATATATTTCCTCATATTTCTGTAATCTTACTTTATGTTAGCAATCTTGTTGAATTAGAACGTCAGCTTGGCCGAGAGCTGCATGCGCCAGCGGCTGTAGTAGTCGTTGTAGGAGCGCATGTCGTAGGTGCCGGCCTGCTGGAAGGAGTACTTACCCTTGGAGATGGTCAGCGGGCTGTAGTAGTTGTAGCCGCCCTGCGACATGGTGGCACCCCACTTCTTGCTCAGCATGTTGGTGAAGTTGATGATGTCGAGACCAATCTGCAGGTAGCGGATTTCCTTGCCCACCTTGAAGCCGAACTTATGGTCGAAGTGCAGGTCGAGACGGTTCTCCCACTTCTCGTAGTCGCCGTTGCGCTCGCAGAATTCGCCGCGGTGTGCCGACAGGTAGCCGTCATTGGCTATCCACTGCTTGAAGTTGGCCACCTGCTGCTCGGTGGAGTACTTGGCCGTCGATGCGAAGTGGCCGGCGGCGGCCAGCTGGTCAATCTGTGCGTCGGTGGGTATGAACATCAGGTCGTTGTTCACGCCGTCGCCGTTCATGTCGCCATAGGTGTAGATAGAGAAGGGAGCACCCGAGTTGCCGGTGTAGATCAGGCCGATGGTGGTCTTGTTGTCAAAGGTGCGACCGGGGTTGTTGTTCCAGGTGATGTGCTGGTAGGCCGAGGCCATCACCTGGTGGGGGATGTCAAAGTTTGACGTCTCCAGCTCAGAGGCGTTGGGGTCCTTGTGCGTATAGTTGTACTGGAAGTTGGAGGCGGCCACCGACGACGAACCGTTGTTGACGCTCTTCGACTTGCCATAGGTGTAGCTGGCCATCAGGTCGAGGCCGAAGTCGAAGCTCTTCTCAGCCTTGGCAGAGATGTTGTACGAGTAGCCCTTCGACACGTTGTCGAGATAGAGGATGTTAGGCGTGGCGGACATGGTCTTGAACATGGGGCGGTTGTCGAAGTCGAAACCGTTGGTCTCGCCCCAGGTCTTGCCGGTAGCCTCGATGTTGAGCTTCTTAATGATAATGTCGTTGAGGGTCTTGGAGTAGATACCCTCGACGGTCCACCTGATGCCCCAGGGTCCGTTGACGTCGACGGCGAGGTCGGCACGGAGCTGCTGTGCAAACTTGAAGTTCTTGTCAAACACGTTGATGGTCTGTGCTGCGAAGGCGGGAGCGCCCTGCGACGTGGAGGGCACGTTCTGCATGATGGTGGCCTGGTTGAGCAGGAAGGTCTTGTCGCCGCCCTTACCCGAACCGGTGTCGTAGTTGAACTGAGCCACGCCGGTGTTGGAGAAGCTGTTGCTGATCCAGACGAAGGGTATGCGGCCGGTGAAGATGCCCACACCGCCACGGATGATGACGGCCTTGTTGTCGAGCACGTCGTAGCGGAAACCTAAGCGGGGCGACCAAAGGGGCTTGACGGCAATCTTCTGGTTGGTCTGCAGGTCATAGCCATGCTGATCTGCCCAGTTGTTGAACTCCTTGTTCTCCAGGGGTGTGTCGAGCAGCATGGGCAGGTCGATACGCAGGCCGTAGGTCAGCTGGAAGCGGTCGGTGACGTCCCACTTGTCCTGCAGGTAGAAGCCCAGCTGGGCAGCCTTGAAGGGCGAGTTCCAGCGGTCGGTGCCGGCCGCCGACTCGATGGCGCGACCCAGGCGGAAGCGTGCTATGTTGCCGGCCTTGAAGTCGTCGGGCGAGTTGAAGTAGTAAGTGCCGTAAAAGTCCTGGCAGAAGAGGTTGCCAAACTTGTAAAGCTCGTCGTGGGTGCCCAGCGTGATGTTGTGGGTGCCGAGGTTCCAGGTCAGGTTGTCGGTCAGCGTCCATACGTCCTGATGCAGGGCATTGGCCATGGAGGAGCGCTCGTTACCCATGTTGAGGGTACCGCCGCCGACATTGCTGACAGACACCATGGGGAATGCCAGGCCGGGGTTGCGCTTGTCGCGCACGCTGGTCCAGCTGACGTGGAACTCATTGTTGAGGTTGTCGTTCAGGCGGCTCTGCAGTTCGAGCACCAGTGAGTTGGTCTTCGACACGAAGTCATAGGCATAGTCGTTGGTCACCAGCGACGAGGCGCCTGAGGTGTTGTTGTTCTGGCGGGCATCGACGAGGCTCCAGCGCAGCGAGGCGTGGTGGCGGTCGTTGATGTTCCAGTCGAGCTTCAGGCCTACCTTGTCAGAGTAGGCGTACTCCTTAGGCGTGCCCAGCGTGCCGGTGTAGTTCACACCCTGGGCGGCAGCCGTCTGCCTGAGCGTAGAAATGAGGCTCTCGGCCAGGTCCCAGTCAATCTTGGTCTGCGACCCCTTGGCGCTGTAGGCGTTGTCATACTCCTTGTTGGTGCGCTCGTAGTTGGCAAAGAAGAAGAGCTTGTCCTTCACGATGGGGCCACCCAGGGTGGCACCCCATGTGTAGTCGGTCATCGTGCCATAGTCCTTGGAGTCGCTGCCGTTGTGCAACCGGTACTTGTTGCTCACCATGCCGCCGTCCTGATAGTAGCCGTAGACACTGCCGTGGAAATCGTTGGTACCCGACTTGGTGATGGCGTTGATGGCACCGCCGGTGAAACCGCTCTGGCGCACGTCGAAGGGAGCGATGCTCACCTGAAGCTGGTCGATGGTCTCCATAGAGAAGGCCTGCGTGCCGGCCTGTCCGCCGTTGGCGCCGTTGTTGGTCAGTCCGAACACGTCGTTGGCCATGGCACCGTCAATCTGAATTGAGTTATAGCGGTTGTTGGAGCCGGCAATGCTCATGGCTCCGCTCTCGCTGACGCGCACGAAGGGATTGATGCGTGCCACGTCGGCAATGCTGTGGTTGATGGACGGCAGCTCGGCTATGCGGTTGCCGCCGATGGTCTCGGCAGCGCCGTTGCGCGAGGCGGCCAGTCCGGCCTGGCCCGTGATGGTAATCTCGCCTAACTGGTGGGTGTCATCCTCAAGCCACACCTGCAGGCTGTAGTTCTCACCCAGCGAGAGGGTGATGTTCTGGAAGGTCTTGGTCTGACTGCCAATATAGGACACCGTAACGGTGTAAGGGCCTCCGGCACGCATACCCTGTATGGAGTAGCGTCCCTCGACGTTGGTGACAGCGCCGTAGCGCGTACCTGAAGGCTGGTGGACGGCCTGGATGGTGGCTCCGATGGCTGTCTCGCCATTGGGCGAGCCCAGGGTCACCTTACCATTGATACCAGAAGTTGTCACTTGTGCCAAAGCCGTTAGCGAAACTGTTAACAGCGTGGCAATCAGAAAAAACAATCTTTTCTGCATAAAACTGTAAAATGTTAATTAATAAATTATTACCGGGATTAGGCCGCAGCCCCATCCGCTTTATATTCCGTGTGCAAAATTAAATAAAATTATCCGAAACGAAGCATTATTTATAAAAAATTCCAAAAAAAACTTGCAGATGCTTGAGATATGTCATTAGTGGGCTGTAGAGCCTGTTAGTCTTATGGGGGCTGTGGTACGACGGTTAGTCTTCGTATTCAAAGTCGTCTAAGTCCTCAATGTCGTCCTCGGCAATGTCGACGTACTCTATATCGTCGTCCTCACCCTCGTCGGCCATCTCGGCCTGGAAGCGGGTCATGTCCTTGTCGCGGTGGGCTATCGACTCAGTGGTGGTGACGGCGGCCAGCTTGTTGCTCTCAGCGTTCATCTCGGCCCAGAGCACGTCCTTCAGCTCGTCCAGTCCGTAGCCCGTGACGGCGGAGATGAAGACCACACGAGTCTCCCCCAAGGTCGCCGAGGGGGAGGCTTCTAACTCCTGGCGCAGCATGTCGATAAGTTCCTCGTCGAGCAGGTCACATTTGGTGACGGCCAGCACGCGCTGCTTGTCTAACAGCTCGGGGTTGAACTGGCGCAGCTCGTTGAGCAGCACCTCGTACTCGTGGCGTATGTCGTCGGTGTCGCCGGGCACCATGAAGAGCAGCAGCGAGTTGCGCTCTATGTGGCGCAGGAACCTGAGCCCCAGGCCGCGGCCCTCGGCGGCACCCTCGATGATGCCGGGTATGTCGGCCATGACAAACGACTTGCCGTCGCGGTAGCCCACGATGCCCAGCGACGGCTCCATGGTGGTAAACGGGTAGTTGGCTATCTTAGGCTTGGCGTTCGACAGGGCCGACACCAGCGTCGACTTGCCGGCATTGGGGAAACCCACCAGCCCGACGTCGGCCAGCAGCTTCAGCTCCAGTATGACGGTCATCTCCTGCATGGGCTCGCCGGGCTGGGCGTAGCGCGGTGCCTGGTTGGTGGCGGTGCGGAACTGGAAATTGCCCAGACCGCCGCGACCGCCCTTCAGCAGCAACACCTCCTGGCCGTCGTAAGTGACGTCGCAGACGTAACGCCCGGTCTCGGCGTTATAGACCACTGTGCCGCAGGGCACGTCGATGTAGACGTCCTTGCCGTCGGTGCCGTGACACTTGTCGCGTCCGCCGTTGCCGCCGTGCTCGGCAAAGATGTGGCGCTCATACTTCAGGTGCAGCAGCGTCCAGTAGTTATGGTTGCCGCGCAGGTAGATGCTGCCGCCGCGCCCGCCGTCGCCGCCGTCGGGGCCGCCGTTGGGGTTGTACTTCACGTGGCGGAGGTGCATCGACCCCTTGCCACCCTTGCCCGACCGGCACAGAATCTTGACGTAGTCTACGAAGTTAGATTCCATCTATCACCTTACAAATATCACTGAAGATGCGGTCCAGGTCGCCCAGGCCGTCAATGTGGTAGTGAATGCCCTCCTTGGCATACCACTCAATGAGGGGCTGGGTCTGAGAGTGGTAGACGACGAGACGCTTCTTGATGGTCTCCTCGTTGTCGTCGGCACGCCCGCTCTGCTGACCACGCAGCAGGAGTCGCTTCATCAGCTCGTCCTCGGGCACGTCAAGCTCCAGCATGGCGGCCACCTTGTCGCCGCGCTCGCTGAGCATCAGCTTCAGGGCTTCGGCCTGCGGAATGGTACGGGGAAAACCGTCGAAGATGACACCCTTGTGGCTGCGACCAAAGGCGTCGTAGACAGAGGCCAGTATGCTCACCATCAGGTCGTCGGGAATCAGCTGTCCCTGGTCAATATACTGCTGGGCGGTGCGACCCAGTTCGGTGCCTTTCTTAATCTCGGCACGCAGCACGTCGCCTGTCGAGATATGGTTAAGTCCGTACTTTTCAATGAGCTTGTCGCTCTGGGTACCCTTGCCTGAGCCCGGGGCACCGAAAATCACAATATTCTTCATTTTACCAATGTGTATAAGTCTTTCAAACATCGGCCCTGCTGGTCGTAGTCCAGTCCGTAGCCCACTATGAAGTCGTTGGGAATCTCGAAGGCCACATAGTCCAGCTTCAGGGCCTCCTTCAGCCGCTCGGGCTTGAAGAAGAGTGTGCAGACGTGGACCGACGCGGGGTTGCGGGTGCCTATCTGCTCCATCATGCGGCGTATGGTCAGCCCGCTCTCAACAATGTCCTCCAGGATGATGACCGTACGCCCGGCAAGGTTCTCGTTGATGCCTATCACTTCGTGGACGCTGCCCGACGAGGTGGTGCCCTGGTAGGAGGCCAGCTTCACGAACGATATCTCGCAGGGAATGGTCATCTCCCTCATCAGGTCGGCGGCAAAGATGAAGGCGCCGTTGAGTACGGCCAGAAACAAGGGGTTGCGGCCTTCCATGTCACGGCTTATCTGGCGGGCCAGTTCGGCCACGCGCCGCTTGATGTCGGCCTCGGTCATCGATGTCTCAAAGGTTTTGTCTTTGATGGTTATTCTGCTCATTTGTCTTTGCATTCTTACAAATCGTTGGCAAAGTTACGAAAAAACACTGACGTTACAAAGCAATTTTGGAAGATTAACGC
>CAMNJY010000114.1 GCA_946541745.1 uncultured Prevotellaceae bacterium
TGAACAGCGGCAGGGCGGCAAACGAGCCGTAGATGGCGTTGTAGCCCGTCACCCATATCTGCGAGTGGACATAGAACAGCTGCAGCCACTGCATGGCCACGCCCGCAATGACGCCGGGCACCACGGCACAGCGCCACTCCACATGGGTGTTGGGCATGGAGACGTAGAGACCGAAGAACAGCAGCGACAGCAGCACATAGGGCGAAAGGCCCAAGAGCCATCTTACCATGGACCCCAGCATCAGCACATCGGGCATGCTGCTGGCAACAGTGGTCATGACGATAGACACGCCCGTGGTGACGATAATGAAAATGGGGAACAGGAAGAAGGCCGCCAGGTAGTTGGTGAACGAGCGGTAGATGCTCCGTGAATTGTTGACCTGCCATATCTCGTTGAACGTCTCTTCAATATTGTTCACCAGCATCAGCACCGTATAAAGCATGAACAACAGTCCAACGCCGAGGAACACCCCGCTCTTGGTGTGTACCAGGTAGCTGTTGACCCACCCTATGATGACGTCGGCGGCCTGAGGCTGGGAGGCCAGCAGGTCGCGGAACCATACCTCCACATATTTGTTGTAACCAAAGCCCCGCCCTATGGCAAAGACCACAGCCAGAATGGGGACAATGGCCAGCAGCGTGGAGTATGTCAAAGCTGAAGCCTTGGCCATCACCCGCTTGTCCATGAAAAACTTGATGGTCAGCGAGAGTGTCTTATAGATACGTACCCAAAACTTTTTCAAATCTCAAACCTCAAATGTCAAGTCAAAAAAAAGTGGAAAGCAGTGCCCCTGTAAGCCGGGTTCTGTACTGACAGAATGTCAGCGCCTGTCATTTATCTAATCCGTGAGTCACCCCACGGCTTGAGCATTCTACCCTCCACCGTGTGCCCCGTAAGGGCCCTCGGACGGACCGCCCTCAGACGATGGTTTACATGAACTTGCAGCCCCCAGATGGCACAGCACGACTGTCACCAGCCGCCTGGTGGTCTCTTACACCACCTTCTCACCCTTACCCCCTGCACATTGAGGGGGCGGTCGTTCTCTTCTGCCTACACCTACTGTCGCCAGCAGCTTCTATTTTCGGAAGTGGGGTGTCCTGTGCTGCCCGGACTTTCCTCTCGCGCCGCCGTAGCAACGCCAGCGACAGGCCGGAGCACTGCTTTCCGCTTGCAAAGGTAGTGTAATTTGAACGAAAAACCAAATTTTTCCCGAAAACTATTGCGATAATTAAATATAAGAACATAAAAGACATGCAAATCTTAAATTTGTCAGAAATTTAAGATTTGAAGTGTTAATCGCAAAGCAGCGTTAACACGACGGGCCAAATTGTTAAAATGGGACAAATATTCATGACATTTTGTCAGTTTATTAAACTTTGCCATTAATTTTGCAGTCAGAAAGTCGAAACAAGATTATTAATTATAAAACAAAATGAATATGGATATGAAAAAGATTGTCAACATCGCAGTACCGACATCAGCACTGGTAGCTGTCGTTTTTTCCGTAGCAGCATTCACCAAGACCAATGCCGCCACCTCACCCGAACAGGCTCCGTCGCCCATTGTAACCAACATGCCCGCCGGCCAGCCCGTAGACCTGACCTTCGCCGCCGAGAAATCGCTGCCTTCGGTGGTCTACATCAAAAACACCCAGAACTCGAAGGTGCAGACCGTGGAGTACAGCGACCCGTTTGAGGATTTCTTCAGCGACCCCTTCGGCGGGTTCTTCGGCCGCGGCCAGGGTAACGGCGGCCGCCGCCAGCGCCAGGTGCAGACGCCGAAGCGCGTGGGTGCCGGCTCAGGCGTCATCATCTCGCAAGACGGCTACATCGTCACCAACAACCACGTCGTCGACGGTGCCGACGAACTGATGGTCACCCTCAACGACAACAAGGAGTACTCAGCCCGCATCATAGGTGCCGACGCCACCACCGACCTGGCCCTCATCAAGATTGACGCCAAGCAGCTGCCGGCCATCGTCATTGCCAACAGCGACAATGTCAAGGTGGGCGAGTGGGTACTGGCCGTGGGCAACCCCTTAGGCCTTAACAACACCGTCACCGCCGGCATCGTGTCGGCCAAAGCCCGCACCATGGGCCAGGGCGTGCAGTCGATGATACAGACCGATGCCGCCATCAACCAGGGCAACTCTGGCGGCGCACTGGTCAACACCCGCGGCGAGCTCATAGGCATCAACGCCATGATCTACTCCCAGACCGGCTCCAACATCGGCTACGGCTTCGCCATTCCCACTACTATTATGAATAAGGTGGTAGACGACCTCAAGAAGTACGGCAACGTGCAGCGTGCCATGATAGGCATCAAGGGTAGCGACGTCAATGTCTACGTGGATGCCGAGAAGGAGAAGGGCAACGAGATTGACCTGGGCACCATGGAGGGCATCTACATCGCCGAAGTCGTTGACGACGGCGCTGCCGCAGAGGCCGGCCTCAAGAAGGGCGACGTCATCACCCACATCGACGGCAAGCAAATCAAGTCGTTCGGCGAACTGCAGAACGTCATCGCCCAGAAGCGTCCCGGCGACAAGATTACCGTCAACTACCTGCGCGACAAGAAGAAGCTGACGGCTACGCTGACGCTGAAGAACGAGCAGGGCAACACCAAGGTGGTGAAAAATGCCGACATCGACGTGCTCGGCGGACAGTTCCGCGCACTGACCGACCAGCAGAAGGAGCAGCTCAACATAGGCTACGGCCTGGAGGTGCTCAAGGTGAGCGGCGGCAAGCTGAAGGACGCCGGCATGCCGAAGGGCTTCATCATACAGCGCATCAACGACCAGAGCGTCAAGACGATTGAGGACCTGCAGAAGATAGTCAAGGAAGCCTCTACCTCGAAGGAACCCGTGCTTTACATACAGGGTATTTACCCCACCGGCAAGAAGGGCTACTTCGCCGTACCGCTGCAAAACGACTGAAAATAGTGAGGCGTTAGGAGTTAAGAGCCAGGCCAGGGAGTTAAAAAATATTAATATCAGCAAAAACTCCTAACGCCTAACTCTTAACTCCTAACTTTTTATTACCTTTGCCAAAGACTTTAAACTATACTTCCCATGAGGCAACTGAAAATCACAAAATCTATTACCAATCGTGAGAGCGAATCTCTCGAGAAGTACCTGCAGGAAATCGGAAAGGAGGAGATGATTTCCGTGGAGGAAGAGGTGGAACTGGCACAGCGGATAAAGAAAGGCGACCGCAAAGCCCTGGAGCGCCTGACAAAGGCCAACCTCAGATTTGTGGTTTCCGTGGCTAAACAGTACCAGAATCAGGGACTGTCGCTGCCCGACCTCATCAACGAAGGAAACTTGGGCCTGATCAAGGCCGCCGAGAAGTATGACGAAACCCGCGGCTTCAAGTTCATAAGCTACGCCGTGTGGTGGATACGCCAGAGCATACTGCAGGCCATCGCCGAGCAGAGCCGCATCGTCAGGCTGCCCCTCAACCAGGTGGGGTCGGTGAACAAGATCAACCGCATGCTCAGCAAGTTTGAGCAGGAGAACGAGCGCCGACCCTCCATAGAGGAGATTGCCATGGAGACCAACCTGCCCGAGGAGAAGGTGGACGAGGCCATGAGCTCCAACACCCGCCACGTGTCGGTAGATGCTCCCTTCAGTGAGGGCGACGAGGGGTCGCTGCTCGACGTACTGGTGAACGACAACGCGCCCACGGCCGACCGCCAGCTGGTGATGGAGTCGCTGCAGGCTGAAATCAAGCAGGCACTGCGGGTGCTCAACGAGCGCGAGCGCAACGTCATCAAAGCCTTCTTCGGCATCGACAGCCCGGAGATGACGCTGGAGGAGATAGGCGTGAAGTACGGGCTGACGCGCGAGCGGGTGAGGCAAATCAAGGAGAAAGCCATACGCCGGCTGCGTGAAGGCACGCAGAACAAAGTGCTGAAAGCATATTTAGGACAATGATATTGAAAAGACAACTCACGACGGCCGCGCTCGTCATCAGCGCGGCCATGACAACCACCCTGACAGCCAGGAACGTGGTGGTGCCGCAGGCCTACATGTTTGGCTTCGCCGCCTCGTTCAACGACACGATTGTACACTTCACCGAGGTCCAGGCCGTTGACAGCGTCTGGATGGACAGCAAGACCCACTTCCTGTCAGGCCGCGAAAACTACTCCAACGCCCTGCGCGAGTACCTGGCCTCGCAGCAGTTTCCCCACCGCACCTGCGTGGTCATCTTCGACAAGAACCTGAAGCGGCTGCAGAAGAAGTATATGAAAATGAAGAAACTTTACGCCGGCGACGGCAAGAAGGCACGCCACGACAACGACATCAGGACGATAGCTACGAGTGAATTCAGATTCCGTGCCGTCAACATGGGCGATAACGAAGATACGACAGAAAGTGGAAAGTAAAACATTCAGGATAGCCGGCCTCAACGTCAGGCTGACCTTTGCACCCTCAGAGAAAAACGGCATGTGGCTGCTGCCGTCGTTTGCAGCCTTCGAGACTCAGGACGCCACCGCCGGCGACGACTGTTTTTTCACACTCACCATAGACGACACGCTGAAGCAGGCCCCGGACAAGACGCTGGTCAGGACGTTTGACACCGGCAACGGCGACACCGCGGTCTACCAGTTGCCCGACGGCGGCTACCAGTACATCATCCGCGACGTCAGGGGGCGCGACTGCTGCCTGCTCATTGCCAGCGAGCGCTTCACCGAGTGCCGCTGCGCACTGAACGGCGACTGGACGATGCGCTCCTTCGGCCTGAACGACGCCCTGATGCTCATCTTCGCCTTTGCAGGCAGCTACCGCCAGACCATGCTCGTCCATGCCTCTTGCATCATGCTGGGCGACACGGCCTACCCCTTCATAGCCCAGAGCGGCACGGGCAAGAGCACCCACTCGTCGCTCTGGATGAAGTATATAGAGGGAGCCGAACTGCTCAACGACGACAACCCCGTCATCCGCATACTCGACGACGGCCGGCCCTACATCTACGGGTCGCCGTGGAGCGGCAAGACGCCCTGCTACCGCAACCGCAGGGCCCGCCTGGGCGCCGTGACCCGCATAGACCGCGCCACGGAGAACAGCATAGAGCGGCTGAAGCCCGTCCAGGCCTTTGCCTCGCTGCTGCCCGCCTGCTCGTCGATGAAGTGGGACTCGGCCGTCTACAACAACCTCTGCGACGCCGTGACGCGCGTCATTGAGACCACGCCCGTCTACACCTTGCACTGCCGCCCCGACGAGGAGGCTGCCCGCGTGTGCTATGAGAAACTGAGGAGCTGAGAGATGAGAGACGACATCAAGACGATACAGATAGCCAACGAGGTGCTGCTGCCCGAGGTGGTGAGGCTGACCGACGAGGGACATACGGTGACGCTGCCGCTCAGGGGCTACAGCATGAGACCCTTCCTGGAGGACGGGCGCGACAAGGCCCTGCTCAAGAAGCCCGCCGCCATCGGCGTGGGCGATGCCGTGCTGGCCGAGATAGCCCCGGGCCGCTACGTGCTCCACCGCATCGTCGCCATAGAGGGCGACGCCGTCACACTGCTCGGCGACGGCAACCTGACCACCGAGCACTGCCGCCTGAGCGACGTCAAGGCCACGGCCATAGGCTTCTACCGCAAGGGACGGGCCACGCTCGACAGCACCAGCGGCCGCAAGTGGCGGCTCTACTCATGGCTGTGGACCCGCCTGCGCCCCGTGCGCCGCTACCTGCTGGCGGCCTACCGCCGCATCTGGCTGAAACTATTCAAACCTATATAAACCGTTCAAACAGACAAAATGAAGACAAAAACAGGATTCCACCTCCGCAGCGTGCTGGGCGAGCACATCATCGTGGCTGAAGGTGTCGAGAACATCGACTTTTCAAAGATTATCAGCATGAACGAGACCGCCGCCGCGCTATGGAAGAACTTTGAAGGCAAGACCTTCACCCAGGACGACATGGTCAGCTTCCTATTAGACGAATACGAGGTAGACGAGGCCACGGCCCGCAACGACATTCAGGCCATCGTCGACCAGTGGACCGACGCCGGCATCATTGAATAAGCCGGCAGAGAGGCAAAAGAGTGAGAACCCTGTGCGGGTTCTCACTCTTTTGCTGTTTCAGCAGCCACCTCTCTTCTCATGTTTAGCTCGCTGATGCGCCCTTCGGGCGACACATGGGCCATCACCTTGTAGGTAGTGCTGCGGGCGGGACGGTCAGCCTCGCCATGGCGCGTAACCTGCACCGCCGTAAACGTGACGTTGAGCCGGTAACGGCCGTCGCCTAAGTCGGTCTTCTCTATGTTGAAATCCCTGTTGGTCGTAAACTCCATGCCGGTGACGTCGCCCGCATGGATTTTCTGCATGTACTGCATCACGTCCTCCTTGGTGGCGTTCTGACGGTGCAGAAACGAGGTGAGCACCGGTGCCAGCGTGGCTGTCAGGGCCGTCTCGTCCATCTGGGCTATGGCATTGAAATAGGAGGCAAACAGCTGGCTCACCATCAGCCGGTCCTCGTCGGTCACCTTCTGAGCCTCCAGCCGCTCAAAGTTGGAGCGGGCCTCGTCGTAGTAGGCGCCGTCCTCGTGGGCCGCCATATACTGCTGGTAGGCCTCCGCCGTATTCGCCTTGCCGGCTTCCACCCAGTCCAGCGAGTCTACCTTGATGCGGGCCTCCACATTATGGATGCTCTGCGGGTGAAGTCTCATATAGCGCTCAAGGGCCGTCTTGCTGTTGTGCATCACGGCCTCGGCCCAGTCGGAGTCTATCTTCTTGAGCATCTCCAGGTGCATCTTCACCGTGTCGAGGTGGGCCAGGGGGGCGTCGCCATACATGTCGAGAAAGTTCTGCAGCACCAGCGGCTCGTTGCTGCGGAGCGCATTTTCGTAGGCCCGCCGCTCGTTCTGCTGCTCCTGGTTCTTCATGAAGTAGATGCCCAGGAACACCACGATGAGGGCCAGCACGAAGGCCACGATGAGGGCCGTCACGCCGGCGCGCCGCTTGCGGGGACGGCGCGGGGCCGGCACCTTCTCGGGCGCCGCCGCCTCCTGCTGACTGGCTTTGGGCTGTGGCACGGCGGCAGGGGGCTGGGCCTCGGCCGAGGCGCCGTTGATGCTGCAATGGCAGTTAGGACAGAAGGGCTGCTCCTTGAAGATGACCTCACCGCAGTCAGGACAACAGGTTATCTTTCCTGCTATCTCAATGCCGCAGGAGGGGCACGTTTTGGCTTGGTCGCTCACTTGGTGACCACATTCCGGACACTTTATTAACATCTTTGCTATTTACGATTTACTGTATTTTCAATTTACGACTTATTTTTTCAGCGTTCAATCTTCAATTTTCGATAGTTTTCAATGCCTATAGCGGATGTCGCGCAGGCTGTGACTGCCCATGAAGCGCGACTTGTCCACATAACCGCTGACGCCCACTATGCGCCCCTTAGCCGAATACTGCCACAGCGTGTAGTCGCGGCCGTCGGCCAGCACCGGCGCCTCGTCGGTGTACATGGCTATCATGAGCTGATAGTCGTCGAGCTTGCCTACCAGGTGCTTGTTGTAGAAGTTGCGGTAGGTGTAGACCAGCGGCTTCTGGCGGTAGGCCACCTCCACCATCCGCAGAAACTTAGCCAGCGAATCGCAGAACTGGGCGGTGGGCAGGTTGCCGGTGGTCTCGACATCGATCATCGGTATCAAGTCCTGCTCGCCCGGCAGACACTGGGCCATGAAGTTGCGCAGCTGGCGCTCCAGGTCGCTCTTGGGGCGGAAGAAGTGGTAGCTGCCCACCTTCAGCCCGTACCGGTGGGCCAGGTCTATGTTGCGTTCAAAGTAGGAGTCTATCCGGTCGCTGCCCTCAGTGGCCTTCAGGTAGACGTAGGCCATCTTGGTGTGCTGGCCCACCGTCTCCCAGAACACCTGCCCCTGGTAGTGGCTCAGGTCGATGCCGTGTACGTGGCCGCAGGTGTCCTCGCACTGCAGGTACGGGTTGCCGTCGCCGTCGCTGAACAGCGGCTGGGGGGCTACCACAGCGGGACGGGCCTTGGCCCTGGACTTGGCGGCTGAACGCCGGCGGGTTTTCTGTTTTTTCTTCTTGGCCACGACGTGTGTCTTCGCCTTGGCGCGGCGCCGCGACTTAGGCTTGGCCGTCAGCTGCTCTGTGGCCACCATGCTGAGCAGTGCTATGATGAGCAGGTATATCAGTTTCTTCATTATTACTTCGTATTTTACGGAATTTGAGTTGCAAAGTTACGAAATCTTGCTGAAGTATCAAAGTTTTTTGGGATGATTAACGTAGTTCGTCACGCAAATCTTGACATGGCTGACGGAACTCCTCGAGTTTCTGTCCGCCATATCTGATGAATCGGCGTGACAACTACGAATTTCACGAATTATACAAATTAAGCCTTCAGTTCTT
>CAMNJY010000115.1 GCA_946541745.1 uncultured Prevotellaceae bacterium
TGCTGATGCTGACGAAGGCTACGACGGCGGCAGCGATGGGCGAGCAGGTGATGCCTACCTGCGAGGCTATCGAGGCTACGCCGCAGGGGCGCTCGGGGCGGATGCCTTTCTTGAGCGCAATGTCGCAGATGATTGGCATCAAGGTGTATACCACGTGGCCCGTACCTACGAGCACCGTCAGGAAGAAAGTACAGAGCGGTGCGAGAAAGGTGATGCGGTCAGGGTGTTTGCGCAGCAGGCGTTCGGCTATCTGTATGAGCCAGTCCATACCGCCAGAAGCCTGCATGATACCGGCGCAGGTAACGGCGGCGATGATGATGTAGATAACGTCGGTCGGCGGTGTGCCGGGCTTGAGTTGGAAGCAGAAGACGAGGATAGCAAGGCCGATGCCGCTGATGGCACCGAGGGCCAGGGAGCCATAGCGCGAACCTACCCAGAGAGCACCAAGCACGATGCAGAGCTGGAGAATCATAGAGATTGTAATCATAGTTTTGATGTTTTAAGTTATGAAGTGTCAATTTATGGTATATAGGCTGAAGTCAGTTAGTTTCGCTTCTCCTTGATAATGCCGTGACGGTAAGCGTGCAGCAGCTGCTTGAGGTCGCTGACCTGTTCACGCAACTCGGCACCCTTGTCGGTATCGGCCACGAGCATGCGGTGAGCCGACATCTCTACAATCTGTGTGGTTGACTTGATGTCGGTGCCGCGCATGATGGCGTCCTTGGTCGATGTGAACGGTTCGTGCTGCACAAGCTGGAACCCCCGGCTGTGGTAAATCAGTGTGTAGCCGGCAATGCCCGTCTCAGAGTGGTAGGCCTCGGAGAAGCCCCCGTCGATGACCATCAGCCGTCCGCCGGCCTTGATGGGGTTCTCGCCCTTGGAGGCATGTACGGGTACGTGGCCATTGATGATGTGGCGATTCTTGCCCGTCACCCCGAAGGCATCGAGGATGTGGTCGCACACCGCCTCGTTGTCGCGTAGTCTGAAGTAGGCACCTTTCTCTTCTTTATAGGTGGTCTTGTCGTCGAGGAAGTAGCGCTCGAAGGTGGCCATCTTCGACTTGTCGAACAGCGGTGACTCCTTGCCGCACCAGAGGTAGAGGAAATAGTCCTTGGCATAGGCCTTCAGCTCAGGCTCGGTATCGCTCTCAAAGGCAGAGCGCACCAGCTGGCCGATATATTCCATCAGTTGTCGGCCCTTGTAGGGCTGTCCCATTATTTCCACCTCTTTCAGCGTGCCGTCGTCGTTGAGGGGTACCGAGGCGTGATAGAGCAAGTTGGAGTTGCAGATGTTGTACATGCAGCCATGGCTCAGTATGGTGAGGATGTGCTTGCGCAGCTTCTCTGACACCCGGAACGAGTGGTGAAGCTTCTGCATGAGGTCGGTTTCCTCGGCTGTCAGATCGAAAGTGGGACTCGATGACCCTTGGGGAAAGACCGTCGGGAAGTGGCAGTCCTTCATCTTGTACTCCTGACCGCCGAGGGTTAGTACCTGCCGCTCAGGGTCGATGGCTTCGAGCAGACAGCGGTCTTCCATCGCCCACTCCGGACGGCGGTGGAAGATGCGGGCCTCTTCCTTGAACTGAATGACGGCTATGGCCTTGTGCATCTTGGCTGTCAGCTGCAGCGTTTTGTCGTCCATGCGGTTGTTTTTCAGCAACTTGGGAATAAACTCCTCGCAAGGGTCGTCGCCGTAGGTGTCAAGGGCGAAGGTGGCCAGCGGAACGAGGTTGATGCCGTAGCCATCCTCAAGTGTGGCCAGATTGGCATAGCGCAGCGAGAGCCGCAGCACGTTGCAGATGCAGGCGTCGTTGCCTGCCGCCGCTCCCATCCAGAGCATATCGTGATTGCCCCACTGGATATCCCACGACTGGTAACGCCGCATGACGTCCATGATGATGTGGGCGCCGGGGCCGCGGTCGTAGATGTCGCCCAAAATGTGCAGCTGGTCAATGGCCAGCCGCTGGATGACGTTGCAGAGAGCCGTGATGAAGTCGTCGGCCCGTCCTGTGCTGATGATGGTGTCAACGATGACGTTCACGTAGGCTGCCTTGTTTTGGTCGTCGGTGCGTTCGTGGAGCAGTTCCTCTATGATGTAAGAAAACTCCTGGGGCAGCGCCTTGCGTACCTTGGAGCGTGTGTATTTTGACGACACGTCACGGCACACCTTGACCAGTTGGTGGATGGTGATGTGATACCAGTCGTCGATGTCCGGTTCCACGGCCTTTACCAGTTCCAGCTTCTGCTCGGGGTAGTAGATGAGCGTACAGAGTTCTTTCTTTTCCGACTCGCGGATGGAGTTGCCGAATATTTCGCCCACCTTGCGCTTGATGTTGCCCGATGCGTTTTTCAGCACGTGCTCAAAGGCCTCGTTCTCGCCGTGGATATCGGCCAGGAAGTGCTCCGTACCCTTGGGCAGGTTCATGATGGCTTCGAGGTTGATGATTTCCTTGGCTGCGTCGGCAACCGTTGGAAACGATTGCGACAGTAGATTTAGGTAGTGCATGTCGTTTGTCATATTCTGAGATGGTTTTTCAGTAGTTTGCGAATGGTTTGAGTGCCGCGGTCGTCCAGTGGATCGGCGGGCATGAAGCCCTCGTCCAGCCGGGTTAGTTCGGAGAGTATCTGCAGACAGCGGCGCAGGTATTTCAGCTGATGGTGCTCGTCAAGCGCGTCGCAAAGCTGCTCGTCGTCAATGTCGGGTCGTCGCAGGGCGCGGTCCATTTCTACCAGGTGGCGAAGCGTTGGACCATGGTGCCGCATTTCGCCAACCAGTCCCGCTACGTCGTGGGCAGCAGGCTTTGGCAGCTGGTAGGCGGTTGGCAAGTAGCTCGCTATCAGGCCTGTATCTATAGGCGGCTGGCTGATGTCCATGACCAGGCAACCTTTGTCAATAGTGGCGCGAATGTTTTCCTGATCGGCAAAGATGAGTAGCCGGCGCCACTCCGTTTCGTCTACGTCGGGTAACGGTTCGTTAACCCATCGGCGGTCGCCGGTGATGCCGGCTTTCAGCAGCAATGTTGTCAGCAGCCTGGTGTCGTCGCTCATCAGGGCCAGCGTATTGGAGTCCATCACCTTATTATAGATATTGCACGTATGACTGTGCATGGCCTCAGGGGTAATGGAATGGGTGACAACGGCGTTGCGTATGGTCTCTATACGTGGGTTCCATCCGAGTTCTGCCAAACCCTGGGCCTCCATCTTTCCCTGGGCGATGACGGCGTAACACGACTCTACCAACCGTCGCTGCCAAAGGAGGGTCTTGCTCAGTTTGCCGTTCTTTCGCCGCTCGCTGATAATCCAGGGTTCAAGTCCCCCGTGTGGGGTCAGCACTATCCGTGCACCATTGCGCCGAGCCTGCATGGCCTGACGTGCTATTCGATATTGCCAGCAACCGTGAACGTGAACGATGTCGGCTTGTCCTTCGACCGGCTGTGAGCCCAGCATGGCCACGTGGCTGGCTATAAGCTTGTTGTCAGGGTCGTAGAGGTGGCTGATGGTCATGCTGTCCGTGTGCTATTGATGTACCAGGTTGTATAGGGCTACCCGCAGGCTTCGGGCGAAGAGTCGCCCGCCGTGCAGGTCGTTACCGAATAGCCGAAGGGCCTCGTGGGCCTCGCTGCGCTTGACAACCATGAAATCGTATTTACCCTGCAGGTAGCGCAGGTGGCTTCCCTGGTGGCCGATGCCAGCTTCTGCCCGTTCGTTCTTGCTGACCAGCGACCGGGCATCCTCTAAATTGTAGAAAGGCTGAAGTCTGACGTTGCCTTTTTTGCGGCTGATGTACCCTAACTGAAGCTTTTCACCGCTTTCTATCTGCGCCGACAATTCTTCCAGCCAGGTGTCAGAAGGAGGTGGGGTGTTGATGTCGATGAATATCACCCAGTCGTTTTTGGCGGCTTTCACGCCGATGGTCAATGCCAGTCGCCGACGGTTGCGCTGAAACTGATACTTAGGCAGGAACGTCGTGTAGAGGTGGGGATTGTCGGTCTTCAGCTGCTTCAGCACATCAAGCGTGTCGTCAGACGAACTTTCGTCAACTACGATGACTTCATAGCGGCCTTCGTACTGCTGGCTTAGCAGCGCGGGAAGGTTCTCACTGATGGCTGCCGACTGGTCGTGGACAGCAGCTATGATGCTGAATGTACGCTTCATCTCAATTTACTATCTTTTAAAGTCAGTTTTCATTCATCAGTGCCTGCATGAACTGGTTGAGACGCAACAGTCCGTAGGCACCATCCACGCACGACACCTCGTCGTAACACTGTACCCCGTCTGGTTCAATGCCCCGGTGCCAGATGATGAAGGGCACAGGCTGGCCTACGTGAATGCGCATCTCGACGGGTGTCAGGTGGTCGGGCAGTACGGCGATGCATACGGGTTCGTCCCATGTGGCCGCGGCCTCGTAAATAGGCTTGATGAGCCTTTGGTCGAGATACTCTATGGTCTTGAGTTTCAGCTCCAGGTCGCCGTCGTGACCGGCCTCGTCGCTGGCTTCCACGTGTACGAATACAAAGTCGTCGCCATTCTTCAGAGCGTCGATGGCGGCCTGTGCCTTGCCTTCGTAGTTGGTGTTGGCCAGTCCGGTGGCTCCCGGCACTTCTGCAATCTTCAGCCCGGCGTAGTGGCCAATGCCGCGAATGAGGTCGACGGCAGAGATGACAGTGCCGCTCTTTAACTGCGGGTATTGCTGCATGAGCGTCTGCATGGACGGGCGATAGCCGCCAGACCAAGGCCAGATGCTGTTAGCCTGGCGTTCGCCGCGCTCTTTGCGGGCGATGTTGAAGGGATGCTGGGCAAGCAACTCCTGCGACGTCAGTATCATCTCGTTGATGAGGTCGGCGGTCTGCTGTGCCGTCATGCGTCCGGCTTCCTCCGGTGCGTTTTCCTGAGCTTTTACCAGCAGGGTGCGCCACGGCTCGCCGGGATGGTCGTGAGGCGGTGCGCAGACAATGTGCTTGGAACCGCCCTTGATAACCAGCAGATGGCGGTACTGAATGCCGGTAATCAGCTTCACACATTCGAAACCCATGCGCCGGTTGATGGGGGCGACCATCGTCTCGTTCAGGTAGTCTATGAGTATGCGGGCATCGGGGGTCTCCAGATTGCCGCCGTTGTGAGTGACAATCTTGCCGTCGTCAATGGTGATGATATTGCAGCGTATGGCCATGTCGTCGTCGGCCATCTCGTAGCCTATGGAGGCTGCTTCCAAAGGGCCGCGGCCTTCGTAGACCTTGTTCAAATCGTAGCCTAAGATAGCTGTGTTGGCTACCTCTGACCCCGGCGGGAATCCTTCGGGCACGGTGATAAGCCGGCCGCAACGTCCTTCACGTGCCAACAGGTCCATCATCGGCTTATTGGCATATTGCAGCAGTGTCTTACCGCCGAGTCGTTCAACGGGCAGGTCGGCCATTCCATCGCCGAGAATTATTATTCGTTTCACTCAATAATTCAATTTAAAAATTTAATAATGTAATAATGTAAAAATTTTATTTGGAGTTCTTTATTATCTTGACAAGTGTTCCAATTATTTGTCGAACATCTTTTATGAGCGACTGGAACTGGGAATCATCAATAATATCAGACTCTCTAAGCAATCGTAACCAATACTCGGTTTCGTCAGCCCTTTCAATGCGACGTTCATTTTACTGATAAAATCAGCCTTGCTTTGGGCATGAATACTCTCCTGAACATTTGCTCCTATACTTGTGCCACATCTTAATATCTGTTTTGAAAGTACATATACATTCCTGCTTGCCAAATACTTATAGAACTTAACGATTCTTACTCCAAAGTTGAAACTTAAGTCAGCAATAGGGTTATCGCTATTTTCTATGTATGGCATAATTATTACATTTTTAAATTATTTAATTTTTACGTTGTCGATTGCTAAATATTAGCAATCGACATGATGTTGGCAAAGACGCCTGCGGCGGTCACGGCGGCTCCGGCACCATAGCCCTGAATGAGCATGGGGTACTCCTTGTACCGCTCTGTGGTGAGCAGCACGATGTTGTTGGAACCTTCCAGGCCGTAGAACGGGTGTCCCATCGGCACCTCTTTGAGGGCGACGTTGGTCTTGCCATTCTCCATCGTGGCCACGAAGCGCCATCGTTTGCCTTCGGCCTCCAGCACCTTGCGGCGGGCTTCGAAGTCGGCGTCAAGTTCTGGCAGACGGTGCCAGAAGTCGTCCACGCTGCCCTCAAAGAAGTCATCAGGCACGAACAGGTGCTTCTCTACATCGTCCTGCTCCACCTTGTAGCCGGCCTCGCGGGTCAGGATGACCAGCTTGCGGATGACGTCGGTACCCGAGAGGTCGATGCGCGGGTCGGGTTCGGAGTAACGCTGCTCTTTGGCGCGGCGAACGGTCTCAGAGAAGGGCACGTCGGCAGCTATCTCGTTGAAGATAAAGTTGAGCGTTCCGCTGAGAATGGCCTCAATCTTAAGTATTTTGTCGCCCGAGTTGCACAGGTCGTTGATGGTACCAATGATGGGCAGACCTGCACCTACGTTGGTCTCATAGCGGAACCAGACACCACGGTCGCGAGCCGTCTGTTTCAGCTTTACGTAGCTGTCGTAGTCGCTCGAGGCGGCTATCTTGTTGGCTGCCACGACGCTGATGTTATGCTCTAAGAAGGTCTGGTAGAGCTGGGCTATCTGGCGGCTGGCGGTACAGTCGACGAACACCGAGTTGAAGATGTTCATCTTCACTATCTCGTCGCGCATGTGCTCCGTATTGGCAGGATAGCCGGCCCGCAAAATTTCCATGTAGTTGTCGAGGTCGATGCCGTCGCGGTTGAGCACGAAGTTTTCAACGTCAGAGATGCCTACCACGTTCAGCTTCAGGCGGCGCGACTGCATGAGGAACTGCTGCTGCGTGCGAATCTGCTCCAGCAGCATGCCGCCCACGGTACCGATGCCGCAGATGAAGATGTTGAGCACCTTGTATTCTGACAGGAAGAACGAGTCGTGAAGCACGTTGAGCGACTTGCGCAGGAACCGTCCGTCAACCACGAACGAGATGTTGGTCTCCGATGCACCCTGTGCGCAGGCGATGACCGAGATGCCCGAACGCCCTAAGGTGCCGAACAGCTTGCCGGCGATGCCCGGCGTGTGCTTCATGTTCTCGCCCACGATGGCGATGGTAGCCAGTCCGCTCTCGGCGTGCATGGGGAACATGGCCCCCGTCTCAATTTCCTTGGCAAACTCCTCGTTGAGCACCTCAACGGCAGCCTGGGCATCCTCGTCGCGCACGCCGATAGAGGTGGAGTTCTCTGACGATGCCTGGCTGACCATGAACACCGAGATGCCGCGATTGGCCAGCGTGGTGAAGATGCGGCGGTTGACACCGATGACGCCTACCATCGACAGTCCTGTGACGGTGATGAGCGTGGTGCCCTTGATGCTTGAAATACCCTTGATGGGCTTTTCGTCGTTGTCTATATGGTCTTTGATGAGCGTTCCCGGATGCTGGGGGTTGAAGGTGTTTTTGACCTTAATGGGTATATTCTTGACGCAGACAGGATAGATGGTGGGCGGATAAATCACCTTGGCACCGAAGTTGCACAGCTCCATGGCCTCAACATAGCTCAGTTCGTTGATGGTGTAAGCCGTCTTGATGACCTTCGGGTCGGCGGTCATAAAACCGTCAACGTCGGTCCATATCTCAAGCACCTCTGCGTCCATCGCTGCGGCTATGATGGCTGCAGTGTAGTCAGAACCGCCACGACCCAGGTTGGTGGTCTCGTGGCTGTCGCGGTCGCGGGCTATGAAACCGGGCACGATGGCCACGGTCTTGTTGCTGTTGGCACTGTTGAATATGGGTGTGAAGGCTTCTTTGACGAGCGTAGCCGTCAGTTCTGTGTCGAGCACGTGCTTGCCCTCCTTATATTCTGTGCGTATGAAGTCGCGGCTGTTCATGCGGATGCCGTTCTTGAACATGGCGGCGACGATGTGCGAACTGAGGCGTTCGCCATAGCTGATGATGGCGTCCTGGGTCTTCTCGCTCAGGTCGTGTATCAGGTAAACACCGTAATAGATGCTCCTCAACTGGTCGAAGAGCTGGTCTACGCTGTTAAATAAGTCTACGCGCTTTTTGTCGTCCTGGATGATGGCGTCTATCATCTGGTGATGACGGTTGACCATGGCCTCGAACTCCTCGCGGTAATGGCTGTTACCGTTCTTTGCCATCTGCGACGTGGCTATCAACTTGTCGGTGATGCCGTCCAGGGCGCTAACTACAACTACGACAGGCCCCCGTCCGGCTTCTGCCTCCACAATCTCTTTTAAGCTTAAAATGCTTTTCACGGAACCTACGGACGTTCCGCCGAATTTCATTACTTTCATATTTCTATGCAATT
>CAMNJY010000116.1 GCA_946541745.1 uncultured Prevotellaceae bacterium
CGTTCCGGCTGAATGTCAACTCGCCCTACGAGGAGGGCATCACCGTCATCAGCCATGACAGCCAGGGGCGCAGCATGCTGTCGTTCATGCAGAAACAGTACGACGGTGTGACCGAGGAGCATTTCGAGGACGGTGACTGCTTTGCCACCAACAATCCCGACTTTGCTTTCGCACCTAACGTGACCGATATTACACAGAACGACGGCAGCCTTATCGTCACCTGCCGAGGCGACGACAGCACGCCGCCCACCATCTACTACCTCAACGAGAAGACGCTGGAGGTGGAGAACATTGTCACCGTGCCGGAATATGCAGACTTCAAACCCTACAGAACCATGGTCCCGGCAGTGGGAGGCGCCGGCGGCTACTACCCCATACTGTGCGACGACGGACGCGTCTTCCGCATATCGCCGTTGGAGGCCACCGTCATGCAGTCGCCGCTGCTGAAGTCGACCTACGCCCAGTCGGCAGTCATCTGGGAAACGGGCACATCGGCAAGGACGGATATCATATTATGGGACAAGGAGCGGCGCGACCTCTGTCTGATGCATTACGGCTACGGGCCGTTCTACTGTGGGGAACCCTACCTGCTGGTGGCTGACAGCCTGAACGACTCCAACAACTACTTCCGGGGCTACGACTTCGTGTTCATGTTCCTGCCAAAGAGTGCTGAGCCCGACGTGGTTTACGACCGCAATGTGATGGTCATCACCCGCAATGCCGTCACCTACCAGAAATTGAAACTCGGCGTCGCCTTCTGGGGCTACAACGAGCTGGAGGGAAAGGCCGAACTGGCCACCTTTGGAGGCATGAAGATGGCCGGATTCGCCTGCGAGCTGGACGAGCGTACCGTCCACGTGGCCTCCGACTACTACAAGGAACTCTATTATGCTAAGGGCAATGCCGTGAAACGGTGGCAGTACAGCTTTGACACGAAATACCTGAATGCCACCGACGTGCTGGCCACCGTGGGCTCCGGCCAGGCCGTCATCTCGGCCATGGACTTGAGCAAAGACCACCGGGAGCTTTACATCGCCTACTACGAGCCGGCAGAGAGCGGACAGAACGGCCACCTGAGTGTTCTCAACACCGAGACGGGCCAGCTGCTCCGGCAGTATGACAACATAGGCTATCAGCCAGTGAAAATCATTTATAAAAGGAAATAGCGGATGATAATGGATTTCAGAAAACGAACCGGCACGGCGCTCGCCGGCCTGGCACTGGCATGGACAGCCATGGCACAGACGGTCGTCGTCAGTGGCACGTGCCCTGACACCGACCCTGAAACACTGTCGCTCCACATCGTGGGCGTAGGGGGGGACGACCGGCAGTCGCCGGTCAAAGCCACCGTCCAGGGCTCGCACTTCAGCGCCGAGATAACCACCAGCACGAACGGTTTCTATCTGATAGCGGGCGCTCACAACGGCGGGCAGCTTTTGCTGCCTGTCTATTGGCCGCAAGAGCGCAAGCGTAAGCCGCTTACACTCAGGCTCGCTGACGGTACGCCCATGGTGAGCGGCGATGACGACAATGAAGCCCTGTCAGCCTACAACCGGTTCACCTATAGCCAGAGCCGCACGCTATGGAACGACCGTCAGCGCGTCATGACCGTCGGGCTGAAGCCGTTCCTCATGCGCTATCAGCAGGTGGCAGACTCCATTGCCGCCCGCGCCAATTGCGTAGAGTCCGTGCGGCAGTACATCAGACTATGGGCTATGGCCGACGCTACCACGGCTTACGATGCCATACCCCGGGCGCTCGATGTCGGCAGCAGTGTGGTCGATTTCCCGCTGAACGACCTGATGCCGGCCGATGCTGACAGACTGATGCAGTCGCCACTGGTGGTCAGCCATGCACCGCTCGTGCGCACCATTATGGCTGGCCTGCCCAAAGCCGGACTCATCCAGAAGTTGCAGGCACTCTACGACGGCTATACCAACCCGGTGATACGTGAGTGCGTAGCCGACCGTATGGTGAGCAGCTGGATATCACGTTTCAACTTTGCCGACAACTACGATGCCGGCTTGGCGGAACTGTCGTCTGCCGTTGACAAGTTCAAGCTCGACAGGCGCATCCTTTCCGACTTCACCAGCCGACGGGCACTGACCAAGGGGGCGCCATTCCCCGATAACGTCTCGCTGGTAGATGTCAACGGACAGCAGGTCAGTTTGAAGCAGTTCAGCGGAAAAATCGTCTACGTCGACCTCTGGGCCTCATGGTGTGTGCCCTGCATCAAGGAAGTGCCTTACCTGCAGCAACTTGAGCGCGAGCTAAACGGCAGTGACATCGCTTTCGTGTCAGTGTCCATTGATACCAAGGCTGATGCGTGGAAAAAGAAAATGGCGGCCCTCAACATGAGCGGCCATCAATTCTTGTGTCAAGACAACGCCATCAGCAAAGCCTACAACGTGCAGGCCATCCCCTTTTTCCTCATCTTCGACCGCGAGGGCTGCCTGCTCATGGCTAACGCCCCGAGGCCAAGCCATCCCGAGCTGAAGTCGCTGCTGGAAAGGCTTGCAACAGAAAAAGCTGCCAAATAATTTGGCCGTTTCCTTTTTTTGCTGTACCTTTGCACCGAAAAACCGTTGCCCTGATAGTTAAATGGATATAACAAGGCTCTCCTAAAGCTTAGTTCCGAGTTCGATTCTCGGTCGGGGTACTCTTTTTGTTACTCTTGAAAACCTTTAAATGTCGCGTCAGCGACTACACCACGGGTAATGCTGAGCCGACTATCCGGGTAGCAAGAGAGCTGGTCTTAAAATGGAGGTTGCCCCAGCCGTTGTGCTTGGTTTATGAGATGGTGATCTTTGTAACACAACACCCTCTGTACACCCTGATACCCTAAAAGCGGTTTTTCTTTGGTTACGATATTCGCTTTTTGCTGAAAAGGTTTGGCATTTCTTGATTTTATTCGTAACTTTGCCACAAATTTACGAATTACTTAACAACGACGAAAATGAACAAGACCGAGAAATTTGTCATAGCCATCAACCGCGAGCTCGGCTCCGGCGGGCGTACCGTCGGCGAATTGCTGGCCGCACGCCTTGGCGTACCATTCTACGACAAGGCACTTATCCGGATGCTCAAGGAGAAGTATGACCTCAGCACCGAGGAGATAGAGCGGCTGAAAGGCCAGAAACACAACTGGTGGGCCGACTTCAAGCGCAGCTTCAGCGTCATGCCTAACTATGCCGCGCCCAAGCTGTTCAGTGACAAGACGACGATGCCCGACTTCCTGATTACCGACGACATTTTCCAGTCGGAGACCGAGATTCTGAAGGGTATTGCCGAGGATGGGTCGTGCGTCATTGCCGGCCGCAGCGCGTTCTACATCTTCCGCGACCACCCCAACCACTTGAACATCCTCATCCAGGCCTCCATGGACTGCCGCGTCAGCCGCGTTGCCGGCAAGCGCGGCATCAGTCCCGACGAGGCCCGCAGTATCATCGACGAGGTGGATCGCGGGCGCGAGCGCTACATCAACAAGTACACCGGCACGTCGCGCTATGACACGCGCAACTACGACCTGGTGCTCAACATGGACGGCCATACCGAGGCTGAGGCCGTAGACATCATCATGAAATATATAAAATAGGCCCTGACGGCTATGACGAAACGACTACTAACTACCATCATGGCCGCCATCACCCTGTTGATGGCGGCTACTGCCCAGACCATAGTGGCTACCCACTGGCCGCTGGACAAGAGTATCAAAGACCTCACCGTAGGAACGACCGCCTACGAGAAAGCCACGGCGGCCACCATGACGTGCGAGGGCACCGACGTGTCGAAACTGCTGCAGACGAGTGTCGCCTTCGGCTCCAAATTGGCCTTCCAGAACACCATCACGCCGCAGAGCTACGTCACCAAGCAGACAGGGCTGCAGATACTGCGCTTCAAGGTGCAGGGAGCCGCCGACGGCAGCGACGACTACGGCATGACGCTCACCATCAGGCCCATCGATGGGGAGCTGACCTACGTGCCTACGCAGGTCAGCGTGAGCGTGGCCTCGTGGCTGCAGAACTCCAATGCGGCTTTCGAGGTGGTGCTGCGCAAGCTGAACGCCGACGGTGAGATTACCCAGACCTACGAGCTGGGCAAGGTGAAGAGCCACTCCGACGTCAACGCCCAGTACGACGACGCCCAGTTCGACGTGCCTGCGACGGCCACGGCCAGCACCGAAGCCTGGCAGGTGGTGGTGCGTATGGCCAAGGGCTATCTGGGCGGCACCAACCTGGCCATGGGCAACGTCAGGCTCTTAGGCACGGCCACCCTGGGCGGCACCGTGCAGACCAGCCTGTTCACGGCTACCGTCAGCCCTGAGAATGCCGGCACGGTAAGTCCGGCGCAGACGTCGGTCATCACGGGCGACAACGTCACCTGTACGGCCACGCCCGTCGTCGGCTATGCCTTCGAGGGCTGGTATGTGGGCGGCACGAAGCTGTCGGATCAGAACCCCTACACCTTCAGCATCCAGGCCGACACCCAGGCCGAGGCCCGCTTCAGCAAGCTGCCTGAGGCCACGCTCACCTACGGCACAGTGACGCCCGGCACGGGCAGCGTTGCCGTAGCCACCATGCCTGGTGGTTCACCGTCGGGCACCACCGTCCGCTGCAACGCCGGCACCACCGTCACGCTGACGGCCACGCCCGCCAAGGGTCACTATTTCGTAGGCTGGGAGGACGGCGAGGGCCACCGGCTGTCGACGGCAGAGCAGTTCACCTTCAAGCTGAACAGCGACATGGCCGTCTATGGCCGCTTCACCATGATAGACAACTACCGGGCCGACCTCGTAGCCTTCCCGGGTGCCGAGGGCTTTGGGCGGTTTACCACTGGCGGGCGCATGACCGACAAGCGTGGAGCCAAGGTCTACTACGTCACCCGCAATGACGACTGCGCCGACAATGCCCTCGTCGAGGGCACCCTGCGTTGGGCACTGCGCACCGGCGACGACACGCCGCGTACCGTCCTCTTCCGCACCTGCGGCACCATCTACCTGACGTCGAACCTGTCGCTGGCCCATCCCAACGTCACCATCGACGGCTCGACGGCCCCCGGCGGCGGTGTCTGCATAGCGGGCTACATGATGAAGCTGTCGCAGCCCAACGTCATCATTCGCCACCTGCGCTTCCGTGCCGGCGACCTGCCCAACAAGTCGATGACCTCGCTGGACGTGGAGAATACCCACCACGTCATCCTCGACCACTGCTCCATGAGCTGGTCGATGGAGGAGAACCTCACCATGTACGACTGTGACTCGACCACCGTCCAGTGGTGCATCATCTCGGAAGGCCTTTACAACTCGAAGAACTCCAAGGGTGCCCGTTCCTATGCCACGCAGTGGGGCGGCGAGCATGGCACCATGCACCACTGCCTCATCTCGAACGTCAACAACCGCACACCCCGCTTCAACGGCGTGCGCAACCAGAGCAACCAGCCTGGCGAGCACGACCAGTATGTGGACAACGAGTTTGTCAACAATGTCATGTTCAACTGGGGCAAACCCAACAGCATCTACGGCGGCGAGTGCTATACCGACATCAACGACGGCAACAGCTACAACCGGGTCTACATGGTGAACAACTACTTCCGTCCCGGTCCCACCACCAAGGAGAACACCCGTAACAGCCGCTACTTCGCAGGCGCCTCATCCACGGGGCGCGGACTGGGCCAGTGGTACCTGAGCGGCAACAAGTTTGAACTCAGCAGCAAGTTTGCACCGGCCACCGCCATTTGGAGCAACGAAGTGCTTGCGAAGGTGAACGCCGACAACCTCTATGGCTTTGTCAGCGGCAGCCAGGAGCGCGCCTTCGACACCGAGGACGGCTGTTCGCAGGCTATCTACGACCGCTACGTGCTTGGTCAGCAGACCCTGAGCAGCGGCCTGCTGACCACCGAGACCGCCGACGAGGCCTACCAGAGCGTTACCAGCAGGGCCGGGGCCTCACTGCCCCGCTACGACGAGGTAGACCGGCGGCTGCTCAGCGAGGCCGCCGGCACTACCGACCCGAAATATGCCGGACGGACCAACAACGTCGTCGACCGCGGACTGGGCATCATCAACTCGCCCGCCGACATCCGGCTACAGCGCCACGACGAGTTCTACGCCCTTGACGAAGCCACGGGCCAGACCATCAAGACCCAGATGTGGCCCTGGCTCGGCATGGAGGACGGCGAGCAGCTCATGCAGGACACCGACCAGGACGGCATGCCCGACGGCTACGAACGCTCGGTCGGCCTGAATCCCAACGATGCCACCGACGGCTACCGCCTGACCGGGAGCGGCTACAGCAATCTGGAGCTGTTTCTCAACGGCGTGGCCGACGGCCAGATAGACCTCGCCCCCTACAAGCAGGCCAAGCAGGTGGAGCGCCGCGTAGTGTTCAACGCTACGGTCGACGCGGCGGGTGGCGGCGACTACACTACCATCCAGGCCGCCGTCAACGCCGCCGAGCAGAAAGCTACGAAGGACTCACCATATTATATATTGGTGAAGGCCGGCAACTATGAGGAGCATGTGGAAATCAGCAAGCCCTACATCCACCTGACCGGCCAGGCCCGCGACGCGGTGGTTGTCAGCGGCAACAAGTCGAAATCCTACAACGCCAACATCGGCAAGACGGCCACCGTCTATGTCAATGCCGACGACGTCACCCTGGACAACCTCACCATACGCAACACCTACGGCCAGGGCGAGCAGGCACTGGCACTCTACACCCTCGGCGACCGCATCAGCGTCACCCAGTGTCGCATAGAGGGCTGGCAGGACACCTACCGCACAGGCCGCAGTGGCCAGCGCCACCTGGTGCGCGAGTGCGCCATCAGCGGCACCACCGACTTCATCTACAACGCCGGCGACGTGTTCTTCGACCGCGATACGCTGCTGTTGATCAATGCGACGAATGTCATCGTTGCCCCCACCCACATCAACCCGCAGTGGGGCTACGTCTTCCACGACACGTACATCACCACCGGGCTCAACGACGTGAGCGTCAGCACCGACCTGGGACGTCCGTGGGGCGACACGCCCAAGGTGTCGTTTATCAACACTACACTCCACAATGTGGCTGTCAACCCCGCCGGCTGGCGCGACATGGGCGGTCTGCCTGTCCAAATGGCTGAGTACAACACCCGCGACGCCGCCGGCAACGCTATAGACCTGAGCCAGCGCAAGACGCGGTTCACCGCCGACGGCAAGACCGTGACCAGCAAGGCCGTGCTGACCGAGGCTGAGGCCGCCACCTACACCTTGCGGAACGTGCTCAGCGGTTTCGACCTGTGGGATGCCGACACGCAGGGGAGCATACTGGCCGCACCGCGGCTGGGTGTCTATCCCGACCGCCTTTCGTGGACTGACACCACGGGGCAGGCGGTCTGCTATTTGGTGACCGTCGACGGCAACGTCGTGCTGACTACCGACGAGCAGGTGGCCTACACCCCCGGTAGCCGTGTCACCATCCAGGCCGTCTCTGAGAGTGGCGTGCTGGGCCGTGCCATCAGGCTCTATCAGCCCACCGCCGTTAGCCAGCCCACGGTCCATGAGGATGCCGACACCATCTACCGCCTCGACGGCACGCGCCAGTCACGCCTGAGCCGTGGTGTCAACATCGTCGGCAGCAAGAAGCTTTTGAAGTATTAATATTGTTATCACTAAATACCAGCGAAAAAATATGAGGAAACTACTGACAATGGCAGCTATGCTGCTGACGGCCGTCGCCGCTACGGCCGAAGAGAAGAGTGTGAGCTCGCCCGACGGGCGCCTTCAAGTAACCATCAGCAACGATGGCGGCCAGGCCACCTACGGCGTGAAGTACGACGGCCAGACGGTGCTCCAGCCCTCGCGTTTAGGCTTAGTGACTGACTATGCCGACTTCAGCCGCAACCTGACAATGGGAAGCAGTTCGGAGGGACAGGTGACCAACCAGTACAACATGCGGCAGACGAAGTGCCGCGAGTCGAAGTACCGTGCCAACACGCTCAAGGTGCAGTTCACCACGCCCAGGAAGCAGACCATGGAGGTCAATTTCCTGGTGTCAGACAACAATATCGCATTCCAGTACATCCTTCCGCGTCCCGGCGACAATCCTAAGTGCGCCGTCGTCAGCCGCGAAGCCACCGCCTTCAACCTCTGCGACGGCACGACGACATTCCTCTGTCCGCAGATAGGCCCGATGACGGGCTGGGAGCGCACCAAGCCCAGCTATGAGGAAGACTACAAGGTGGACCAGCCGATGGCGCAGCGGTCGCAGTTCGGCCAGGGCTACACCTTCCCCTGTCTGTTCAAAGCCCCCCTGTCGTCCCCCGAGGGGG
>CAMNJY010000117.1 GCA_946541745.1 uncultured Prevotellaceae bacterium
CGATGTCGAGAAACTTGCGCTTGCCCGTAGCCTGCCAGTAGGCCACGGCGCCCTCAATCATGTGGCCCAGGTTGTAGAGCTCGTGGCTCAGGTCTTCCTCCTTCACCCAGCGGCGGTCGCCGGCCCAGTGGTGGGGGTTGGCGGGGTTCTGCGTGCGGGCGGTGTAGAGGTAGCCGTCAGGCTCCTGCGCCGTGGCAATGATGTCGATGACCGAGTCGACATAGGCCCTCAGCTTCTTGTCAGGATAGGTCTGCAGCAGGTAGCTGGCGCCCTCGATGGTCTTATAGGGGTCGGTGTCGTCGAACGAGTAGCCCACGCCGTTCACCTTGAACACCTTCGAGGGGTCGGCCATGTGGGCGGCGGCGTTCTCGAAGTTCTTGTAGCGGCCCTCGCTCTCGCACTTCGAGAAGGCCAGGGGCACGGTGGTCTTACGGCTGGCCTCCAGGCGCTGTCCCCAGAACGTGCCGGGCGTCACCTTGACGGCGGTGAAGGGCACGGGGCTGATGGGGTAGCCCTTTTGCGCTACACTAGGTGATAAATGACAAATGACAAATGACAAACTTAGCAGAATCTTTTTCATATTGTAGTGGTTTTAGAAATGTTCTACGATGTTGGCTTTCCTTATCTTCATCACGAATCCTCCGCCTGAAGCCATGCGGATGGTCAGCGTGTCGCCGTTGCCGCAGGTCAGGTGGTCTATCTTGTAGTCCTCGGCGTTGTGGCCGGCGTTGATGCCGTCGGCGAGCAGGGTGACGAGGTAGCTGCCTCCGCCGCCGACCGACAGGGGCAGCTCGATGGTGCGCTCGTCCCAGTTGGTCTGTCCGGCCATGTACCACGTGTCGCCCTTGCGGCGGGCGGTGACGATGTAGCGGCCGATTTCGCCCTGCACGACGCGCGTCTCGTCCCACGTGTCGGGAATCTGGGCTATGAAGCGTGTGTAGAGCGAGTCCTGCTCATAGCTGTGGGGCGTGTCGGCGAGCATGGTGAACGGCGTGTCGTGGACGACGTAGCAGGCGGCCTGGTGGCAGCGCGTGCCCATCGACACGGGGTTCTGGTAGCACTCCACCCAGTTCTCGCGCGTGCCGTTGCGCATGGCACCGGGGGTGAAGTCCACCTGGCCGGCCATCATGCGGATGAAGGGGAAGGTGACGTCGTACAGCGGCATGTCGGTCGTCTTCTTGGCCCAGCGGGCCTCCTCCATGCCGAACACGCCCTCGTAGTTGACCACGTTGGGGTAGGTGCGGCTCAGGCCCGTGGGGGCCCAGAAGCCGTGGTAGTCGAGCAGCAGCCGGTGCTCGGCGCAGGTGCGGGCTATGCGCTCGGCCATGTCGACCGCCGTCTGGTCGTTGCGGTCCATGAAGTCCACCTTGAAGCCCTTGGCGCCCATCTGGGCGTATTTGCGGCAGGCTTCGTCGAGGTGCTCGTCGAGCACGTTGAACACCGTCCACAGCACCACGCCGACGCCGCGCTCACGGCCGTAGTCGATGATCTGCTGCAGGTCGATGGCGGCGATGGGGTTCATCAGGTCGCCCTTCGACGAGTCGTACCAGCCCTCGTCCATGACGATGTACTCCAGGTTGTATTTCCTGGCAAAGTCTATGTAGTATTTATAGGTGTCGGTGTTGATGCCGGCCTTGAAGCTGACGCCCTTCAGGTTCCAGTCGTGCCACCAGTCCCAGGCCACCTTGCCGGGCCTGATCCACGATGTGTCGCCTATCTGGTTGGGCGTGGCCAGGGCGTAGACCATGTTGTTGGTGGGCATCTGCGTGTCGCTCTCGGTGATGGCCATGACGCGCCAGGGGTAGGTGCGCGGCCCTACTGACTTGGCAATGTAGTCCTCGGTCTCGGCCACGTAGCTCATGCCGCGCCACTTGTAGTAGTCCATCCGCCTGGGGTAGGGGGCAAACTCGGCGGTGAGCCCGTCGCCGTCGGCCCTGAGAAACATGCCGGGGTACTGGCGCAGGTCGCTCTCAAGGATGGTGACCTTGGCAAAGCCCGCGTCGACCGTGGCGGGCAGGAAGGCGGGCAGTGCCCGGGCGTCGCGCAGCAGCGTCTCGTGGTAGGTGTTCTGAAAGGCCATGGCGTAGGGCTTCTCGGGGTTGGTGGTGTAGCTGAGCCAGGCTTTTGAACCTTCGGCGAAACTGAAGGACGCTGTTTCGGCGGCGATGACGGTCTCGCCCTTGCGGGTGGTGTAGAACCGGTAGGCCACCCCCTCGTCACAGGCCCTGACGTGCAGTCCGAAGCCGTCCTTCAGCCTGACGTCCATCTGGTTGGCCTTGGCGGTGAACTGCCGCTGGCGGTAGAGGGGAGCGGCGATGGTCTCGCTGACGGCCGTGGCGCGCACGCGGCTGATGCCTGCCGTCTTGGCGTCGAGGGCTATCCGGCTCACGGCCACCACCTGCCGGCCGTCGAGGGTGACGTTGAGCTGCAGCCCCGCGGCCTCGCCTACGGTGACGGCGATGCGCCCGTTGGGCGATTTCAGGGTGTAGTCCCTGGCCTGGAGCAGGCCGCAGGTTAGCAGGGCGGCCACGGTGGCCAGTAGTTTTAAGTGTTTCATTGGCTGAGTCTTGGTTTAAACGGTGCAAAGATAGTCATTATTTCCGTAATAGCGTGCAATTTCTGTCTATGACAATGCAAAAAAAGTCTAAACGATGATTCTGCCAGCCTTTATAGACGATTTTCCTATCCTCTTAGACAATCGTGGCACGCCGTCTGTCCGATTCTTTGTTATTTTGCAGCAGAAAACTTAAATATAACTGCTGAATGATGAAAAAGTTACTTACCTTAGCGATGTTTGTGCTGGCCTGTCTGCCGGCCTTGGCGCAAAAGAGTGTTTACATTCCCAACGAGTGGCGCAACCCCTGGCCCGCCGACTCGCTGCTTTACAAGGAGAGCGACCCCGACAACCGCTACACGTGGTCGAGGAGCCGCTCCGTGGAGAGCGACAACGTCATCGTGTTCTGGGACAAGGGCTACGGCTCGACGCTGCCCTCCAAGTCGCCCTCGGCCTACCGGGTGGACGAGCAGGACTTGCTACGCAAGTGCGAGGCTTTCTACGACCTGGAAATCAACAAGCTGGGATTTGTCAACCCACGGACGTCGAATCTGTCGAAGTACAAGGTGATGGTGCTGCTCAATCACACCACCGACTGGGTGTGCTATGGCGGTGGCTACGACTATATGGTCAGTGCCCTCTGGCTCGGCCCGTCGGCCTGCAAGCCCGTGGGCCACAGCGTTGCCCACGAGGTGGGACACTCGTTCCACTACATGTGCTACGCCGAGCATAGCGGCCACCGCGACTCCGACACCGACAACACCGGCTTCCACCTGGCCTGCGGCAACGGACAGGCCATCTGGGAGCAGACCGCACAGTGGCAGGCAGCACAGTCGTACCCCGAGCTGATGTACGACCAGAGCATCGGCGTCTTCCGCCGCTCCCACAACTACGCCTTCTCACACGAGTGGCACCGCTACCAGTCCTACTGGTTCCACTACTTCATCAACCAGTACTACAACGACCTGACCACCGTGGCCCAGGTGTGGAACCAGCCCATGACGGGCCAGAGCCGGGGCAACGCCACCGACTTCAACCAGGCGCTGATGGCCCTCAAGGGGCTCGACGCCGAGGGCCTGTTCAAGCTGTATTATGAGTATGCCGCCCGCTGCGCCACGTGGGACTTCGAGGCCTGCCAGCCCTACGGCCAGGCCTACATCGGCGACTTCGACTACCAGTGCGTGCAGACCGCCGAGCGGACCTACCAGGTGGCCCTGTCGTCGACACCGCAGTCCAGCGGCTTCAACGTCATACCCCTGCAGGTGCCCGAGGCCGGCACCACCGTCACCACCCACTTCACCGCCCTGCGCCCGGCCTCCAAGCTGGCCGACGGCGACCCTGCCGAGATGATGGGCGGCGAGACGCAGTGGACCAAGACCAGCCGCACCACCTACATACGCCCCTCGTCGCCCAGCCAGCGGGCCTTCCGCTTAGGCTACGTGGCACTGATGAGCGACGGCTCGCGCCGCTATTTCGACGTAGACTCGCTCTACTGCCAGGGCACCACCGCGAAGACTGAGGACGTCAGCATGACCGTGCCCGAAGGCACCAGCCGCCTCTGGCTCATCGTCAGCCCAGCGCCCAAGAAGTATGTTGAGCACCGGTGGACCGAGAAGGCCGAGAACGCCGAGCACTGGCCGTACAGCTTCCAGTTGGAGGGCACCGACATAGGCTCCAGGGCCAAAGTCTACGTGCAGTCGGTCATTGACGGGCGCCCCGTAGGCGACATCACCCTGACCTACGACGTCTACCTGCCCCAGCGCGCCAGCTACGACCCCGTGGCCGTGGCCGTCGGCGGAAAGGCCCTGGCCCAGCTGGGCACGGCTTTCCAGATGCAGACCACCGACATCGCCGCCCGTATGACCAACTACGCGGCCGGCGGCCCCGCCGTGGGGCGCATCATGTTCTACCCCCTGAACCCCAAGACGCTGGCTACCGTCAACAACCAGTCTACGGCCAACGGCTACGGCCACTGGTTCAATGCCTCGGGCAGCGTCAGCGCCTACGCCGGCGGCTACGTCTACAGCGAGATGAACGCCACGTCGCTGACGTTCAACATCGGCCAGTACCCCGGCAAGGTGAAGAGCGGCTCCGACTACACCATAGGCCAGGCCCTGCGCTACAGGCAGGCCGCCGACAAGGAGGCCATGGCGCGCTTCGTGTTCAACGTCCACATCACCGACGGCAAGGTGGGCGCCGAGCTCTCGGCCGTCAGCTACGACGACACGACGCCTGTCAGCGCTCCGGCCGCGGCGACCGGCAGCCCCGACGCCACCGTCTACGACCTGCAGGGGCGGCGTGTGGCTACGCCTGCACGCCACGGCGTTTTTATTGTCAACGGTAAAAAGGTAGTCAGGTAATATGAAAAAGAATACAAACAGTGACAAAGTGGTGGCGGCAGTCTTGCTTCTGGCTCTTTCCGCCCTCTCGCCTTTACTGCTCTACGCCCAGAACGCCGTGCCGTCGAAGCAGATCTACATTCCTGAGGACCTCCGGTCGATGGACCTCAGCGCCGACTCATCGAAGTGGTGCTGGCACCGCTCGGCCGAAACCCGCGACTGCATCTTCATGTGGGAGCGCGGCTTCGGCGGCGACCTGCAGAACCCGCCGCAGCTCCAGGGTAAGCCCATGGCCTTCAACCTCTCCGTTCTCATGGAGCGCGTGCAGTCGTTCTACACCTTCTTCCGCGACACCCTGGGGTGGACGGGCGTCCGACCCTCGAAGGCAGACCGCTACAAGATGATGGTCATGGTGATGTACTCCCTCGACGGCACTGCCTATGGCGGCACCTACGACAACTTCATCGGCGGGCTGTGGGTGGCCCCCAACCGCATCCAGGACAACACCATGAACTGCATGGCCCACGAGCTGGGCCACTCCTTCCAATCGCAGATAATGGCCGATTCCATCGGCGATTGCTGGGGTGGCACGGGCTTCTTCGAGATGACCTCGCAGTGGATGCTCTGGCAGGTGAACCCCTACTGGCTGCGCGACGAGAACTACCACTTTGACGCCTTCCGCAAGCTCACACACAAGGCTTACCTCGACGGCGAGAACATATACCACTCGCCCTACGTCATACAGTGGTGGAGCGACCTCCACGGCCGCAAGTCCATCGCCGAGCTGTTCCGACAGGGCCGCCGCGGCGAGGACCCGGTGATGACCTACAAGCGCATGTACAGCCTCACGCAACCGCAGTTCTGCGACGAGATGTTTCGTGGTTACCAGCACCTCATGAACTTCGACTTCAAGCACGCCCGTCAGCAGACGCGCCCATACGCCTGCACCTTCTCAGCCGAGCTCGACACCCTCAGCGGCGGCTGGCTGCGCCCTAAGCACGCGCCTGAGGCATACGGCTTCAACGCCATCGCGCTGCCTGCCAGCCGCTCGGCCAAAGTCAGCGTGCGCACCACCAGCCCGCTGCGCTACGGCTTTGTGGGCGTCACGGCCGACGGCCGCGAGCTCTACTCGCCCATCGGCGCCACCACGTTCAGCGCACCCAAGGACGTGACGCTGAAGAAGCTCTACTTCGTCGTGATGGGCGCTCCCGCCGAGCATCAGCAGCTGCGCTGGAGCGGCTACGGCGACAAGGCTGCCGCCAACCCCACCTATCCCTACCAACTGAAGGTAAAGACTCATTGAGGAAAACCCTGCTATGTGTGCTATAGTTGAGCGCATCTTGCTGACAACCAGGCGTTTGTCTTATAGCATAGTTTCCGGAAACTATGCTATAACCATGCTATAAACTATGCTATAGCTTTGACTGTTAAGTTATTAAACATAATTATTTTGCGCAATGTTTTTTTTACAAAGATGGAAAAGATTTAAAAGATAGCTAACGTAATATGTGTGGCGGGATAAACTGCATGAAATCTTTTTCATCTTCTTAATCTTTGTTGAATAGCATAGTTTATAGCATAGTTATAGCACAGTTTCCGTAAACTATGCTATAGGATAACCCATTGTATGTCAAATTGTTATAACCAACTATAGCACACATAGCATAGTTTTTCGAAACTTTAGTCACAGCATTGTTCCACTTCTGAAAAATCAGGGTTCCAACTTCTGAAAAATCCAGGCCTTGGATTTTCCGAAAGGGAGCTACTTTCGCGCAAAAGGGAGTCCCTTTTGTAGCAAACTGCGTTCACACGGGTGCTGTCCCCCAGTGATGAGGAGGAATTGCTACGCCCGCGAAATGGAAATGGACGAGCCGTGGTAAGACTTGACGACTACGAATTTCACGAATTTTACAAATTATTCTGGAAATAAAATTTGTATAATTCGTGAAATTCGTAGTTGTTTTATCCGCGAAATTCGTAGTTGTTTTTATCCTCGAAATTCGCAGTTGTTTTTATGAGCTTACAAATGTCGTCAGAACTTGCTTGAATTTTGATATAGATTTGTGTTTAGAAGTCCTTCGTCATTTCGGCCACCTTCTCGTTCACCTCGTCAATGAACTGCTGGATGGTCATCACGCTCTGCTCGCCGCCGCCCTGCGGACGCACGGCCACGGTGCCGTCGGCCTGTTCCTTCTCGCCGACAATGACCATATAAGGTATGCGCTTCAGCTCATTGTCGCGAATCTTGCGGCCCAGCTTTTCGTTCCTCAGGTCGATGGTGGCGCGAACGCCGCCCTGCTGGAACTTGCTGCACACCTCCTGAGCGTAGTCGTTGTACTTTTCCGACAGCGGCAGGATGGCCACCTGCTCGGGCGTGAGCCAGAGGGGGAAGTGGCCGCTGGTATGCTCTATGAGCACGGCGCAGAAACGCTCCAGTGAGCCGAACGGAGCACGGTGAATCATTACCGGCGTCTTCTTCTGGTTGTCCTCGTCGGTATATTCCAGCTGGAAGCGCTTCGGCAGGTTGTAGTCCACCTGGATGGTGCCCAGCTGCCAGCGGCGGCCAATGGCGTCCTTGATCATGAAGTCGAGCTTCGGGCCGTAGAAGGCAGCCTCTCCCAGCTCCACCTTGGCGTTGAGGCCTTTCTCCTGGCAGGCCTCCTGGATGGCCTTCTCGGCCAGTGCCCAGTCCTCGTCGGTGCCCACATATTTCTCATGGTTGTTAGGGTCGCGCAGGCTGATCTGGGCCTCGTAGTTGAAGCCGAAAGCCTTGAGCACCACGCCGATGATGTCCATCACGTTGAGGAACTCCTGCTTCACCTGGTCGGGACGGCAGAAGAGGTGGGCGTCATCTTGAGTAAAGGAACGCACGCGCGTGAGGCCATGCAGCTCGCCGCTCTGCTCGTAGCGGTAGACGGTGCCGAACTCGGCGATGCGCAGCGGCAGGTCCTTGTACGAACGGGGCTTCCAGGCGAAAATCTCGCAGTGGTGGGGGCAGTTCATGGGCTTCAGCATATACTCCTCGCCCTCCTCAGGGGTGGTGATGGGGCGGAAGGAGTCCTGGCCGTAGTGGGCGTAGTGGCCGCTGGTGACGTAGAGGCTCTTGCCGCCGATGTGTGGCGTGATAACCTCCTGATAGCCATAGCGCTTCTGCACACGGCGCAAGTGATCCTGCAGACGCAGACGCAGGTCGGTGCCTTTGGGCAGCCAGATGGGAAGGCCCTTGCCCACCTTCTCTGAGAACATGAAGAGTTCCATCTCCTTGCCTATCGTGCGGTGGTCGCGCTTCTTGGCCTCCTCAAGCATGACGAGGTATTCGTCGAGCATCTTCTTCTTGGGGAACGTGATGCCGTAGAGGCGCTGCATCTGCTCGCGGGTGGCATCGCCGCGCCAGAAGGCA
>CAMNJY010000118.1 GCA_946541745.1 uncultured Prevotellaceae bacterium
TGAAGTGCAGGTTGATCTTCTCCATGGGCAGCACCTGGGCGTAGCCGCCGCCGGCCGCGCCGCCCTTCATGCCGAAGCAGGGGCCCAGCGAAGGCTCGCGCAGGGCTACGGCTGCCTTTTTGCCGATTTTGTTAAGACCCAATGCCAGCCCGATGCTGACGGTGGTCTTGCCGATGCCGGCCTTGGTGGGGCTGATGGCCGTCACGAGGATGAGGCGGCTCTGCCGCACCTTCTCCTCGTCAATGAGCCGCACGGGCACCTTGGCCATGTATCGGCCGTAGGGTTCTATCTCCTCAGGACTGATGCCCACTTCGGTGGCTATCTCGTTGATGTGTTTCAGCTCGCATTCGCGGGCTATCTGTATGTCAGTCTTCATGCGTGTCATGTCTGTGTTTTTGTTGAGGCGTGCCACTGTTGGCTATAGTGCCTCCAGCATGCGCTTCAGGACTACCGAGCACGAAATCTCGCGGTTGGCGGCTTCGGGAATGACGATGCTGTTGGCCGACTCAATGACGTCGTCGGTGACGATGAGGCCGCGGCGCACGGGCAGGCAGTGCATGAACTTGCCGTTGTTGGTCCACGCCATGTGCTCGGCGTCTACCGTCCAGGCCATGTCCTTCGACGTGATTTTGCCGTAGTCCCCGGGGTTGGTGACGCCGGGGTTCGACCAGTTCTTGGCGTAGATGAAGTCGGCACCCTCGAAGGCCTTGCGCTGGTCGTACTCCACGCGGGCGCCGGCCACGAATTTCGGGTCGAGCTCGTAGCCCTCGGGGTGGGTGATGACGAAGTCCACGTCGGCAGCCAGCATCCACTGTGCGAACGAGTTGGGCACGGCCTGCGGCAGGGCGCGGCAGTGGGGTGCCCAGGTCAGCACCACCTTGGGCTTCTTTGGGGAAGCGGGAGCGGGGAGGGCAGAGCGGGAATACTCCTTGATGGTGATGAGGTCGGCGAAAGCCTGCAGGGGGTGGACGGTGGCCGTCTCCATGGCGAAGACCGGGCGGCCGCTGTACTTGATGAACTGGTTGACCACGGTCTCGGCGTAGTCGTAGTCGCGGTCGGTGAGTCCGGCAAAGGAGCGTACGCCGATGATGTCGCAGTAGCAGCCCATGACGGGAATGGCCTCCAGGAGGTGCTCCGACTTGTCGCCGTCCATGATGACGCCGCGCTCCGTCTCCAGCTTCCAGGCGCCGGCGTTGACGTCGAGCACGATGACGTTCATGCCCAGGTTCATGGCCGCCTTCTGGGTCGACAGGCGGGTGCGCAGTGAGTTGTTGAAGAATATCATCATCAGCGTCTTGTTGTGTCCAAGGTGCTGATACTTAAACCGGTCGTTCTTAATCTCCATGGCTTCGGCCAGGGCCTTGTCTAACGGCCCGATGTCGCCGACGTTCATAAATGTCTTCATCGTTTATTTGCTTTTATGTGAATGGTTTGAGTGTGCAAAGTTACGAAATAAATGTGAGTTAACGGCACTGCGTTAAAATTTATTTGTAAATCTTTGCCTTGCGCCTGCCCCGCATCACGTCGAGGGCGTTGAGGGCCAGGGCTTCCATCTCGTCCTCGCCGGGGTAGCAGTGGACGGGTGCCAGAAACCCGATGCGGCGGCGCAGGCGGCTGACAATATATTCCGAGCGGGCCAGGCCGCCGGTGAGCAGGACGGCGTCGATATGCCCGCAGAGCACGGCCGCCTCGGCGGCTATGTTCTTGGCCACGTGGTAGAGCATGGCGTCGAGTATCAGTTCGGCGTGGCTGTCGCCGTAGTCCTCTATGCGCTGAATGATTTCCTTCACGTTGTTGGTGCCCAGGTGGGCGTTCAGCCCCGCCTTGCCGGCAATGCGCTTCAGCAGCTGCTTCTCGTTGTACTTGCCGCTGAAGCAGAGGCGTATGAGGTCGGCGGCGGGCAGGCTGCCGGCCCGCTCGGGCGAGAAAGGCCCCTCGCCGTCGAGGGCGTTGTTGGCATCGACGGCCCGGCCGTGGTCGTGGGCGGCTACGGAGATGCCGCCGCCCATGTGGCAGATGATGAGGTTCAGGTCCTCATACTCGCGGCCCACCTCGGCGGCATAGCGCCGGGCGATGGCCCGCTGGTTCAGCGCGTGCCAGATGCAGATGCGGTTCATCAGCGGCGACCCGCTGATGCGGGCGTAGTCGCAGAGCTCGTCGACCACGCCGGGGTCGGCGATGAACGAGCGGCAGCCCTCTATGAGGCTGGCTATCTCGTGGGCGATGAGGCAGCCCAGGTTGCAGGCGTGGTTGTGGAGGGCTATGCCGCTCAGCGTGTCCTGAATCATCAGGTCGTTGATTTCGTAGACACCGCCTTCCAGGGGCTTCACCAGTCCGCCGCGGCCGATGACGGCGTCGAACTTCATGGCGATGTCGTCGGCCTGTAGTTCGCTGAGCACCAACTGGCGGCGAAAGTCCTGCTGGTCTATCACGTCGTCAAACGTGGCCAGCTCCTCTGCCGAGTGTACTATGTTGCGCAGCAATACGGGCTTCTCGTCATCGTAGACGGCTATCTTGGTCGATGTCGAGCCGGGGTTGATGACGAGGATTCTGATGGGGCTGACGGATCTCATAGGTCTTATGGCTTATATGGCCGCCAGGGCCAGTGAGTAGTATTTCGACTCGGGGCTGTCGCTGCGCGAGGGCATCACTACGGGCTTGATGGTGCCCTGCAGCACGCCGGCGGTCTTGGCGTAGGCAAAGAGGGTCAGCGTCTTGTAAAACACGTTGCCGGCCACGATGTCGGGGAAGATGAGGGCGTCGGCCTGGCCGTCGATGGCGGAGTGTATGCCCTTTTCGCGCAGGCTGACCGAGTCGAGCGACGTCTTCAGGTCCAGCGGACCGTCGATGATGCAGCGTCCGAAGTAGCCGCTCTGGGCCAGGGCGATGATCTCGAGGTAGTCGACGGTGTAGGGGAACGTCTTCTCGCTGACCTTCTCGGCACAGTGGATGAGCGAGATGCGCGGTTCCTCAATGCCCAGTGCGTGGCACACGTAGTTGACGTAGTGTACCTGCTGGCGGCGCTGCTCCTTGGTGGGTACGGGAATGACGGCGGCATCGGTGAAGAAGAGCAGCTTCTCATATTTAGGTATTTCGGCCATGGCGATGTGGGTCAGCACGTGGCCCGGGCGCAGGATACCCGTATCCTTGTTCAGAATGGCGCGCAGCACGTTGTCGGTGTTGATGAGGCCCTTCATCAGTATGTCGGCCTCGCCGTTGCGCACCATGCTGACAGCACGGCGGGCGCACTCGTCCCGGTCGTCGCCGTCTACGTAGACAGGCTCGATGAATCCCATCTCCTTGCCTTTTTCCACTGCGTAGCGGGTGCTGGCATCGTTGGCACAGATGACGGCTACGCGCTTGCGGTCTCCCCGCTGCTGCAGGAAGACTATCATGTCGTTCAAAGTCTTGATAGGTTGCATAGGTTATGTTTTTTTAGCTTGTTGGTGCAAATATACAAAATTTTTTCGTAACTTTGCAAGCAGAAACGTAAATATTATGAAAAAATATATTATTTTATTGTGCATGGCCGCAGCGCTGACGGTCTCGGCGCAGCAGCAACAGCCCATGGTGCTGCACTACGACCGGCCTGCCGACTACTTCGAGGAGTCGCTGCCTATAGGCAACGGCAAGCTCGGCGCGCTGGTCTATGGCGGTACCGATGACGACATTGTCTGCCTGAACGACATCACCCTGTGGACGGGGAAACCCGTTGACCGTCAGCTCGACCGCGACGCCCACCAGTGGATTCCCGAGATACGCAAGGCCCTCTTCGCCGAGGACTACCGGCGGGCCGACTCGCTGCAGCTGCACGTTCAAGGCCCCAACTCACAGTTCTATCAGCCCCTCGGCGTTCTCCACATCAAGGACCTGGGACTGGGGGCCGTCAGCGGCTATCACCGCCGCCTGAGCCTTGACAGTGCCATTGTCAGCGACCGCTATGTGCGCGGAGGCCGTGCCGTCAGCCGCGAGTATTTCGCCTCGGCCCCTGACAAGCTCATCGCCATCAGGCTGACGGGCGACGTCAACTGCCGTCTGGCGCTGACCTCGCTGGTGCCCCACAAGGTGAATGCCGCCGCTCGCCAGCTGACCATGACCGGCCATGCCACCGGCGACGCGCGGCAGAGCATACACTTCTGCACCATGCTGCGGGTAAAAACCGACGGCGAGGTGACCGCCGCCGACTCGTCGCTGACCATCACCGGCGCGCGTGAAGCCATTGTCTATATTGTCAACGAGACCAGTTTCAACGGCTTCGACCGCCACCCCGTCAGCGAGGGCGCCAACTACCTGGAACAGGCTGCCAACGACCTGTGGCACACGCAGAACGCCACCTATGAGGAGATGCGCCAACGCCACATCGCCGACTACCAGCACTATTTCAACAGGGTGAAGCTGAACCTGGGCGGCAACGGCGCACAGGACACCACTACCGACCAGTTGCTGCGCAGCTACGACGGCAGGGGCGAGGCCAGCCGATACTTAGAGACCCTCTACTTCCAGTATGGGCGCTATCTGCTCATCGCCTCGTCGCGCACGGCGGGCGTGCCCGCCAACCTGCAGGGGCTGTGGACGCCCCACCTGTGGTCGCCCTGGCGCGGCAACTACACCGTCAACATCAACCTGGAAGAGAACTACTGGCCCGCCTTTGTGGCCAATCTGGCCGAGATGGCCGTGCCCCTCGACGTCTTTGTGCAGGCCCTGGCCGCCAACGGCCGCTATACCGCCCGCAACTACTATGGCATCAGCCGAGGCTGGTGCTCCAGTCACAACAGCGACCTGTGGGCCATGACCAACCCCGTGGGCGAGAAGAACGAGAAGCCCGAGTGGGCCAACTGGAACATGGGCGGAGCGTGGCTGGTGAACACGCTGTGGGAGCGCTACCTGTTCACGCAAGACAAGACGTACCTGAAGAACGTCGCCCTGCCGCTGATGCGCGGTGCGGCCGACTTCTGCGTCGACTGGCTCATAGACAACCCAAAGGCCCCTGGCGAACTGATAACGGCACCCAGCACGTCGCCCGAAAACGAGTACGTCACTGACGACGGCTACCACGGCATGACCTGCTATGGCGGCACTGCCGACCTGGCCATCATCCGCGAGCTGCTGCGGAACACCATCGCCGCCTGTAGCGTCTGCGGTGGCACTGCCACCGCCCCCTACAAGAAGGCCCTGGCCCGCCTCCACCCCTACACCGTGGGCAAGGACGGCGACCTGAACGAGTGGTACTACGACTGGCGCGACTACGACCCCAGGCACCGCCACCAGAGCCACCTCATAGGGCTATATCCGGGCAGCCACCTGACAGACCCTGCCCTGCGTAAGGCTGCCGAGCAGACCCTTGTGCAGAAAGGCGACCAGACCACGGGCTGGAGCACGGGCTGGCGCATTAACCTGTGGGCGCGGCTGCAGCGGGCCGACCAGGCCTACCACATCTACCAGAAACTGCTGACCTACGTGACCCCCGACGACTACCGCGGCCCTGACCGACGGCACAGCGGCGGCACCTATCCCAACCTGATGGATGCCCACCCGCCCTTCCAGATTGACGGCAACTTCGGCGGCACGGCCGGCGTTTGCGAGATGCTGCTGCAGAGCCGTTATGACGAGGCGCACGCTGCATACAGCATCCAGCTGCTGCCTGCACTGCCCCGGCAGTGGAAAGACGGCAGCGTCAGCGGACTCCGTGCCCGTGGCGGCTATGAGCTGAGTTTCGAGTGGCGCGACGGACGGGTGACCGCTTGCACCGTGAAGGCTCTGCGGAACGGTGCCTTTACCTTATTATATAATGGACTGCAGCAGGCCTTTAAGATGAAAGCCGGGCAGACACGAAAGATTGTAATGCCATGAACCAGCAGATACCCGAAACCGACATGGCCAAGGCGGCCCAGTGGAGCGGCGTTGACTACATCGACAAGTCGGTGGCCTTGGCCGACCGCATCAGTGAGATTCCTGTACCCGGTGATGCCCGTCGCATGAACTTCATACTCATCGTGCTATGCACCCGAGGCTGGCTGCGCTATACCCTCGACACCCGCCAGATAGAGGTAGGGCCGGGCGACATGCTCATAGTGTCGGAGCACCATGTCGTCAACGACTATAAGGCGTCGGACGATGTCAAGGGACTGGCCATCCTGCTGTCGGTGGAGTTCTTCCATGAAGTTATCAGCGACGTCAGCGAGCTGTCAGCGCTCTTCCTCTATGCCCGCAACCATCCGGTCATGAAGATTACCGACAGGGACGTGGCCTCGTTCCATAACTATTTCTATGCTATCAAGAGCCGCATTGCCGACCAGGGAAATCACTTCCGCAAGGCACTGGTGCGCACGTTGCTGCTGGCCATGTTCTATGAAATGAGCAATGTCATCTATCAGTCGCAGCAGACGGCAGCGCCACCCATGAAGCGTGGCGACATACTCTTCACCCGCTTCATCAAGATGGTAGAGCAGCACTTCCGCCAGGAACGCCGCGTGGGGTGGTACGCCGAACAGATGGGCATCACGCCGAAGTATCTGGCAGAGACTATCAAGACGGTCAGCCAGCGGTCGCCAAATGCCTGGATTGACCAGTACGTCGTACTGGAGCTGCGCGTCATGTTGCGCAACACCACTAAGAGCATCAGGCAGATATCAGAGGAGATGAACTTTCCCAATCAGTCGTTCATGGGAAAGTATTTCAAGGAGCATGTGGGGGTTACTCCTTCGGAGTACCGGCGGGGCTGAGCAACTCGTCGGCCACGTTGCACAGTTCCTGATACCACTCCTGGCCAAAGCGGCGGGTGAGCGGTTCCTTCAGAAACTGATAGACGCGCACGCCGAGGGCCTGACCTTTGGCCACGGCGTCGGCGCAAATCTTCCATCGGTGGTAGTTCAGCCCTGTCAGCCCGTCGCCAAACTGCTTCTCGCGGACAGGGTAGAGGGCACAGCTGACAGGCTTGCAGAACCGCGTCTTGCCGGCGCGGTAGACTTTCTCCAGTGCGCAGAGGCAACTGTCGCCGTCGTAGCAGGTGAACACGCAGTCGCGGCCGCTGACGATGCTCGTCACCAGGTCGCCGTCGCGGTCGGTGTAGGCCACGCCCTGACGGTCGATGACGCTTTGTGCCGATGCTGATAGCAACGGCCACACCGTGTCCAGGGCTTCCTCAATGCCGCCAATCTCGTCCAGCGTCACCGGTGCGCCGGCATCGCCCTCTATGCAGCATGCGCCTCGACACTTCTCGTAGTCGCAGCAGAAATACTCGGTCAGCAGGTCGGAGGATATCAGCACACCGCCGACCTCAAGGATGGGGGGAAGTCTGTCTACCATTTTATGGGTTCTATTCCGTTGGCTTTCAAATAGGCGTTGCAGCGTGAAAACTGGTGCTGGCCAAACCATCCGCCACGGTTGGCCGACAGCGGCGACGGGTGGACAGACTCTAAGACCAGGTTGCGGTCTTTGGGTATCATGTATGCCTTGCCACGCGCATAGCCGCCCCAGAGCATGTAGACCAGGTGGTCGCGGCGAGAGGCCAGCGCCTGGATGGCGGCGTCGGTGAACTGCTGCCAGCCCAGGGTGGCATGGCTGTTGGCCTGGTGGGCACGGACGGTGAGCGTAGCGTTGAGCAGCAGCACGCCCTGTTCGGCCCACCGCGTGAGGTTGCCCGTTGCAGGCATGGGGGTGCCTAAGTCCTGCTCTATCTCCTTGAAGATGTTCTGTAGCGACGGCGGAAACGTCACCCCGTCCTGTACCGAGAAGCTCAGCCCGTGGGCCTGGCCGGGCTCGTGGTAGGGGTCCTGGCCGATGATGACCACTTTCACCCGGTCGAACGGTGTCAGGTTGAAGGCGTTGAAGATCAGCCGGCCCGGCGGGTAGCAGGTGAATTGCGAATACTCGCCGCGGACAGCAGTGGTGAGTCCGACAAAATAAGGCTTGTCGAACTCACCAGTCAGTTGCTGTTTCCAGCTGGGTTCTATCTGAACGTTCATTTACTTGTTGTCAGAGATGAGGCACTCGCCGGTCATGTCGGCGGGCTGCTCCAGACCCATGATGTGCAGTATGGAGGGTGCCACGTCGGCCAGTCGGCCGTCCTTCACGGTGGCCGAGTTGTTGTCGGTCACGTAGATGAAGGGCACGGGGTTCAGCGAGTGGGCCGTGTTGGGCGTGCCGTCGGGGTTGATGGCGTTGTCGGCGTTGCCGTGGTCGGCAATGATGATGGCCTCGTAGTCGTTCTTCTTGGC
>CAMNJY010000119.1 GCA_946541745.1 uncultured Prevotellaceae bacterium
CTTCACCAAGGCAGAGCAGCAGCAACTCAGGGAGAAATACCTGAAATAAGACAATCATTGACAGCACAAAGAAAATTATAAAATACTATTAGGACATGGCCAACAAGCCCTTAGATACCCACCTGCTGGACCGCGCCATCGTATTTGCCGTCCGCGCCCATGCCGGTACCGAGCGGCGCGGCAAGGGATTCCCCTACATCGTTCACCCCATGGAGGCGGTGGAGATAGTAGCCACGATGACACGCGACCAGGAACTGCTGGCCGCCGCCGTCCTGCACGACACCGTGGAGGACACCGCCGTCACCGTGGAGCAGATACGCGCCGAGTTTGGCGACCGCATAGCCTCGCTGGTAGCCTCAGAAACCGACACCATACCCGACGGTTCTACCGTAGAGCTCAGCTGGCACGACCGCAAGCAGGCCGCCATCGACCGTCTGGCCCGTGCCTCGCGCGATGCCAAGATGGTGGCCCTTGGCGACAAGCTCTCCAACATGAGGGCCATCGCCCGCGACTATGCCCGGCAGGGCGACCGGCTCTGGAGCCTCTTCCACACCAGCGACCCCAAGGACCACGAGTGGCACTACCGCGGACTGGCCGCCTCACTGCATGAACTCGAGGACACCTCAGCCTACAAGGAGTTCGAGCAACTCATCGACCAGGTGTTTGGCGAAAAAAAGAAGAATGAAGAATAAAGAAGGTTCAACAACATCTTTGAATTTGTCTAAAAAAACACAAGGATGAGCAACTTCATACTTGACGCGCACGGGATGCTCCTGATGAAGCAGTTCCAGGCACTCCGGCCTACGCTCGACGGGCTGGCAAAGAAGGCCTTCGACCTGCTACAACAGGCTCTGAAAGAGCAGGGCATCTACGTCACGGCCATCGAGCAGCGCATAAAGACCGAGAAATCGCTGGCCGGCAAACTGGAGGTGAAAGGGGCAAAGTACAAAACGATAGACGACATCACCGACCTCGTGGGGCTTCGCGTCATCACGTTCTATACCGACGACGTCGACAAGGTGGCGGTCATTGCCAAAGGCCTGTTCGACATAGACTGGAAGGAGAGCGTCGACAAGCGCAAGCTGCACGACCTGGATGCCTTCGGCTACAATTCACTGCACTACATCTGCCGGCTCAAACAGGCAGACGCCGTCGACGACACCCGCAATCCGCGCTTCGAACTGCAGATGCGGACGGCCTTGCAGCACGTCTGGTCTACCATGGTTCACGACACCGGCTACAAGGGTGAAGTCAAGATTCCCCGCGAGTATCTGCGGCAGATGAACCGGTTGGCAGGCATGATGGAACTTATCGACGACGAGTTCAGCCGGCTGCGCCTTGCACTGACCGACTATCAGCGTCATACACTGACACTGGTAAAGAGCGGCCATTTGGACGATGTGGCACTGTCGCGTGGCTCCTTCCGCAGCTATCTCGACCTGAAGCCCTTCGACCGGCTGAACCGCCGCATTGCCGCAGTCAATCAGGCAGAAATTTTCCCCGTCTCCATGATGTCTTATCTGCCGGCGCTCGAATCATTCAGACTTGAGACCCTGGGCGACGTGCAGCACTTCATCGACGAGAACAGCGAGGATGCCTACCAGTTGGCAGTCTCGCAGCTGGCTGTCACCAAGATTGACATCCTCTCGTCCAGCACGGCGCTGCAGTACCTCTGTATGGTGTATGTACTGAAGCACAACGGCGGACGCGACGGACTCAAGTCGCTCTACGACCTCGTCAACGGCGAGAACGATGCCAACGGCATGTTGGCCGACATGATGTTCAGTCAGGCCCAGACACTGCCGTTTATGAGCGTTGAACATTGAACATTATACATTATATTTTATGAACAAGAATGAGAAATTTGTCGTCACTATCAACCGCGAAGTGGGTAGTGGCGGACGTACAGTAGGCCGTAAGCTGGCCGAGCAGTTAGGTGTAAACTATTACGACAAGGCCATTATCAAGGGTCTGACCCAGAAATTCGGCCTGACACCCGAGCGCATTGAGGAAATCAAAGCGCAGAAGAAGTCATGGTGGAACGACTTCCGCAACTACTACAATACGCTGGTCAACAGCAGCAGCCTGCCTATGGAAGCTGAGGTGAAGCTCGACAACGCCTCGATGTTTGAGACCGAGAAGCACATCCTGCAGGAGCTTGCCGTACAGTCGTCGTGTGTCGTGGCAGGCCGCACGGGCTTCATGGTGTTCCGCGAGTGGCCCAACCACCTGAACATCTTCATCCAGGCCTCAATGGAGCACCGCATCCGGCGCATCATGGAGCAACAGAACGTCAGTGAGGAGGAAGCCCGCGACATCATTACCAAGATGGACACCAGCCGCGAGACCTACATCCAGAAGTTTGAGGACACCTCGCGCTACGACGCCCGCAACTATCAGGTCGTCCTTTCGATGGACGACCTGAGTGAGGACGATGCCGTTGATATAATCATGACCTACATCAACCACACCAGCAAGTAGTCGGAACAACCGACCGGCAAACGTCTGCAAGATAGGTCAGCGCTGGAGCACTTTCCTGGGCTGACCTTTATCTATACGTATGACCACACCGCGAGCGGCAGCGGCGGAACGACCGTCAAGGGAGTATGAGGCCGACTTTGAAGCATCACCGCCGACGGCGGTGATGCCCACCGACTGGCTGTCAACCAGGGGCATGGTGAGGCTGTCCCAGACCTCAAATTCCGGCAGGTCGTCAATCTTGTAGAGGATGGCCGAATAAGAAGGCACGGAAGGACGCGCCGACTCCACCTTGACCCACTGTCCGTCGGCGAGCACGTAGCTGCCCAGGGGCGCCCTGATGGCCGCCGAGGTGACAAAGTAGCCGCGCATGTTATAAGCATTCTTATAGCTCACAGGACTCTTCATCTTCTCGCCATATTCGCTGAATGTCAGCCGTCCGGCCTCAGCCTGCACCACGTAGGGCTGGCCGGCCTGCAGCTCGCTGACCTCCTGCAGGCAGAGCCTGGAGTGGTCCTTGAGCACACCGACCACCTGGAAGAAGCGGGCACCGGCAGGCAGATAGCTGGCATAGGGCAGGCAGACGGTGGTCCAGCCCCCCTCGGGCACAGTGACCGACTGCATGGGGTGGTAGAGCAGGCGGAAGTCGGTAGCACACCACCAGCCCTCGCGGCGGTCGCCGGCGTTGCCGGCATCACCGAAGGCACGCCAGGCATTGTTGACAGCTCCCTGCTTGGTGCTGACAAAACCGATGGTGACGCTGCCACCCTCGGCCACATAGGCCGGCGGCGTGGTCAACGTCTGCCAGATGCTGGGCACGGTGGGCAGGTCCATGTAGTCGGCGGTAAGCATAGGCGTAGGCAACGTGTCGCCACCGACGACCATGTAGCCGTGCTGGTCGCTCAGACAGTAATGCTGTGTCGAGCCCTTGCACTCTAAGGCGTAGAGACCCTCGGGCAGGTCTTCCACCGTCTGGCGTATCTCCATGCTCTGCTTCGCGCCTACCGTGGCGTTGACATTGGCCCACCAGGCGTTCCAGCAGCTCAGGCCGCCGTAGTTGTTGGTGCGCTGGTCGCCGCCGGTGTAGGTACCCACCTTGACCTCCCAACCGGCAGTGCCGGCAAAGTTGCCCGACTTAGGCTGTACCTCAGCGTCGGTATAGCTGAGGAACTCGTCGAGAGTCTGCTGCAACAGCTGGCGGTGCGAGGTGAAATAGTTGGCAGTGTAGTGGACCGGTGCTACGGCCCAGGCAAGGTTCAACGCCTCGGGCAACTGCATGCCCGTGGCATTCAGGGCCGCAACGACGGTGTTGAGCGAGTCGATGGCCTGGCGGTCGCGGAGAGCCTGCAGCAGGTCGCTGATGGCCTGCTCGCCCTCGGCGAGGGCATCGTCGGTAGGTGTCGTCAGGGCGTCTAAACGCTGCTGCAGCTCGGTATTCAGGGCGGCCAGTACGGGGTCGGCGTTGTAGGCCATCACCGTCCGGGCCTTGTCCTTCAGCCGCTGCAGGCCGTCGGCCACGGCCTCGTCGCGGGTCTTGAAGAGCGGCCGCAGTTCCATCATGTCATACTGGGCCTTGGCCTGCAGCATGCGGAGCGAGATGAGGGCAAAGCTGTTGTCGCCACTGTTGAATGTGGCAGACTGGAGCTGCCAGTCCTGCGAGTCCTGCAGGCGCAGCACCTCGGTGCCGGCCTGCGTCTGGTCGGGGCTGACGCTGATGCGCTGGTTGGTGCCACCGTTGCGGGTGGCACAGCGGAAGAGGTACTCCGTGCCGGGGGCGATGGGCACGTAGGTCTTGACAGCCCCCAGGGTGTTGGTACCCATGCTGGTATAGGCCTGCAGGTAGCTGCCGCCGCCAAAGCCGCCCTCGGGCACCACCTGGAAGTGGGGCTGGGCGGGTTCGGTGCCCGTGCCGGTGGTCCATCCCATGGCACCCAGGCCGAAGTCGCCGTTGGCCAGCAGGTTGCCGCCCACGTAGCGGATCTCGCCGTCAGCGTTCAACACCTCGTCGCCAGGAGCCATGTCGTTGTTGGTATAGTAACCCCTACCGTTCAGGTCGACCACGTAGACACGGTAGAGGGCGCCTTCGGGGGCGGCCTCGTCGGTGTAGGTGTAGTCGGCGGCCGCCTCTTTCTGCTCAATGTCGGCCAGCGGTTGCCACTGTCCGCCACGCAGTTTGCGCTCCAACCGCATCAGCTGGTTATATTCGCCGTTGTGGTCGCGCCACTTGATGATGGCATTGCCGTCGGCCCTGCTCACGGAGAAGGCCGAGGGGGCATACTGACGCGGCGTGGTAGGCACAAAGTCATACTTGCCGTTGTAGCCTAAAGGCGACGTCATATTCGAGTAATACTCGCCGGCGGTGGTCAGGGCACCGTTCTCGTAGAGCCGCGAGATAGAGGCCTCGCTGTTCCAGTAGTAGTAGCGCTCCACGTAGTCCCAGTTGTTCAGGTTGGTACAGATGCGCTGGAGGGCGTCCTTCACCTGTGTCCGGGTGACGCCGCTGGCAAAGGCACCGTTCTTGTTCCACGAGGCACCCCAGCACCACTCTGATATCCAGACGGGACGCTTGTACTTGTTGGCCCAGTTGGCGATGTTGCCGAAGCTGCCCTCCGCCCAGTAGCAGTGCAGATCGATGATGTCGCAGCGCCAGCCGCGTGCGTCGATGCTGTCGAGGAACTCGGCCAGGAAGCCCGTAGCGTTCCAGTAGTCGGAGCCGTCCCACGATGCCGGGGAACAGAGGCGCATGCCGGTGCGCATCATGTTCTCCCAGTTGCCCAGGATGGTGGTCAGGTCTTGCGGATGGTCGTCGCTGGAGTTTCGCGGCTCGTTGTTGTTCTTGGTGTGGGGCGACTGCGAGACGCCGCCGATGGTTGATGACGACGGCCAGTCTTCATAAATATGGTTGGGCACCCACTCGTAGTCGGGCAGCAGGCTGCTGTTGCCCTGCCCCCAGTCGTAGCTGCTCTGCACGTTGAGCGCTGCGAGCACGTTGCTGCGGGTGTCGTTGGCCAGCTGCTTCTTGCCGCAGTCATACCACTTGAAGACGCGGTAGGAGGATATATGGCTGTCGAGCACCGCTGGCAGCGAGCTGACCTCCAGGTCCTCATCGGCGGCTATGAAGCAGCGGCTGTAGCCCCGGCCGCCGGGCAGGGTCGAGAAGGTGACCATGTAGCCGCGCTTCAGCCGGAACGAGCGTATCTGGTTGTTGAGTTTCGCCTCGGTGAGGGTATTCATATACCCGCCGCTGTTCTCGGTGCCAAAGTTGCTGACGGCAGTACCGCCGAAGTCGGGTTCGGAGTAGACGGTGAGCATGTTCTTGTCGCCGTAGGGCAGGATGATGGCGCCACGGTTGTGGATTTTCACCTGGCAGTTCTGGTTGCTGACGGCCTTCTTTCCGGCAATGGTAATCTTTGACAGCAGGCGGATGGCGGCTGAGGGTTTCACGTTGCTCAGTATGACGACGGCGTGCTCGGTGTTGGCTATGTCGATGGAGCCTTCGTCGGCAAAGGGCGTGGCCGAGGTGACGACGTAGTCCTCGTCGTCGCTGACAGTTACCGGGGTTGTCACTTGGCTGACGGTAGTGCGCTTATTGGCCGCCGCCGTGCTGAGCGGCAGTGCCATCAATAGGAGTGCCGACAGTGCAGCAGTTAGGAGTGTTGAATGCTTCATAGTTAGCTTTATAGTTATAGTTATACAATTCGGTTATCGTTGCTCCTTCATCAGGTAGACGACGGTGGGCAGGTGGTCGCTGTAGCCGTCGAGCCAGACGCCGCCGGCATGGGTGCGCAGGGTATTGCCCTTGTAGCGGCCCTCTTTCTGGAAGAGGTAGTCGCGACGGAAAATCTCGTGTTTTCTGAGTTTCAGCGTGCCATAGTCACTGGCCCCTTCCTGATGGAGCAGGTTCTGGCTCAGGATAATCTGGTCGAACAGGTTCCACTTGCCGTCATACTGCAGCGTGCCCGTACCCGATGCCAGCACATCCCACCACGGGTTGTACAGTCCGTTCTTCGGCACATCCTTTATCTTACGCTTGGCTCCGAGGGCCACTGCCATCGACTTGTCCTGCGGGTCGTCGTTCATGTCGCCCATGATGATAATCTTGATATTGGGGTTTTGGCTTTGCAGCCGTTCCTTCAGCTCCCTGACCTGTCGGCCACCTTCCTCCCGGTAAAACGACTCGGCGCCGCGCGACGGCAGGTGGCAGACGATGATGGTCACGTTCTCGCCACCCAGTATGCCGTTCACCACCAGGAAGCCACGAGTTGCGCGCCCGGCGTCCTTGGACAGTTTATATACATAAGGTACGAGCTGCTGGCTCCGTACCCTGAAGAGCGACGGGTTGTACACCAGTGCACAGTCCACCCCTCGCTGGTCGGGCCCTTCGATGTGGACGAACCTGAAGTTGCGGGCTTTCAGTGGTGCTTGGTTGCAGAGGTCGGTCAGGCATTTGGCGTTCTCAACCTCCGACACGCCGATGGCTGCGCAACCTACGCCAGGCAGCCAGTCAGTGCCCATCTCAGAGAGCACTTTGGCCATGTTGCGCAGCTTGTGGGTGTACTTCATGCCCGTCCACTTGTTAGTGCCGTCGGGCAGGTATTCATAGTCGTTCTTGCCAGCGTCGTGGCAGGTGTCGAACAGGTTCTCCAGATTGTAGAACCCTATGCCGTACACCGAGAATTTCTTCTGTGCACGGGTAGCACTTGCCGTCAACAGCAGGGCAAGCGCAATGAAAGCCATGTATTTTTTCATATCCGGTCAGTAATAATTTCTGCAAAGATACTGTTTTTTCTTGAATTATTCAACACTTTTCCCAAAAAAGTTTTGTTTTATCATTCTTTTTGCGTATCTTTGCACAAACAATAAATACTAACCTAAAAAACAACATCCTATGAGTAAAACGCTGAAAATAGCAGTGACGGCGCTGTGCTTCTCTGCCTCAGCGCTGGCTCAGGAGCCTATAGACTCCATAGCCAGCGACATGGAGGACGAGCAGGCCTACACCTTCACCGAGGCGCAACTGGGCGACGACGAGACGACGACGCAGAACATCACCATCATCTCGTCAAACCGCAACGTGTATGCCAACGAGGTGGGCTACCGCTTCAGTCCCGCCCGCTTCAAGTATCGCGCACTGCCGTCAAAGTACAATGAGATGTACATCAACGGCAACCCTGTCAACGACATGGAGCGCGGGCAGTTCGGTTTCAGTTTCATCGGCGGACTGAACAACCAGACACGCTCGCACGAGTCGTCGCTGCCCTTCGAGGACAACAACTACGCCATGAGCAGCCTTGGCGGCTCCAGCAACTACAACTTCCGGCCCTCGTCGTTTGCCACCGGCCAGCGGGCTTCCATAGCCTTTGCCAACCGCAGCTACAACCTGCGCGCCATGTACACGTGGAACAGCGGCGTCACCGAGAGCGGGTGGGCCTACACTGCCAGCGCCACCTACCGCTGGGGCAACGGGCTGGGCTATATCGAAGGCACGTCGTACAACTCGCTGAGCTACTTCCTCGGGGCTGAGAAAATACTGAACGACCAGCACTCGCTGAGCCTCGTCACCTGGGGCAATCCCACGGAGCGCGGCACACAGCGCGGTGCCACCGACGAGATGTACTGGATAGCCAACTCGCACAACTACAACCCCAACTGGGGCTACCAGGACGGCAAGAAGCGCA
>CAMNJY010000120.1 GCA_946541745.1 uncultured Prevotellaceae bacterium
ATACACTTTGCTCTTTGAGCTATACCCAAAACTTGAAGAGGCATACAACCTGACCAATTCCCTCAGGGCCGTATTCCGCAACAAGAAACTCACTAAGGAAACCACAAAGGAAAAGTTTGAAGAATGGTATGAGAAAGTTACTGCTGCACCCTACGTGAAATCAAGTCCGTACGCGATACTATCAAGTTGTACGAGGATGAGATATTGAACTACTTTAATGGACGAAAGACAAACGCAGCAGTTGAGCCGCTCAACTTTAATATCAAATAAAACAGCAGAAAAAATGAAGATTCTGAGAGATTTTCTTGCAAAAACAGGATTTTTGTGATATATTTGCAACCGCTTAGGTGGAGCACTTTTCTGTTAGAAAGTGGTACACTTTTCAATTAGAGTATACAGAATTCCAAAAGCGAATGTTTGAAAACGAATAAAATGCCAGAATATGAAAGAGTATATCACAATTAAAGAATTTGGTCCACTCAAGAACATTGAGAACCTCGAAATAAAGCCTTTCACCGTGTTGATTGGCGAATCTGCCAGCGGTAAGAGTACGTTGATGAAGGTTGTGGCTATGATGCGCTATATATATAAGATGGCCAATATCCGATCATACCTGTACCGTTCGAAGATTACGAAATCTCCATTCAGGCTCCGTCTTGATTCGATGCTCAAACGTCAGGGCATGACTAAAATGTTTGCAAAGGAAAGCTTAATTATTTATCGTGTGCAAATGAATGATGACGTAAGTTATGAAGTGCGTATTGAAAACGGAAATCTGAAGAAAACGGAAATCATAGAGCAACGACACCTGATGCTATGCAAGAATTCGTATGTTTCGGAGAACCGCAATATTATTCCAACATGGGCACAGACATCTTGGAAAAATAAAGGGGCAACACTTGGCTTCTATTTTCATGAAACAAACGATGACTTTGGATGTGCATCTGAAGGCGAGAAAGAAATTAAAATGGACTTTGTGGGCATGAAGATGCTCATTACTCACCCCAAGGGGAAACCAACACGCTATCAGATTGTCCCCACAGACGGCCATCATACCCCTATAGAACTGGCCGAAGCATCGTCAGGTATTCAGACATCTGCTCCATTGGCGTTGATTGTGAATTATTTTGCCAAGGATTTCTCATTCAAAGATGCCTTTAATCGTTCGGTAATGAGTTATCTTTACGAAATGGATAATTTAAGCAAGTTCAAAGCTGTCAGTGAGCCTACAGCATTGACCAAAGTTGTGAATATTCACATTGAAGAACCTGAGTTGAGCCTTTTCCCTGATGCTCAGTGCAAGCTGATAGAGAATATTTTTCATTCGGCGTTACATGCAGAAAATGACCGCACACTGAACATGATGTTGGCTACTCATAGCCCTTATATCTTGAACTATCTGAACATAGTACTCAATCAGACTAAGGAAGACAAGGTAAAGTTGACAAACGAGAATCTGGCTGTTTATGGCATACACGATGGGAAAACAATGAATCTCCTGATGAAGGATGACAAAGGTCGTGACATCGTGGATACGCTTGATTTGACAGAGATGATGAGTGCAATTTTCAACGAATATACAGAGTTGACAAATGATTGAGACACTATTGAAAGATGACCTGCCACATGCCTATGGTTTGAACCGTCCTAATGTCACTTTGAACAGCAGTGATAAAACAGGAACATTTGAGTTAGGCGATCAAGTGGCTTGTCATAATTGCAAACAAAAATTCCCTGAGAGGAACGGGTGCAATGAAAATACGATGAAGGTTGACGCTGCTGACAACACCATTACTGTAGTTGATTATGAGGATTACATAAATCAGTTCAATGGAAAAAACTATGCAAATGGCGGCCGGTGTGATTTGCTGATGTTTGATGCAGATAATCATAAAGTCATTTTCTGCGATTTAGGCTGTTATTCAGAAAAGCATGTTGAGAAGAAACGAATAAAGTCACACCAGCAGGTATGTGATTCTCTGGCAAGATTCTTACGGAAGCCCTGCGGAAAGACTTTTATTGATCAGTTCAACGAGAAAGTCCTCATTTTCGGAAGAAGAGATCCTGCTGTCGATCCCAATGAAGTATATGCTCCTGAGCGAGGTAATGTCAAAGGAAATATGCAGGCATTCTTGAAAAATCCAATCAGCATGCCCAAATATGTCATTTCGTCAGAAGTCGTTGAAGGCGAAAATGTCAATTTCGTCATTGTAAACTATCCTGAAGCATACGTTTGGTAATATATCAACAGAAAAAGGTTCGCATTTTTGGTTAGTTCACATTTTTTTATCTAAATTTGCACGCGAAGAGACATAAACCCATTAGAACGATGAAAGAAATATACTTAGCCGGTGGCTGCTTCTGGGGCACCGAGCACTACTTCAAGCAGATAGAGGGCGTGACGGACACCGAGGTGGGGTTCGCCAACGGCCACACTGAGAACCCTACCTACAAGGAGGTGTACACCGACACCACGGGCCATGCCGAGACCGTGCGCATAGTGTACGACGAGCAGGTGGCCAGCCTGGAGTTTCTGCTCCAGATGTTTTTCAAGGCCATCGACCCGCTGAGTCTCAACCGCCAGGGCCACGACGAGGGCACGCGCTACCGTACGGGGGTCTACTACACCGACGACGAGCAGCTGGCTGTCATCCGCAAGGTGTTTGCCGAACAGCAGTCCACCCTCCCCCAGCCCATCGCCGTCGAGGTGGAGCCGCTGCGCTGTTTCTACCCTGCCGAGGCGTACCATCAGGACTACCTCGACCACAACCCTGACGGCTACTGCCACCTGCCCTTGGAACTGTTTGCCTTTGCCCGTCAGGCCAGGATGAAGAAATCATAAGACGATATGGAACAGACAGAACGAATCAGGCTCATGGAGCAACACCTGGACCGTGCGTCGCAGGCCGTCATGCAACTGTCAGCCGCCCTCGACCAGTACGCCAAGGCGCAGCAGTCGCTCACCGCCCTCAGCCACTACTACGGCAGCGACGACTGGCGGCAGGACTATGCCGACGACGAGGCAGGCCACCTGCCCCCCTCGCTGAAGCGGGGTGTGTTGTCTGAGGATGCGGTGTGGAACACCCTTACGGACAGCCGCGAGCTGAACATCCGCATGCTTGAGACCGTCACCGCCGTGCTCAAATCGCGGTAATCAGGCGTCCCGTCGCCTCGCCCGGCTTTACTCCCAGCACTCCAGGCGGTCGGCCAGTTCAGGCAGCTGCGAGCGGTGGAAGGTGGGACTTTTGATGCCCTGCCGCTTCTGCCGCCGATAGTCGTCGAGCAGCCGGAAGGCATATTTACCCAGAAGGATGATGGCCACGAGGTTGCAGGCTGTGAGCAGGGCCATGCACAGGTCGATGATGCTCCAGACGGTATCGAGCGACACCAGTGCGCCAAACATGACCATAAAGCCGCCCGACAGGATGCGGTACGTGAACAAGGCCCGTGGGCTGCGGCTCATGTAGCGGATGTTGGCCTCGCCATAGTAGTAGTTGGCGATGGTGGAGGAGTAGGCAAAGAGAAAGATGGCCACAGCCACAAAGACGGGCCCCCAGGCCCCCACCTCGCTCTCCAGGGCCGACTGCGTGAGTATAATGCCGTTGAGCTCGGGCTGGTCGTAAAGTCCGCTGACAAGGATGATAAACGCCGTGCAGGAACACACCACCAACGTGTCGGTGAAGACGCCGAGCGCCTGTATGAGGCCCTGCTTCACGGGGTGCGACACCGCCGCCGTGGCAGCGGCATTAGGCGCACTGCCCTCGCCGGCCTCGTTGGAGAAGAGTCCGCGCTTCACGCCGTTCATGACCGCTGCGCCGACCATTCCGCCGACGGCCTGGTTGAGGCCGAAGGCTCCCTCAATGATGACGCGCAGCACGTGGGGCAGCAGTCTGATGTTCATCACGACGACCACCACGGCCAGCAGTAAGTAGCCTACGGCCATGACGGGTATGAGCACCGAGCTGACGTGGGCTATGCGCTGTATGCCGCCGAAGACGACCACCAGCGTCAGCGCCGTCAGCAAAGCGCCGACCACCGTGGGACTGAAGCCAAAGGCCCCTTCCATGGCACCGCAGATGGTATTGGCCTGCACCGAGTTGTTGGCCAGTCCGAAGGTGACCGTTATCAGCACGGCAAAGAGCACAGCCATCCACCGGCAGCGCAGGCCCTGCTCTATATAGTAGGCCGGGCCGCCAATGAACGAGTCGCTGTGGTGGCGCTTGAAGAGCTGGCCCAGGGTACACTCCACGAAGGCGGTAGCCGAGCCGACGAGGGCCATGACCCACATCCAGAACACGGCGCCCGGTCCGCCCACGGCAATGGCCGTGGCCACACCGGCCAGGTTGCCGGTGCCCACGCGCGAGGCCAGCGACACGGCGAAGGCCTGGAACGAGGAGATGTGCTTCTCGCTGCCCTGAGGCCGCACCGACGAGTCGGTGAGCAGCCTCAGCATCTCGCCCACCATGCGGAACTGTGCAAACCGCAGGCGCCACGTGAACCACAGTCCGCAGCCTACCAGGGCGGCTATCAGCACGTAGCCCCACAGGGCATCGTTCACCGTGTTGACAATATCTATCATAAGTGGTTACTATTTCTTGACTGCCAGCGGAGCGGGACCGTTCAGCGTGGGCGTCACGGGTATGATGCGGCCCTGTTTGTCGAACGTCAGGCGGTCGATGCACACCTCGCGGTGGATGCCGGGGTCGCGGTTCACGAAGTGTTTGTTGATGCGATGGTAGACGATGTACCACTCGTCCTTCTTGCCGGGCAGCTGCAGTATGCTGTTGTGGGCCGTGCCATAGATGCCGTCCTCGGGCTTCTGGCTGATGACCCGGTAGTGCTGCTCGTCAATCCCGATGGGGCCGAGCGGCGACGTCGAGGTGCCGTAGCACACATGATAGTTGGGCGAGCCCGTGTCGTCGACCGACCAGAGGAAGTAGTACTTGCCGCCACGGTAGAACACATAGGCGCCCTCGCGGAAAGCCCACGTCTCGAGCGTGCCGCCCTTGGGGGTGAGGTTGGTGATGGTCTCCTTCCTCACCGAGAGCAGGTCGTCGCTCAGTTCGGCACCGGCCATGAAGCCGTTGCCCCAGTAGAGGTAGTACTTGCCCGTCTTGGGGTCCTGGAACACGTCGACGTCGATGGCCTGGCCGCCGCGCACGCCACTGGGGCGGTCGGCATCGGTGATGATGGGGGCGCCGCTGTCAACAAAGGGCCCGGTGGGGCTGTCGCTCACGGCCACGCCTATCTCCTTGCGGTTGGTCTTGGGGTTGTGGGCCGAGAAGTAGAAGTAATATTTGTAAGATTTCGACTTCTTGGATTTGAGATTTGAGGGAACTTCGATGATGCACGGTGCCCAGGCGTTGCCCGTGGCCCAGCTCACCTGGTCGCCCTTCACGTCGAGCATCTTGCCCTCGTCTTTCCAGTCGATGAGGTTCTCTGACGAGAAGACGCTGAAATCGTGGCCGCCCCAGCCGGGGGTGCCGTCGGTGGTGCTGTAGATGTAGTACTTCCCGGTCTTGTTGGAATAGAGCACCTCCGGGTCAGCGTGGAAGCCGCTCAGTATGGGCTGCTTATGGTTGGGAAATGCCTTGAGCAGCCGTTCCTTCTCGGCCCGCGTGATGGGGATGATGGTGCCGTGGCGGGGGGGGAACTTACCCTTGAGCTCGGTGTTGCGCTCAAACTTGAACGTCTTCAGGTCTGTTGAGCTGCAGAACTGGTAGTGGCCGCTGCCGTAGCAGTCGTACATGATGATCCACGACCGTCCGTCGATGGCCTTGCACACGCCGACACCCTCGACAGCCTCCTTGGTCTGCTCCACGTTGCCGCCCTGCATCTGCCACTTGTCGGTCAGCTGGCGGGCCGTGGCCTGATAGATGCCGCGCCCCGATTCCTGCTTATAAAACAGGTGGTACAGCTGGTCGGCCTCGTTATAGACGATGTCGCCGTCGATGGTAGCATTGCCGGCGTCGAAGAGCCACTGAGGCTCGCCCTCCAGGTCGGTGAAGTCAGCGTTGGCATACTGGTAGTAAATCTTGTCGTACGAGCCGGGGTCGCTGGTGCGCAGCGAGTAGAACACCATGTACTTCTGGGCCTTATGGTCGTAGATGGTCTCCGGGGCCCAGACGCGGATGACGTTCTTCCACTGCTTGGTGTAGCGGGTGGGGAAGTTGATGGCCGAGTGCTGCCAGTTCACCAGGTCGGTAGACTTCAGCAGCACCATGCCCCGGTTGCTCGACCAGCCCAGAGAGGAGCGCATGTCGGTGACCACCATGTAGAACGTCTTGCCGTCCTCGCCGCGCAGGATGTGGGGGTCGCGCACGCACTGCGTCAGGGCGATGGTGTCGCTCGATATGACCGGCGCCCCGTCGTTCAGCGGCGTGTAGTTGTAGCCGTCGTCACTCAGGGCGTAGCATATCTGCTCGTCCTCAGGGGCATTGCTGTTGAAGTAGGTGAAGAGGTAGGCCACCATCTCGTTGGGGTCTTCGGCGAGTTGGCTGCCGCCCTTCTTCTGGGCGGCGAAGGCACTGTGGGCGACGGCGGCCAGCAGCAGGGCGACCGTCAGGATGCTGTTTCTGTTCATTGTCGTTGGTGTTTTAGTCGTTCGGTGTGCAAAGATAGCCAAAAATTTCCAAACGGCCAATCCTTCGCATAAGAAAATGACGATATTTATGGAAAGATATTTTGCCATCAGCGTTTTTTTGAGTAATTTTGCAACCTCTTTCCATCGAAACCCCATCAAACTGACTATGGACGAAAACAACAACATACCCCAGGAAAGGCAACGGGTAGGCGAGTCGGAAGACTCGGGCATGTGGAACAAATTCTACCTGAAGGACGTGTCGTTCGTGAACCTCATGACGCGCCGCATCTTCAACGTGCTCATCGTGGCCAACCCCTACGACGCCTTCATGCTCGAGGATGACGGACGCATCGACGAGAAAATCTTCGACGAGTACATGGAGCTGGGCATGCGCTACCCGCCCTCGTTCACCCAGGTGTCGACCACCGACGAGGCCAACGCCGTGCTGCAGACCACCGACATCGACCTGGTCATCTGCATGCCCGGTAATGCCGACAACGACGCCTTCACCGTGGCCCGCCAGGTGAAGGCCGCCCACCCGCATATACCCTGCGTGGTGCTGACCCCCTTCAGCCACGGCATCACCAAGCGCATACAGGACGAAGACATGTCGGTGTTCGACTACGTCTTCTGCTGGCTCGGCAACACCAACCTCATCATGAGCATCATCAAGCTCCTGGAGGACAAGATGAACATCGACCACGACATCCGCGAGGCCGGGGTGCAGATGATTCTCCTGGTCGAGGACAACATACGTTTTTACTCCTCCGTACTGCCCAACCTCTATAATTATATCCTGGCGCAGTCGAAGCGCTTCTCGACCGAGGCCCTCAACCCCCACGCCGCCGCCCAGCGCAAGCGCGGCCGCCCCAAGGTGGTGCTGGCCACCAACTACGAGGAGGCTATGGAACTCTACGAGAAGTATCACGAGAACACCCTGGGCGTCATCAGCGACACCCGCTTCCCCATGAAGAACATCACGGGACGGCTGAGCCACGTCGAGGAGGGCGACCCCGAGGCCGGCCTGAAACTGCTGCGCGAAATACGCAAGCGCGACGAGTACGTGCCCCTCATCCTCGACTCGTCGGAGGCTGTCAACGCCGAGCGGGCCAAGGAGGAGGGCTTCCACTTCATTGACAAGAACTCCACCAAGATGAACGTCGACCTGCACCGCCTGATGGAGGAGCACATGGGATTTGGCGACTTCATCTTCCGCGACCCTGTGACCCACCAGGAGATAGCACGCATCACCTCGCTCAAGGACCTGCAGGACAACATCTTCAAGATTCCGGCCGACTCGCTCTCCTACCACGTCTCGCGCAACAACATGAGCCGGTGGCTCACGGCACGCGCCATCTTCCCCGTCTCGGCCTTCCTCAAGCACGTCACCTGGCACCGCCTGCAGGACATCGACGCCCACCGCCAGATCATCTTCGACGCCATCGTGCAGTACCGCCGCATGAAGAACATCGGCGTGGTGGC
>CAMNJY010000121.1 GCA_946541745.1 uncultured Prevotellaceae bacterium
GCCGACTCAGCCTTCACCATGCTCGGCGACCGCTATAACCTGCACGTCCGTAACAACAAGACCGGCGAGGTGCGCCAGCTGACGACCGACGGCTGCGACTACTCCAGCTACTGCAGCCGTGGCGCCCGCGACACCCTGCGCGAAGGCAATGCTTCGGGCTTCTGGCGCGGCCACGTCTACTTCTGCATGGTCTACGACGACTCCGAGGTGAACTACCTCAACATCGTCCACACGATGGATAACCCGCCCAGACTGGAGCAGAAGAAGATGCCGCTGCCCGGTGGCAACGGCGCACGCAAGTATCGTCTCTACTGGTATAACGCCGACAAGGGCGAGGGCCGCCTGTTGCCCATCGCCGCCAATGCCGACGACTTCGTACAGCTGGACTACGACAAGAGCGGCGACGCGCAGTACTTCCTGCGCCGCTCGCGCACGGTGGACACCCTGCAGCTCTGCCGCATCGACATTCCAACGGGCGACGTCAGTGTCGTCATCAGCGAGGTGTGCAAGCCCCACGTCAACGTCAATATGTTCCGTTACCACCTGTTGGACCACGGCCGCCAGGTGCTGTGGTGGAGCGACCGCACCGGCCGCGGCAACTACTATCTCTACGACGGGCGCAGTGGAAAGTTGCTGAACCGCGTCACCCAGGGCGACCGCCTCGTGGCCGGCCGCATAGAGAAGGTTGACACCGACGCACGCAGCATCATCTTTCTCGGCTATGGACAGGAGCCGGGCGACCCGCACTATACCTATTATTATAAGGTGGGCCTCGACGGCCGCCACCAGCAGCTGCTCAGCTACGGCGAGGGCGAGCACTCCCTGCAGTTCTCGGCCGACGGCCAGTGGGCCATCGACCGCTACTCGCGCATGGACCTGCCGCCCGTCTATAATGTCGTCAGCGTCGACAATCCTCAGAAACACCACCACGAGTTCTTCCGCACCTCGGAGGCCGACTGCCTCAAGGCCGGCTGGGTGAAGCCCACACTCGTCAAGGTGAAAGCCGCCGACGGCGTGACCGACCTCTACGGCGTGATGTATCTGCCCTCCTCCCTTCACCCTTCACCCAAGTCCCTTCACCCTTCACCCTTCACCCTTCACCAAAAACTTCCCCTCATCGCCAACGTCTACCCCGGACCGCAGGACGACCAGATACCCCGCCAGTTTACCATCGACGAGAATGGCAACCAGTCGCTGGCAGAGCTGGGCTTCGTTGTCATCAACGTGCAGACCCGCGGCTCGTCGCCCCTGCGCGACAAGGCTTTTTACTGCTACGGCTACGGCAACCTGCGCGACTACCCGCTGGCCGACACGCGCCACACCATCGAGACGCTGGCACGTGAGTACCCCTTCATCGACCTCGACCGCGTGGGCATCTACGGCCACTCCGGCGGCGGCTTCCAGACCGTGGCCGCCATGCTCCAGGACCCCGATTTCTACAAGGTGGGCGTCGCCGCCTCGGGCAACCACGACAACAACGTCTACATCAACTGGTGGGCCGACACCTACCAGGGCTACAAGGTGCCCATTCCCACGAACATGGAACTGGCCTCCCGCCTGAAAGGGCGCCTGCTGCTGATGACCGGCGAGGTCGACGAGAACGTCCCCGTGGCCTCCACCTACCGCATGGCCGACGCCCTGCAGAAGGCCGGCAAACGCTTCGACATGATGATCTTCCCCGAGCAGGGACACGGCCTCTACGGTCCCTACTACCAGAACATCATCCGCTACTACTTCCTCGACCACCTCGTGCGGCCTGAGAAGTTCGATGTTGACATCGTAAATCACCAATAACCCTATGAAGAAACTGCTTTTACTCCTACTGCTGACAGCCACTGTTCCCGTCGTTTCTCCGACGGGGCAGATTTCCGCCCAGAAACCAGCCGGCGACGCCCAGGTGAAGATCGACGTCACCATCGTCGACGACGCCGGCGAGCCGCTGCCCGGTGCCACCGTCAAGGCGTCGGACAAGACCATGGGCGTCGTCAGCGACGTTAACGGCAAGGTCTCGCTCTGGGCCGCCCGTGGTGCCACGCTCACCATCAGCTACATCGGCATGAAGCCCCGCACGCTGAAGGTGACGCGCACCATGACCGGCGACATCGCGCTGGAGAGCGAGACGACGACCATCGACCAGGTGGTCGTCACGGGCTACTCGCAGACCGACATCCGCAAGTCGACCGGCTCCGTAGGCATTCTGACCGACAAGGAGCTGAAGGACCAGCCGTTGGCCAACGTCGACATGCTCATGCAGGGCAAGCTGGCCGGCGTCAACGTGCAGGCCGTCAGCGGCCGCCCGGGCGAGTCGGCCAAGATCCGCATCCGCGGTACGGCCTCCATCACCGGCAACAACGAGCCGCTGTGGGTGGTCGACGGCGTGCCCCTGCAGAAGAACATCCCCGTCATGGGCAACACGTACATCCGCTCCGGCGACTTCTCTACCCTCTATGCCAACGGCGTGGCCGGCATTGCGCCGCAGAACATCGAGAGCATCACCGTGCTCAAGGACGCTGCCGCTGCCGCCATCTACGGTTCGCAGGCGCAGTCGGGCGTCATCGTCATCACCACCAAGAAGGGTAAGGCCGGCAATATCCACCTGAGCTACAGCGGCAACGTCACCGTGCAGACCGCCCCGCAGCGCGACCACAACCTGATGAACAGCGAAGAGAAGCTGGCCTACGAGCAGAGCATCTGGGACGAGTTCTCGGCCGAGGGCTTCAAGAACGGCTCGTGGTTTCCGCGCATCGGCATCATCGGCCAGATACGCTCCGGCTACGGACAGTTCAATGGCATGACCACCGTCGAGCAGGATGCCTACATCGAGGAGCTGAAGCAGACCAACACCGACTGGTTCCAGGAACTCTTCCGCAACACCGTCTCTACCAGCCACAGCATGAGCCTCAGCGGCGGCACCGACAAGCTGACCTACTACGTCTCTGGCGGCATGCAGACCAACAAGGGTATCGTCAAGAAGACCTCGTCGGACGGCGCCAACTTCATGTCGAAGATCTCGGCCAACCCCTCGAAGGCTGTCTCGCTGAACTTCGACGTCTCGTACAGCTACCTGAAGAGCGTGGGGTATGCCGAGTCGTCGCAGTTCCACCCCTTTACCTATGCCTACTATGCCAATCCCTATGAGAAGCCCTATAATGACGATGGCTCATACGCCTCTGACAACACCTATTTTTCGTTGCCGCTGATTAACGGCAGCTCATTTTCCCGCTTACCCGACAATGGCGTGAACGTGATGCGCGAGATTGACAATACCGACCAGCAGGCCACCAGCTCGGCACTGACGCTGCGCGGCGACATCACCTGGCGCTTAGGCGAGCACTTCAGGCTCTACGGACTGGCTTCCTACAGCTACAGCAACGACAACTCTGACACGGAAGTGGGGCAGGACACCTACAATGCCTGGATGGACCGCCCCTTTGAGGGCGCTAACCTGCAGTCGCGGCGCATCTACGGCAGCATGACGCAGAACGCCAGCTACAACCGCAACTGGCAGCTGCGCGGCCAGCTGAACTATGGCCAGACCTTCGGCGACATCCACCGCGTCAGTGCACTCGTCGGTGCCGAGGTGAGCAGCAGCTATGCCAAGAGCATCTTCCGCAAGGTCTACGGCTACGACCCCGTGACGGGCAACTTCTCGCTGCCGCTCTTAGTGTCGGCGAAGGCCGACGGCTCGTTCACCGATGCCGACATGCAGAACTACCAGCAGATTGCCAACGGCCTGTCGGGCCAGAGCCGCATTGAGAATGCCATGGCCTCGTTCTACGGCGCCGTCGACTATGTGCTCATGAACCGCTACGTGGCCAATTTCACCGCCCGCAGCGACGGCAGCAACAACTTCGGCGCCAAGGAGCAGTTCAACATGACCTGGAGCTTTGGCCTGGCTTGGAACATGGACGAGGAGCGCTGGCTGCAGAGCATCAAGCACATCGTCAGCCATGCCACCGTCCGCCTGTCGACGGGTGTCACCGGCGGCATCAACAAGAGCGTCTACCCCGTGCTCATCATGAAGTACGACACCGAATTCCGCAACAGCGACATACAGGCCTACCGCATGGGATACATCAACACGCCGCCTAACCCCTACCTGCGATGGGAGCGCACCCGCGACTATAACGGCAGCCTCGACGTGGGATTCCTGAAGAACCGGCTCAACGTGAACCTCTCGTTCTACCACCGCAAGGGCACCGACCTCGTCACGTCGGTCATCGTGCCCACGACAACGGGCTATAACCGGCAGAGCTACAACACCTCGGAGCAGGTGAACCAGGGCGTAGAGCTGATGCTCAGCGGCACGCCCCTGAAAACCAAGGACTGGCGCTGGACGCTCAACGGCAACATTGCCTACAACCAGAACGTGCTGACCAAGTACGACTCGCCCACCGGCACTGCCCTCGGCGACATCTACACCGACTATCCGCTCGGCAAGATCTTCGCCGGCAAGCCTGCGGGCATTGACCCCGCGACGGGGCTCTACACCTTCGAGCAGCGCAGCGACTACGACCCGACGCGCACCAAGGCAGACGCCTACAAGAACTACCTCTTCTTTATTGGTACGGCCAGCTATCCCTGGACGGGCGGCGCCTCCACCAGCCTGTCGTGGCGGCAGCTGTCGCTGAGCATTGCCACGTCGTTCTCGCTCGGTGCCAAGATTTCCAACTACGTCAACTCGCCCAGTTCCGAAGGGTCTATACAACGCTCTAATTACAACACCATCTTCAACAGCCGCTACGACGTCTACCGGGCACATAACAACGTGGTGAAGGATGCCGCCTACCGCTGGACGGCCGACAATCCCGTGACCGACGGCTACCCGCGACTGATCGATGCCCACGGCACGGCGCTGAACCTCGAAGACCAGATGGCTTCGTCGTATGTCGAGAACGGCGTGTTCTACGAGAACGGCTCTTACTGGAAAATCTCTTCGATGACGCTGATGTACAGCCTGCCCGACAGGCTCATCCGCCGCTTCGGCGCCACGAGCCTCGGCCTCAGCTTCACGGCCAACAACCTCTGGATTATCACGGCCTACAGCGGACTGAACCCCGAGACGCCGGGTGCCGTCTACCCCATGAGCCGCAGCTTCAGTTTCGGACTTAACATTGGATTCTAACCATTGCCACTTATGATAAACAATAAAACCATCTCCCGCCTCCTCGTCGCTTGTTCGCTGTGCTGCGGCGTTGCTGCAGCCTTCTCCTCCTGCAACGATTTCCTCGACATCAAGCCCTACGACCGCACCGTGCCTGAGACCACCGAGGACTTCGCCGCCCTGGTGCATAACCTCTGCAATGACATTGACAACGGCTCCGGCGTAGCGGGCGAGGCCATCGGCGAGTACAGCGAGACCGAGCTCCTGGAAGCCGACGCCGACAACATGGCCACCAACCTGACCGGAGGCACTGACCGCCTGCGCACCTACATCGGCACCGACCTGTCGGCCCGTCAGAGTCTCTATGGCAACTTGTATGAACTGATAGGCAAGTGCAACATCATCCTCGACAACTATAAGGACGGCAGCGACACCCGCGAGGGACAGGACATCCTCGGCGTGGCCTACGCCCTGCGTGGCGTGGCTTACTACCAGCTGCTGCGCATGTTCTGCGCCCCGCCGCTGGCCGACGACGCCCAGCTCGGCGTGCCCATCGTCACCGAGTTCGACATGGAGGCCCGCCCCCTGCGCTCAACCATGCAGGAGACCATCGACCAGGCGGAGCGCGACCTGAAAGCCGCCCTCAACCTTGACATTCAGAACGACATGTACCGCTTCAACAATGACGTACTGCACGGCTACCTGGCTCGCCTCTACCACTGGTGTGGGCGCTGGCAGGAGGCTCGCCGCGAGGCCCAGACGGTGGTCAGGAACCATCCGCTGCTCGCCGGCGACGACTATGTGAAGATGATGTCCACGCAGTTTGGCATCAATGGCAACCAGCTCTTGGTGGGCAACAGGCTGCCGGAGCATCAGGCGGCTATCGCCGTTGCTAATACGTATCTGACGGAGCGCCCGCTGAGTGCCGACTTCGTCAACCTCTTCGTGGAGGGCACCAACGACATTCGCCGTAAGAACAACCTCTTCTTCAACCGCAAGCGCAAGAACCGCAAGCTTATCTTCTCGGGTATGCGCTCGGCGGAAATGGCACTGATAGCCATGGAGTGTGCCTACCACCTGGACAAGCAGGACTCAGCGCTGGCCGAGCTGAACGACTTCCGCCGCCACCGCATACTGACCGCCGACTATGCCTACACCATCGAGACGCTGCCCGCGGTGGACAACAACACGCTGGTCAGACAGGACGCCACGGGCCGCCCGCTGACGCCGCTCATCCAGGCCATCCTGCGTGAGCGCCGCAAGGAACTCTACCTGGAGAACGGCGACCGCTGGTTTGAGCTGAAGCGCCACGGCAGGCCGGAATGGTGGGTGGCCGTCAACGGCCAGAAGCTCTGGACGCGCAAGTATATGTTTACGTGGCCCATTAAACTTGATGACACGCGCCTGCAGCCCGGCCTCGTCCAGAACCCGGGCTACGACGAGACGTTTTAACACTTAACACGAGATGACTATGAAGCAGACATTGTATATCATTATGGCCGCCCTGGCCGTTGTGTGGGTAACGGCCTGCAAGGACGTCAGCGAAGAGCCTGAGCTGAACCGTGGCTACGACAGCAATTTCCGCGTGCCCGACCCCGAGCCGATGACCGCCGAGGACAGCGCCTTCGTGGCGGCCCAGCAGGCGGAGTACGAACAGAACGCAAAATAACCACTTTAGTATTAACCCTTTAAAAAACAAAGATTCTCTATGAAGCAAAAACTTTACTCTCTGTTGCTTCTGCTGGCCGTGACGCTCAGTGGCCACGCCGCAGACGCACAATGGTGCCTCGTCGTAGAGAGTGCAGGCGGCGAGACCATCGCCATCGGTGCCGACCAGAAGCCCGTCATCAAGACCGTGGCCGACGGCTACGAACTGCGCTACGGCGAGCAGGTGACCGCCTTTACATGGAGCGAGCTGAAGAAGGTGACCGTCAGCGAGACCGAACCTACCACGACTGCTGTCGAGGAGGTGAAGGCCGTGGCCGAACCGTCGTTCCGCCTTGCTCCCGGCGAAATCCTTATCAGTGGCGCCGAGCCCGGAAGCCAGGCTCTGGTCTTCGCCGTGGGTGGCCGTCAGGCTCTCAGTGCCCGCGTCGGCCAGGACGGCAGCGCCCACCTCTCAACCATCGGCCTCAAGGCTGGCGTCTACATTGTAAAAACCAACAAGTCAACATTTAAAATCGTCAAGAAATGAAAAAGATTATACTTTCCTGCGTAGCCCTCATGGCTGCCTTCTTCTGTGCTTCAACCGTTTCTGCACAGGGTGTTAAAATCCACAAGGTCGGTGGCGAGACCATCGACATTCCCGCTGCCGAGCTCGACTATATCGAGGCCTACGACGCTCCCGCCGCCGCTCCCGCCTTTGAGGGCACGTGGAAGATGAAGAAACTCGTGACCGACCGTACCTACATGGAGAATACGTGGGGCGCTATTGGCATTACCTACGGCGAGGCTTATCCGGAGTTCACCGCCGACGACGAGCTGACCTTCAAGGACGGCAAGATTATACCCAACCTGAAGTCAAACTTTAAGAATTTTTTTATAGGTGAAGCTACATACGAGATAGTTGACCCCGCCTATTTCCTCCGTACTGGAATGTTTGGTGATGGCATTACGTTGTCGTTGCTGAAGGTGAAGGGCGTGAACCGCAACTTCGACGCCAACAGCAAGAGCGAGGACGACGAGGCCTACATCGGCGTGCGGCTGGTAGAAGATGAGGATGCCGACGAGGCTGGCATCTATGACCTGGATGTCTATCTCGTTGACTTCGTCCCTACGTCGTTCGCTACGGAGATGCCTGACTACATGTACGATACCCAGAAGCCCGTCTCGACG
>CAMNJY010000122.1 GCA_946541745.1 uncultured Prevotellaceae bacterium
ATTTTGTAATTTTGCAACAAAAACGCAGATAGCTATGCCAAAGAAAGTAAGGACTATAGAAATGCAGCGCCTGACGGTGGAGGAGTTCCGCGAGGCCGAGAAGCTGCCCTTGGTGGTGGTGCTCGACGATGTACGCTCCATGCACAATGTGGGCAGCGTGCTGCGCACGGCCGATGCCTTCCGTGTAGAGGCCGTCTACCTGTGCGGCATCACCTCTACGCCGCCGTCGGCTGAGATTCACAAGACTGCCCTTGGAGCCGAGGACAGTGTCGCCTGGCGCTATTTCACGACGGCGATGGAGGCCGTGAACAGGCTCCATGAGGACGGCTACACCGTCTACAGCGTTGAGCAGGTGGAGCACTCCACCAAGTTGCAGCGCTTTCAGAGTAGGGTGGGGCAGAGGTATGCCGTCGTCTTGGGCAACGAGGTGAAGGGTGTCCATCAGGAGGTGGTCGATGCCAGCGACGGCTGTTTGGAGATTCCGCAGCTGGGCACGAAGCACTCTATGAATGTCAGCGTCACCGCCGGCATCGTCATCTATAAGTTTGCCGAACAGCTGATACTCTAATTTGCAGACTGCTCCCTCATAAAATGTTAAAAAAATACCTTCACTTTGTCACTTTCGCTGTAATAACCTTATTTTCAGACACAAAAAAGTGACAGTATAGTGATTTTACTGTCACTTTCGGCGTTTTACTGTCACTTTTTTGCCGTTTTTCAGCCTCAAAACCCTCATTTCAATCACATCACCCTGCCTTTTTGATGTGATTATCAGCCTTGTCATACTCGCCCGCAATCCCCATAAAAAGTGCTCAGCATGTGATTGTTTTTAGCCTTTTGCCTGCAAACACCCCCCAAAAAGTGACAGTAAAAGCAACAAAAGTGACAGTATTAAAACTATATAACCATCAAACCATCAGTATGTTACAAAGAAAAAGTGACAGTGAAGGCACTTTTTAAACATTTCTTGTAGTAGCACACCTGAATATCAACCAACTCCCTTTCGCTCAAAACGTACTCCTTTTTGAAGAAAAGGGAGTCCCTTTTGGAGAAAAGGGACTCCCTTTTGAAAAATCCAAGCCTTGGAGCGATGCTATAAGAATATCACTGGTAGATGAGTGTGAGCAGGCGGGCGGGGGCGAAGAGCTGGCGGGCTACCTGCTGCAGGTCGGCGGCCTTGACGTTGTCGATTTGCTGGAACAGGGTGTCGAGGTCTTTCTCCGTGCCGTTGTGCAGGAAGCTCTTGCCGAAGTCGAGGGCGAAGTTCTCGCGGTTGTCGCAGGCGATGGCTATCTGTCCTTTCAGCTGCTGCTTGGCCGAGAGCAGCAGCGACTTGCTCAGCGGTTTGTCCATGAGCCGGTCCAGCTGGCGGCGCACCAGCCGGCGGCACTTGACGACGTCGGCCTGGTCGCAACCGTAATAGACCGTCCAGAGTCCCGTGTCGCCGTAGCACACCATGGTGCTCTCAACGGTGTAGACCAGTCCGTGGCGCTCGCGCAGCGACAGGTTCAGCCATGAGTTCATGCCGGGTCCGCCGAGCAGGTTGTTGAGCAGGTAGAGGGCTATGCGCAGGGGGTGGTCTACGGCGAAGGCTATACATCCCGTCATGACGTGGGCCTGGTGGGCGCCTTTCTCGCGGACAACGGTGCGGGCCTCGCTCAGCGCTTCGGGCAGCGGGGCTGCAGGCAAGGCTGCCGCCGGGGCTGCGGGGGTCAGCTTCAGTTTGCTGAACGCCCGTCGCAGCGAGCTTACTACGCGCTTGAAGTCCACATGGCCATAGACGAAGAACACGGCGTTGTCGGGGCGGTAGTGGCGTCGGGTGAAGCGGAGGGCGTCGTCGGTGGTGTAGCTGCGCAGCTGGTCGGCCTCGCCCAGAATGTTGTGACCCAGGGGGTGGCCCTCGAAGAGTATGTTCTCGAAATCGTCGTAGATGAGTTCGGCGGGCGAGTCGTTGTAGCTCTCTATCTCGTCGCAGATGACCTCTATCTCCTTGTCAATCTCGGTCTGCGGATACTGGCTGTCGAAGACGATGTCGGTCAGCAGGTCGACGGCTTTCTGCAGGTGGTCGCTGTGGATGGCGGCATAGAAGGTGGTGTCCTCCTTGTTGGTGAAGGCGTTCAGTTCGCCGCCCACCTTCTCCAGGGCGTTGATGACCTGGAGGGCGTTGCGGTGGCGTGTGCCCTTGAAGGTGACGTGCTCGCAGAAGTGTGCCAGCCCCTCCTCGCCGGGCTGTTCGTGGCGGGTGCCTGCCGCTATCTGGTAGCCGCAGTAGACGACTGATGAGGCAGAGGGAAGGAGTATGACCCGCAGGCCGTTGGGCAGTGTGGCTGTCTGGTATTTCATGCGCTGTTACTCGGCAAACTCCTTAAAATATTTCAGGCATACGTCGCGCCACTCACGGGCGTTGTCCAGCTGGTGCTGCATGCGCTCGTCGACCTCGCGCCACCGCTGCTCGTCGATGACGGGCTTTGCCGACTGCCATACCTGGCAGAAGTCCTCGACCTCGCTCACCCCGCGGTTGTAGCGGAACTGCAGCTCCTCCCAGAGCGTGCGCCCGCTGCCTAAGCGATAGGTCCAGGGCAGGTGGTGGAACCACAGCAGCAGGTTCTCAGGACAGGTGGCGGCATTGTCGTAGAGCGAGCAGTAAGGCTCGCGATACTGGCTTGTAGCGTCGCTGCCGGTGTGGGTGCGGTCGAACCCCACGCCCTGCTTGTCGGCCTGATGGTAGTAGACGGGGCACCACTCCAGGGGGTACGACTTGATGAATCCGCCGGGCTCGGGGCCGTAGTGGTGGTCGAACTTGAAGATGTGGTGCAGGCCCAGTGGCATCATGTAGTCCACGCAGGCCTCGCGTGAGCGCAGCATGACGCTCAGCAAAGCCTCGCGCGAGGAGCCTGAGGTGAGGCTGAACGTAGCCGCGAGCCACTCGCGTGCTATGTCTTCCGACTTCATCGTGGGGTTCCAGGCCAGTCGTCCGAAGGCGTACCAGTTGGCCTGCGAGAAGTGGTGGCCGCACCAGTTGGTGTCGTTGCCGATGTTGGCCACGCCGGCAATGCCCACCAGCCGGCCGGGGGCTACAAAGCGGAAGAACTCACGCCACATGGGCGCGAGGTACACCAGGTGGCGCGACTGTCCCAGATACTCCTGCGTGATCTGCAGCTCCACCATCTGCGGCGTGTGGCGTATGTTGTCGAAGATGGGGGCGTAAGGCTCGCGGGGCTGGAAGTCCAGGGGGCCGTTCTTTGACTGCAGTATGACGTTGTCGCGGAACTGTCCGTCGCAGGGCAGAAATTCCGATACGGCCTGCTTCACGCGGTCTTCACCCTTGTGGTTGGCACCGTAGACGAACGAGCGCCACATGATGATGCCGCCGTAGGGCGCCACGGCCTCGGCCAGCATGTTGGCACCGTCGGCATGGCTGCGCCCGTAGTCGCCGGGGCCGGGCTGGCCCTCGCTGTTGGCTTTCACCAGGTAGCCGCCGAAGTCGGGTATGGCTTTGTAAATCTCGGCGGTCTTCGTCTTCCACCATCGCCTTACCTGCGGGTTCAGCGGGTCGGCGGTCTTGAGCCGTCCCAGGCCCATGGGCGATGCGAAGTTGACCGACAGGTAGACCTTGATGCCGTAGGGGCGCAGTATGTCGGCTATCTGCCTCACCTTGGCAATATTGGTGGGCGAGAGCATCTTGGGCGAGGCGTTCACGTTGTTCAGCACCGTGCCGTTGATGCCTATCGAGGCGTTGGCGCGTGCGTAGTCCCTGACATGCTGCGGGTTGAAGTCGGGCCAGAAGATGCTCCGTCCGGCGTAGCCCCGCTCCACGGAGCCGTCCAGGTTGTCCCAGTGGTTGAGTATGCGCAGCCGGTAGAACGGTTGCGAGCTGCCGCTCTCGCCGCGCAGCAGGGCGTAGGCCCCGTAGAGCAGTCCCCGCTCGGTGCGTGCCCTGACGGTGCTGCCGCTGACGACGTATCCCTCGTCGTCGGCCACTGTCGGGTCGATGACCAGCCGCGCCTCCGGCCCGCTGTAGTATTTGTGCAGCTCGTCGGCTGCCGTGCAGGCCGGCCCCGTGACCTTGGCCTTGTTGAGTTCCGTATAGCGTAGCCACAGGCGGCTGCCGTCCTCGGCCCACGTTGTGGCGCAGGCCGTGAGTAGTGTCAGTACAAAGAGTAGGTGCTTCTTCATATTATTCTCCTTGGGTTTTTATGCGTTATTTTGTTTACTCGCGCAAAGTTACAAAGATTTTTTGTAGTTGGCGGTCTTTTTTTCAGGAAAAATAGCCTTTCGGCGCAAAATCGTCAGCAAAGAGCAGGTCTGAGGGTTAATGTCTGTTAATTCAAGCCCTCTCTTTCCTACTTTTACGAAATAATTGAAAAGAAATGTCTAATTTTGCAGCGTTTTTAAATCGATGGCTGTTGAGAGCTGTTCCATGAGTGAATTAGAGAAAGTATTTTTTTAAATAGTTTGATTATGAAGAAATTGTTATTTACCGTTTCCATGCTCGCGTTGGGCATGAGTAGCCTTCATGCACAGGTTGCATACCAGAAGGCCAAGATTCTTGACAACGTTTATCTGGGTGCCGAGGTTGGCGGGTCTACCAATCTGCGCTTCAGCCCCGTGTTCCCGCTCAACGGCATGTTCGGCCTGAAGCTGGGCAAGCTGTTCAGCCCCGTATGGGGTGCCAACCTGGAAATTCAGACGGCCATGGGCGACAACGGCTTTGCCAACAGCCACACCTTCTTCAAGGGCATTAACTACGGTGTCAACTTCACCACCAACTTTGTGAACATCTTCACGGACTACGACCCGCAGCGCCGCTTCGAGCTGAGTTCAGAAATCGGTATGGCCAAGGGCATCATCTATGGCGACCCTGACCTGATACTCGACGAGAACATGGGCGACGACGACGAGCTGACCTGCAAGACGGGCCTCATCTTTGCCTGGAACCTGGGTCAGAAGCGCGCCTGGCAGCTCTATGCCGAGCCCGCTATCGTGTGGAACCTGACGCCCGGTCCCGGCGACTGCGTGCGCTTCAACAAGAACTACGCCCTGCCGATGCTGATGGTGGGTATGAACTACAAGTTCAAGACCTCTAACGGCACGCACAACTTCAAGTTGCTGAACGTGGACGATCTGAACAACGAAATCAACGACCTGCGCGCCCAGCTGGCTGCCAAGCCCAAGGAGGTGGTCAAGGAAGTGGTCAAGGAGGTCATCAAGGAAGTGCCCACCCACACCGAGAGCGTTCAGGAAATCCGTATCGACAACCTCGTGTTTGTCACCTTCCAGCAGGGTAAGTCAATCCTGACCGCCGATGCCAAGAAGGCCCTCGACAACATCAAGGCCGGCCGCCACGTACAGGTGGTGGGTACTTGCTCGCCTGAGGGTTCCAAGGAGCTCAACGACCGTCTGTCGCAGGCTCGTGCCGACGTTGTGGCCGACTACCTGAAGGGCAACGGCGTCATCATCGACGAGGCTACCGGCAAGGGTGTGCAGGGTGTCACCTCCAACCGTCTGGCCGTGGTTTACGTGAAATAGCAGCAGGAATACGCTGTAAGTCTACTTCCTCTTAGGACGGCGGCGGGCCCAACCTTCTTCACTGAAGTCGGGCTCGTCGCCTTTCAGTTCTTGAGGCTTCTTCTTCTTCAGCGGGCGGCGACGGTCGTCCTTCCTGCCGGCGAAGTCGCGCTTCTGCGTGTCGTCGGCATCGTTGCAGCGCACCTGGCGGCCCTTGAAGCGTATGCCCGTCAGCTGGGTCATCACCTTGCGTGCGTCCTTCTCGGGCACTTCAAAATAGGCGATGGTGTCCAGCAGGTCGATGTGGCCCACCTCCTGGCGGCCGCCAACATAGCGGTTCAGCGTCTGCATCAGCACGCCGGGGAAGAAGCCGTCCTTCTTGCCTAAGTTGATAAACAGCCGCTTGTAGCCCTTCTGCGCCTTGTTCTGCAGTTTCTGGCGGTCGGTCTGTACCCGGTCCTCCTTTCTCTTTCCCCGTTCCTCGGCCACCTTCTCTATCTCGGGCGCGTCGGCGTAGTAGGCCAGGAACTTGCCAAACTCCAGAGAGACGATTTTCTTGATGATTTCCTCCTTGTCGATATACTCGAAGTAGCGGTTGATGTCGTCCATGAAAGGGCCTATCTCGTCGTCGTCCACGTCGGTCTTCACTATCTGGTCCATCACCTTGTAGAGCTGCTTCTTGCAGATTTCCTCGGCCGTAGGCATCTGCGCCTCCACAAACTTCTTGCCTATCTCCTTCTCTATGCCCCTGATTTTGTGCTTCTCCTTGGTGTGGACTATGGAGATGCTGGTGCCCTTCTTGCCGGCCCGCCCGGTGCGGCCCGAGCGGTGGGTGTAGTTTTCAATGTCGTCGGGCAGTCCGAAGTTGATGACGTGCGTCAGGTCGTCGACGTCGAGGCCGCGGGCGGCCACGTCGGTAGCCACTAAGAGCTGCACGGTGTGCTGGCGGAACTTCTGCATCGTCAGGTCGCGCTGCTGCTGCGACAGGTCGCCGTGCAGGGCCTCGGCGTTGTAGCCGTCCCTGATGAGCTTGTCGGCCACCTCCTGGGTCTCCAGCTTGGTGCGGCAGAAGATGATGGCGAAAATCTTGGGGTAGTAGTCCACGATGCGCTTCAGGGCCAGATACTTGTCCTTGGCCTGCACCATGTAGTAGACGTGGTTTACGTTCTCGGCGCCCTCGTTGCGCGACCCCACCACGATGGTTTCGTAGTGGTGGAGATACTTCTTGGCCACCCGCTCCACCTCGCGGCTCATGGTGGCCGAGAACATCAGCGTGGCATGGTCGTCGGGCAGCGACTCGAAGATGTCGTTGATACTGTCAGAGAAGCCCATGTTCAGCATCTCGTCGGCCTCGTCGAGCACGATGTTGGTCACGCCCTCCAAGTGGGCATAGCCACGGTTCTTGAGGTCTATCAGGCGGCCCGGTGTGGCCACAATGACGTGGGCACCCTTGCGCAGGGCGCGCATCTGCGGCTCTATGGCCGCGCCGCCGTAGACGGCTTCCACGTGGATGTCGGCCATGTAGCGCGAGAAGTCGCGCAGGTCGTCGGCTATCTGCAGACACAGCTCACGCGTCGGCGAGAGCACCAGGGCCTGCGGCAGTCCATCGCCCTTAAGACCTCCCCTCCCTATGGGGGTGGGGCTGGAGGGGCCGTTTAACCGCTGCAGCAGCGGAATGCCGAAGGCGGCCGTCTTGCCCGTACCCGTCTGGGCCAGGGCAATGACGTCGCGCTGACCGTCTTCAAGCAGGTAGGGTATCACTTCCTCTTGCACAGGCATGGGCTGCACAAATCCCATCTCTTCAATGGCGCGGCGAATAGGCTCGCTGACGCCTAATTCCTCAAATGTCTTCATCTTGTGTGCAAAGTTAGCAAAAAAGCTTGTAAAAAGAAAGCGATTTTGGAAGATTAACGCAATTCGGCCAGAAATAAAGGCAAAGAGGGGAAGAACGTGGAAGTTCAAAAATAGGGACAATGCAAAATTGGGAGGATTGGTGAAGGAGATAGAATGCCAAATCGTAACCCGTTCTTATTCCGCAAACTGCTACATTTTGCATAGCGATGGATGCCAAAAAACATAGTAGTTTTGCAGCCAAAATTAAAAAGGAGTAAGGAACATGAGAAGTACTTTTAACATTCTGTTCTATGTGAACAAGAGTAAGGAGAAGA
>CAMNJY010000123.1 GCA_946541745.1 uncultured Prevotellaceae bacterium
CGAACTGGCCGACAACACCCACTTCAACCCCTACGGTGCCTACGAGGTGGCCAAGTGCGTGGTCATGGGCATGAAGCAGCTGCAGCTGCCCCTCGTGAAATATCTGCGGCAGGACTGGCAGGACTTCGACCCCGCCCACCCCGACGACTGGCAGACCTTCAAGTGGGTTCCCTCCCCAATGACCGAAAACCAAAAACCCGATGGCAACTGACATGAAAAAACAGGCTTTAATCTTTGCACTGGGCGTATTCGCCCAATACCTCTCCGTACAGGGCATATCGGCCCAAAACGCCGCCACACCGTCGTGGCCCTCCGCCACCCGTGAGGCTAAACCCGGCACCCGCTGGTGGTGGTTAGGGTCGGCCGTTGACAAGGAGAACCTACAGTGGAACCTCAAGCAGTATGCTGACCACGGCATAGGGGCGGTAGAGATTACGCCCCTCTACGGCGTGCAAGGCAACGACAAGAACAACATACCCTATCTGAGCGACAAGTGGATGGAGATGTTGCGCTACACCCAGGAACAGTGCAGGCAGAACGGCATAGAGCTGGACATGGCCACCGGCACGGGCTGGCCCTTCGGCGGCCCGTGGGTGCCGTTTGGGGAGAGTGCCTCGAAAATGGTCTTTGTGGAGCGTGCCGTGATGCCCACAAAGACGGCGCCCATTAAAGACCTGGACTTGTCGGCACCCGAGAAAGACGCTAAATACTGCAAACTGGTGAAGGTGATGGCCTTCCCCAACTGGATTCCCGAAGGCGAGAAGCGCGATGCCAAAGCGTGGGCCGAGGAGTTTCGCGACGGCAAATGGCGCAGCATCAAGGGCATTGACATCACCGACAAGGTGAAAGACGGCAAGCTGAACTACGAGAAACCCCGTCAGACGTTAGGTGAGCACTGCCTCATCATAGCCCTCTACGCCCGCTACGGCGTGATGAAGGTGAAGCGTGCCGCCCCCGGCGGCGAGGGACTGGTCATCGACCACTTCGACCGCAACGCCGTGGCCAACTACCTCCGCCACATAGAGCAAGCCTTTGAGCGCACCAAGACGCCCTATCCGCACACCTTCTTTAACGACAGCTATGAAGTGGCCGACGCCACGTGGACGCCCACGCTCTTTGAGGAGTTTGAGAAGCGCCGCGGCTATAAGCTCGAAGAATACCTGTGGCAGCTGAAAGCCGGTATTCCAGAGGTGGTCAGCGACTACCGTGAGACCCTCGGCGACCTGCTTTTAGAGAACTTCACCGAGCAGTGGACAGCCTGGGCCCACTCGCACGGCGCCATCACCCGCAATCAGGCTCACGGCTCGCCTGCCAACTTGATTGACTGCTACGCTGCCGTAGACATACCCGAAATTGAGGGCTTCGGACTCTCCGACTTCGGCATCCGCGGCCTGCGCACCGACCCCGGGAAGACGCGCAAGAACGACTCCGACTACTCCATGTTCAAGTATGCGCCGTCGGCCGCCCATGTCTGCGGCAAGCCCTACACGTCGAGCGAGACCTTCACTTGGCTCACCGAGCACTTCCGCACGTCGCTGTCGCAGCTGAAGCCCGACCTCGACTTGATGTTCTGCGCCGGCGTCAACCACATGTTTTTCCACGGCACGGCCTATAGCCCCAAGGACGATGTGTGGCCGGGCTGGAAGTTCTATGCCTCTATCGACATGAGCCCTACCAACTCAATATGGCGAGACGCTCCCTACTTTATGCAGTATGTGGAGCGCTGCCAGTCGTTCCTGCAGTGGGGACAGCCCGACAACGACTTCCTCGTGCTGCTGCCCGTGCGCGACATGTGGCAGAAGAACACCGGCAAGCTTTTGATGCAGTTCTCTATCCACGCCATGGGCAAGCTGGCGCCGGAGTTTATCAAGACCATCCTCGACATCGACCGTGCGGGCTTCGACTGCGACTACATCTCTGAGCGGCTGCTGATGGGGGTGAGCTACAGGAACGGACGGCTGGTCACCAAGGCCGGCACCAGCTACAAAGGACTCATCATACCCGGCAGCGGCAACATGCCCCAGGCCGTCAAAGACCACATCGCACAGCTGAAAGCACAGGGGGCACACATCTTTTATAATATAGATGCCACAGCCCTCAGGACAGCCGCCAAGCCCGAGCCGATGAAGACGGAGTGCGGACTGAAGGCCATACGCCGCAGCAACGCCACAGGCTATCACTACTTCATAGCCAATCTCACACCGAACGACATCAACGCCATAGAGCCACTGGCCATCGACTACAAGCAGGCCGTATGGTTCAACCCCCTGAACGGCGACATTACCCCCGCCGAGTTTGACGAAGCTGGCATAAAAATCAGCCTGCGCAGCGGCGAGTCGATGATTCTGCAAACCTACAATCAATCTATTCTCCCTTCACCCTTCACCCTTCACCCTTCACCAAAGACCACCCTTCACCCTTCACCCTTCACCAAACACCACCCTGATATCCTCATCGAGGGTCCGTGGACGCTGACCTTCACCGACGAAGCCCCCCGGGTGGCCAAGAGCTTTACGCTTGACAAGCTCCAGACCTGGGAGACCATTGACGACTCAGCAAGGGTGACCATGGGCACCGGCATCTACACCGCCCACTTTAAGCTGTCGAAGAAAGCAGAGCCCAAAGGGCCGTGGAAGATTGATCTCGGCGACGTGCGCGAATCGGCCCGCGTCTACATCAACGGCCAATTCATTGGCTGCGCCTGGAGCGTACCCTTCGTGCTGGACTGCCAGCAGGCCCTCAAGGTGGGCGACAACGAACTGCGCATAGAGGTGACCAACCTGCCCGCCAACCGCATCAGCGACCTTGACCGTCGCGGCGTGAAGTGGCGCAAGATGGAGGAAATCAACGTCGTAGACATCAATTACAAGAAAACGCTCTACGACCAATGGGAGCCAGTACCCAGCGGACTGAACTCGCAGGTATGGCTCAGACGCTAACGAACGAGGGGTGAAGCCAATGCTTCACCCCTCGTCGTTCGTCAGCTGTTGTAGCCGGGCGATATACTTGCCAAGAATATCGAACTCAAGATTGACGACGCTCCCCACGCGGATATCCTGAAAGTTAGTGTGCTCGAAAGTGTAGGGAATAATGGCCACCTGAAAGGTGTCGCGGGTGGGATTGCAGACCGTCAGCGAAACGCCGTTGACCGTGACCGACCCCTTATCGACGGTGAAATAGCCGTGGCGGGCCTTTTCGGCGTCAAACTCATACTGGAAGGTGAAGTAGGTAGAGCCGCCGGCATCGTCCATGGCAATGCAGCGGGCCGTCTGGTCAACGTGCCCCTGCACGATGTGGCCGTCCAGCCTGCCGTTCATCAGCATGGAGCGCTCCACGTTCACCTTGTCGCCCACTTTCAGCAGTCCTAAGTTGGAACGGTCGAGCGTCTCTTTCATGGCGGTGACGACATAGGTGGGTACTGTGCCCGAAGCCTCCTCAGGCAAGGTGATATCGACCACCGTCAGGCAGACGCCGTTATGGGCTACGCTCTGGTCTACCGTCAGTTGGTCGACAAACGAGCAGGTCAGCGTGAAGTCTATATTCTCGCGGTCGCGACTGATGGCGACGACGGTGGCAAACTCTTCTATGATACCGGAAAACATTGCTATACTACTTTTATTGGTTAATTGACTCATGCAAACAAAAAAGAGGGTCGTACCGATGATTTGGTGAAAACTCCTGTTTCACACGATTTGGGCGCTCTCCGTCGTTGTAATCCACCGGCTCTTTTGAAGCTCCCCTATACAGGGTAATAACATGGCCCGCCATTGACAAAAGAAGTCAACCCGAGGTTTTAAATTTTATTGTAGAGTATCCCGATCTATCAGGTACGACCCTTATGGCTTGCAAAGTTACAAAAAGAATTGCAGAAGGCGGCTTGAACCGCCGACAATTTTACGGCGCTTGTTGATTTTTAACATTTCCCCGTCGCCAACCTACACCTGCAGCTCGTAGATGCCGGTGGGGGTGTTGCGCTTCAGCACCTCCATCTCCAGGTCCTTGCCCACCACGATGCCATACTGGCGGAGTATGGTCTCCACTGTCTTACGCGCCAGCTCAGGATGGTTGTTCTCCTCGCTGAGGTGACACAGCCAGACATGCTTCAGACCCTCCTTCATGTTTTCGGCGATGGCCACGCCGCAATCCTTGTTGCTCAGGTGGCCCGTGGTGCTCTGTATGCGTTCCTTCAGGGGGTAGGGATAGGGGCCGTGCATAAGCATCTCCTCGTCGTGGTTGGCCTCTATCACCAGATAGTCGGCCCGCTGGATATAGGTCTTCACCTCGTCGGTGATGGCTCCCACGTCGGTGATGATGCAGAACGTGATGCCCTCGGCCTCTATCTGGTAGCCCACGTTCTCGCTGGCATCGTGAGGCACGGAGAAGGGCGTCACACGAAAGGCTCCCAGCTCTAAAGGCTCACCCGGCACCACACGCCGCTTCATCGCGGGCGGCAGCTTGCGCTGTACGCAGTAGTTGCGGTCGATGCCGGCATGCACTTTCTCGGTGGCGTAGATAGGCAGGTGGTACTCATGACTAAGGCTGCCCACCGATTTGATGTGGTCAGCATGGTCGTGAGTGATCAGCACATAGTGTATGGAACTCAGGCTCAGCCCGAAGTCCCTGAATTGCTTCTTTAGCGTCCGTATGCCTACTCCTATATCTATTATCAACCCTTCCGTTTCGGTGTAGAGGTAGTAGCAATTGCCGCTGCTACCGCTTCCAAAGGATATAAACTTTAGCATTTTAGCGATTATTTTCTGCAAAAGTACAAAATTATTCATAATTCATACCGCATTGCTACTCACATTTATTATTTTTTAATGGTGTAAAGGGCCTTTGGTTGATAAATATTTCCTACCTTTGTACTTTGTTAAGACTTTGGACACATGAAGAAAACCCTACTCATTGCCGCCACGCTGCTGACGGCCGCCTGTACAGAACGCCATACAACCCCCGACACCCAAGCCGCCGACAGGGCTAAAGGATTTGCCGAAGCCTACTTCAACTACGACTTCAAGACGGCACTGCCAATGGCGACGCCGGAGTCGCTACGCTGGCTGCAATTTGCCGCCAGCAACATCACCCAGCAGGACGTAGACCAGCTGAATGCCCAGCAGGCCCTGGCCACCGCCGACATTACCGGCCTGGAGTGGACAGACGACACGACGGCCACCGTCACTGTAGCTGTGGGCAACTATCTGCAGAAAGACAGCATAGGGCGTCCCATGCGGCTTGTGGACGAGGCAGAGTTTCTGCTCACCGTCATTGAGCGCCAAGGCCAATACCTCGTCAAAATGGAAGGCCTACCGCGAAGTGAAAGGCAAAGTCGCGGCTCAGCCGGGGATGAATGACGGGGAAGTGCTCTTCGCCCTCTTCCTCATAGGCAGGGTTGACGGCCTTCATGCCTAAGTCAAAGCGCACGATAAAGTAGTCGAAGTTGAAGCGAAACCCCATGCCATAGCCTACCGCTATCTGGTTAGGCAGGTCTTTCAGCGTGAACTGTCCGCCGGGCTGGTCCTCATAGGAGCGGAGCGTCCAGATGTTGCCCGCGTCCACAAACAGCGCGCCGTCGAGTTTCCAGAACAGGTGGGTGCGATACTCCAGGTTCAGGTCCAGCTTCATGTCGCCCGTCTGGTTGATGAAGTCTATGCGCCCGTCGTGCCCCTTGTATTTGCCCGGGCCGAGCCCCCTAACCGACCATCCCCTGACGGAGTTGGCACCTCCCGAGAAGTAGCGCTTCTCAAAAGGCAACAGCCGGGAGTTGCCGTAGGGATAGGCAATGCCAAGGCCTATGTGGAACACCAGCTGATTGGTATAGTCAAGTCTCAGGTAGCGGGTGAAGTCGATGTCGCCTTTCACATACTGGGCGTAGGCTATGTTGAACACCCGGTTTTGCCCCAGCTCGTTGGTAGAGGCCCCAAAGAGCGACGTGGCTGCATTGAGCACATTGCCCGAAGTCTCTATGTTGGTCTTCAGGGCCGTCACGCCATTGTTGTAGGCAAACCCGAAGCCGATCTTAGTGATAAACAAGTCCTGGTAATTGTAACGCAGAATGGCATTGCGCGACGACACGTCGTCAAGGTACATCTGCTGGAAGGTGCTGCTGATCCACGGCATGAACACATAGTTCAGGTCGAGCATGTCGAGCTGGTACTGCCAGTTGCGCCCGGCAGGTGCCCACCGGTAGCGCCACACTGCGGAGAGTAGTCGCCGGTGAAACTCGGGACGGTCCTGCAAGTCGTACATCAGCGACACCTCGCTGGTGGCGTTTACCTTGCGGCGGGTATCATAGCTCAGGAAGGGCATGATAAACCTTGGAAACTTCAGCCTCGTCTCCAGGCTGTACTCTACGAAGTCCTGGTTGCTGTAGCCTTCAAGGCCCTTGATAGCCTCATAGGCACCGCGCAGCTCTACCGTCAGGTTCTCGGCCCCTCTGAAGAGGTTGCGGTTCTGGTAGGTCAGCGTGGCGGCCGCTCCTAAGTCGCCGGCCGTGTTGGTGCCTTCGGGCTGGAAACTGAGGGTCGACGGCTTGTTGGTCTGCAGCTGTATGTGGCAGTCGAGCAAAGCCGTGTCGGCCACGTTGGCAAAACTGATGTTGGTGTATCTCACCGCTCCCAACCGCCCGAAGTGGTTGTAGGTGTTCTGCAGGTCGCTGCCTGAATAGTAGCCGTTCTCCTTGATGTAGGTGCTCTCCGTGAGCACCCCGTGCCTCAGGTGTATGGCGGTGTCTTGGGGGTTGCCGCTCTCATAGCTGACGTGCCTCACCTTGTAGCGTGTGTGCATGGTATCACGGCCCTCGGCAGTCTTGTCGGCACTCAGTGTGAGCTTCAGGTTGACCTTGCCGCCGGTGCCTGTCGTGTCGGCCTGGAAACGTATGAACTCCTTGTGGAACCGGTAATAGCCTCTGTCGGCCAGCCACTGGGTCATGCGCTTGCGCTCCTGGTCAAGCCTGTCGACCACGAACTGCTGCCCGGTCTGCAGGCCCCACGTCTGGCGGTCGGCAAGTGCTGCCGCGTCGGCGTCGGCCAGTCCCCTGATATCGTAGTGTACGGTGCCCAGCGTGTATGCCTGACCAGGGAAAAGCCTGTAGTCCGCCTTCAGCTTCTTGCCTTTGGTGCGAACCCACAACTCCACCTTACCGTCGAGATAGCCGTTGTTACGCAGCATCTGCTGCAGGTCGTTGCAGGTCTGCACCGCCAAAAGCGAGTCGTAGACCACCGGCGCCTCGCCGATGTTCTTCAGCAGGCGGTTCACCCACCGGGCAGAGTCGCGGCCCGCCATCGAGTAGGTCATCAGCGGCAGCTTGGCCACTGAAAACCACCGGGCATTATGCTGCTGGCGCACATAGCCCCTAAGTCTGCCAGCGTTGAGGTCGCCGTAGTCGCCGCCTTCCACCGTCAGGCTTACCCTGTCTAACAGGTAGCTCCCATCGGGTACGAATTTCGTTTCGGCGCATGCCGCGAGCATCAGCACCACGGCTGTCAGTATGATGTGTCTTGCCAACGTTGCTTTCACCTTATTATATATAATGCTATTCTGGTAGCGACTCATATATCACTGCTTGTCCGGGAACGCGGGCGCCCTCGCCCGCATCTGTGGCGGGCGA
>CAMNJY010000124.1 GCA_946541745.1 uncultured Prevotellaceae bacterium
CGCTCAAACTCCTCACGCAGGCGGGCTGGCGAGGCAATGATGTCGCGCACCACGCGCAGACCCTGCTCGTTGGGCGATCCCGGAATCCAGAGGCGCATGTAGCCGTTCTGGCTGTACTTGTTGTCCATGTGCTCCTTGAAGCGCAGCCACTGGTGCTCCTTGTCCAGCTCGGGATAGTTGGCCAGACCGTATTGAACGGTGCGGCGGAACACCACCTCAGGCACCAGGTCGCGGTCGGCCTCGGCCACAATCTTGCCGTAGATGCTGCGCGGGGCGTGCGATGCCGAGGCCCGGTGGTCCTCAATGGCCTCCTTCATAATCTTGATCTGGTCGGCAGTGAACCAGCGCTTCAGCCGTGTGTCGGCAGCCAGTATCTTTCCGCCCGTGATGTGGTGGATGGCGCGGGGCCCCGACATGCCGATGTCGTGGTAGGCTGCAATGGTGTAGACCATGTTGATGTCGGCTCCCGTCTGGCGCACCAATTCCAGCGAGCGCCTTATCACGCGCGTGACGTGCTCCAGATTGTGTGCCTTGTCGAACTGTGCATACTGCGGCAGTATCTGAGTCTCAATAAACTCCACCAAGTCCAGGCTTGCTGTATTCTTTAGCATAGTTTTTCTCCTTTTCGCTTGCAAATATACAAAATTATGATTACTTTTGCAAGCGTTTTAAGAAAAAAGTGACCCAATGAACCCAAAAAAGAACTCTTTCAAGGCGTGGCTGCTCGCCGCCAGACCCAAAACGCTGGCCGGGGCCGCCGTTCCCGTCATGATAGGCTTGGCACTCGCCATCGCCGATGCTCATTTTTCATTTTTCATTTTTCATTTTTCATTTCCCCCCGCCCTTCTCTGCTTCCTCTTCGCTTTCATCATGCAGATCGATGCCAACTTCATCAACGACCTGTTTGACTACCTCAAGGGCACCGACGACCGCGAGACGCGCCTCGGGCCTGAACGGGCCTGCTCGCAGGGGTGGGTCAGTGTCGGAGCCATGAAGGTGGCCATCGGCATTACCACCGTGCTGGCCTGCCTCGTCGGTCTGCCGCTAATTTATTATGGTGGCTGGCCCATGATTCTCATTGGCGCCCTCTGCGTACTCTTCTGCTTTCTCTATACCACCCACCTGTCCTACATGGGCCTGGGCGACCTGCTCGTGCTCGTGTTCTTCGGGCTCGTGCCCGTCTGCATCACCTACTATCTGCAGACCGGCACCGTCACCCCGCAGGTGCTCGTGGCGTCGCTCTGTTGCGGGCTGGTCATCGATGCGCTGCTCTTGGTCAACAACTTCCGCGACCGCGACACCGACCGTCAGGCGGGCAAGCGCACCATCGTCGTGCGCATCGGCCCGGAGCTCACCCTCCGTCTTTATCTTGGCGTTGGCATCGTGGCGTGCCTCCTGGGGTTTGTCTTTGCCCTTGATGGTCACTGGCTGGCTGCCGTCCTCCCGTTGGGCTATCTGTACCTGCATTTCAAGACCTGCCGCAAGATGCGCACCATCTGGCAGGGTAAAGCACTGAACCAGTGTCTCGGCGAGACGGCCCGCAACATCTTCATCTATGGCCTCCTGGTGTCAGCGGGCCTGTTGCTTTCCCTGTTGTAGCTATGATGATTGGAAACGCAAGAACCGTTATTCACACCTTCTTGCCGACGAAAACAGCCATGCTGGCATGGTCGCTCATGCTGCTGGCTGGCTGTGCAGAAGATGAGGTGGGGGGCGTCTCACTCTCGTCGGGCGAGACGGCAGAACTATATGCTGTGGCTAACGTGAGCAGTGACATCAACTTCATTGCTGATGGCGATTGGACTGCCTCCTGTTCGGCTCCGTGGCTGACTTTCTCCCCCCAGAAAGGTGGTGAGGGGGCTAACACCATCACCGTTTCAACGACACAGACCAACCGCACGAAAGCCCTCAGGACGGCAACGATGAAAATCTTCTCTGGCGGCAAGCATCGTACTGTCACTGTCACGCAGCGTAGCGAGTATGCTGTCTTCGACGACGAGGAACTCACGTTGCCACCCGAGGGAGGAACTATCAACATCAAGTTCCGAACCAACATGGAAGAGAACTCCCTGAAGCTCTACAGGTCTCTCGGCATGGAAGACTGGATTTCTGAACTAAAGGCGAGTGCGCGCCAGGCGCGTGCTGCTGAGCACACAGGCAGCATCAGTCCTCTCACTGTTTTGCCTAACACGGACCATAGTGCCCGTGATGGCACTTTCTTCCTGGGGATGCAGGATGACCAAGGCAATCCCCTCCTGCTCGACACCCTCTTTATTCATCAGGCGGGCATGAGCGACGGTTATAGCTCCGTCGACTACTCGGCCGATGGCAAGGTGGAGCAGCTGAACAAGTCGACACGTGGCAAGGGTATTCCCATTGTGCTGATGGGCGACGGTTTCCAGGACAGGGACATCAACGACAGCACCTACGCCCGAGTGATGAACCAGACGATGGAGAACCTCTTCAGCGAAGAGCCTCTCAAGTCTCTGCGCGACTATTTTGATGTGTATGCCGTTACTGCTGTTTCGAAGCACAACATCTTTGCTGAAGGCTATGAGACGGCTATCCACACGATGCCGTCACACCAGACGATGGCCATCAGCATGGATACGAAGACCGTGGTGAAGTATGTCAGGCGGGTAGGAGCTATAGACTCCCTGAACACCTTCTCTGTAGTTATCCTGAACAGCAACATGTACAGGGGAATCACTTACATGTTCTTCAATCCTGACGAGCAGCCGCCCGTCAACTATTCCATCTCGCTTTGTCCCGTCATCGACAGCCTGAAGAGTGAGACCTTCCGCTTGGTATTGGTGCACGAGGCCGTTGGGCATGCTTTTGCCAAACTGGCGGACGAATATGTCAGCGTGGGCGAAGGGTCGGCAACGCCTCATGACGCGAAGTGGCTGCAAGAGCGTCATGGCTACGATTACTATATGAACGTGGATGCAGAGCGCGATCCGACGAAGGTCATCTGGAGCCGCTTTGTTGCTGACCCGGAGTTCGCGAACGAAAGAGTCGGCACATACGAGGGAGCTTATACGTTCTACAAAGGCATGTTCCGCCCCACCGAGGAGAGCATGATGCGTAACAATGATGCACCATTTAACGCCCCCAGCCGTCAGGCCATCTATAACCGCGTGATGCTGCTGGCAACGGGCCGAAAACCAACCTACGAAGAGTTCGTGGCCTTCGACAGGGAACATAAACCGGCGGTCTGGAACTACCGTACCAGAACACGGCAGTCGGATACCGGCTTCGCGCCTTGGCATCCTACAGCTCCTTTACAAATCAATCTTCCATGGTGACCTGTGACTGGACTATTTATCCCGAGTGTACACCGTGTAAATCAGTTAGTTAGACGCGAAATGTCGGATTTTGCTTCTAAAATAGTGCTGTTTTAGTGTTGTTTTAGTGCCGTAGCGTTAGTTCAAGTGCAGGGTGACGGTGGCTGGCTTCAGACCCTTGCTGCTGACGGTGAGGCGGACGGAGCTTCGCTTCTGGCGAGCCTTGACGACGATGAGGGCACGGCCCTTCCAGGCGTGGTGATCCAGGCGTTGGGACTTCGTCCGCGAGGCATTCAAGTCAGGTGAATCGCAGAAGGGGTGAGTGTAGGGCGTGGCATCCTTGATGTCGGCATTGCCGAAGGCCAGCAGGTCGGCATCGCCGCTAAGGGTGGCCGTCAGCAGGTTGTCGGCAATGGGGTTGAGGGTGCCGTCGGCATCGGTCAGCTCCACGGTGACGAAGGCCAGGTCCTGCCCGTTGGCTGCCAATTGCTGGCGGTCGGCTGTCAGGCGGATGGCGGCAGGCGAGGCGGCAGTGCGGAGAACGGTAGTTGCCGGTCCGGTCGTTAAGTCTGTCGCGGCCACGGCTTCGGCGCGCAGCGTGCCGGGCTGGTAGGGTAGGGTGAAGACGAGGCGGTAGGCGTTATCGGCACTGTTCTGTTTCTCTGCAATCAACTCGTCATTGAGCAGCAGGCGCACGGCGGGAGCCTTGCTGTAGACCTCGACGTCGATGGGGCGCCCCTCCCAGCCCGGCCAGTTCCAGCTCTCGAAGGTGGGCCACGTGCCCCAGAGCGTCTCGCGCACAGGTCCGTGGTGGCTGTCGGGATGTATGGTGGCCTCGTAGCCGTCGGGCTCACGCACGGCCATGTAGACGGTGAGGAGGGAGGAAGGAGGAAGGAGGAGGGAGGAAGAAGAAGAGAGTGTCTCGCGCCAGAGCATTTCGCGGTAGTGCGAGATGGGCTTGCGCAGGCCTGTCAGGTCGATGTCGCCACAGTAGGCAGCATGCCAGGGGAAGAGCGGGCGCTCGTAGTGCTCGCCGGGGGTGTCGCCCTCATAGTACCAGCGCCCGATGCCCGACTCGCCGAGATAGTCAATGCCCGTCCACACGAAGTCGCCGATGACCCACGGCTCGTCGGCCACCTTGCGGTAGTTCTGCCAGGCATCGCGGGGGTAGCTCTCTGTCTGCATCATTACGCGCGAGGGCACCCGCTGGTGGTCGTCTGTGGACTTATGAATCATGTAGTTGTAGCCCACAATGTCGTGCTCGGCAGCCAGCGGGTCGTAGATGTCCCAGTCGGCATCCCATGCAGCGAGTGCCGACGTGACGGGGCGCCGCTCGGGGTCCAGCTCGCGGCAGAGCGTAGCCATCTGGTGGGCGGTGCGCACCACCTCGATCTTCTTGCGCTCAATGACCTCGTTGCCGATGGACCAGCAGAAGATGCTGGGGTGCAGGCGGTCGCGCAGCACCATGGCGCTCAGATCCTGGCGCCACCACTGGTCGATGAGCTCGTGGTAGTCGTGGGCATTCTTCGACTCGCGCCAGCCGTCGAAGGCCTCGTCGATGACCAGCAGGCCCAGCTCGTCGCAGGCCGTGAGGAACGCCTCCGACGGCGGGTTGTGCGACGTGCGCACGGCGTTGAAGCCCGCCTCCTTGAGCAGCCGCACCTTGCGGCGCTCGGCATCGTCGTAGGCGGCAGCTCCCAGAATGCCATTGTCGTGGTGTATGCAGGCACCGTTGAGCACCGTCGGCACGCCGTTGAGCAGCAGGCCCTTGGTGGCAGAGTAGCTGACGGTGCGCAGTCCGAAGGTGACGGGCAGGCGGTCGCCCTCTGCCTCAATGGTGGTGTGGTAGAGGTAAGGGTCGTCGGGCGACCAGAGGTGGGGGGCGTCGATGTGGAGTGTCCTGCTGACAGGCTTGCGCTGACCGTCGGCGAAGACGACGTCGGCACTGACCTGCACCGTGGCGCTCTGGCTTTCAACCTGGCTTGTCACGCCGACGCTCCACTCATCGATGTAGCTCTGCCCCGTCGTGAGCAGCCACACGTGGCGGTAGATGCCCGAGCCGCTGTACCATCGGCAGTTCTTCTGCCGGGAGTTGTCGACGCGGACGTCGACCGTGTTCGTGCCTATTTTATAAAAAGGCGTCAGGTCGACAAAGAACGACGAGTAGCCGTAGGGGTGACCGCCGGCGCGCTGACCGTTGACGTAGACCTCGGCGTTCATGTAGACGCCCTCGAAGTAGAGGCGCAGGCGTCGGCCCGCGTAGTCGCGTCTCAGCGAAAAGGTCTTGCGGTAGAAGCCGCGGCCCGTGGGCAGGTAGCCGCCGTCGTTGCCTGCCGGGGCCTGCGCGTCGAAGCTGGCCTCGATGCTCCAGTCGTGGGGCAGGCAGACCTTGCGCCACGACGCCGTATCGTTGAGCGCAAACAGCCAGTCGTTGTCGAACAGCTGCTTGCGCTCAATCTGTGCTGCCTGACAGGCCGTGAGGGCAACGATGCAGGCAGCAAGGGTGTTGAAAAGTCGTCTCATGCTCAGTTAGTAGCTGCGGGCAATGATGACGCGGCACTTAGCGGGCTTGCCGCTGACCATGTCCACGCCGGGCGTCTGCTCAACGCCGAAGGGCACGCAGCGGATGGTAGCCTGCGTCTCCTCCTTGATCTGGGCCTCGGTCTCGGCCGTGCCGTCCCAGTGGCAGAGGAAGAAGCCGCCGTCTTTTATGCGTTCCTTGAACTCCTCGTAGTTGTCGCACTCGTAGATGCGCTCGTCGCGGTAGCGGCAGGCCTTCTCGAAGATGTTCTTCTGGATGTCCTCCAGCAGCTGCTCCACGTGGTCGACGATGCCCTCCAAGGGCAGCGTCTCCTTCTCCAGGGTGTCGCGGCGCATCAGCTCGATGGTGCCGTTCTCCAGGTCGCGGGCGCCGAGCACCAGACGCACGGGTACGCCCTTCAGCTCGTAGTCGGCAAACTTGAAGCCCGGACGCTTGTTGTCGGCGTCGTCGAACTTCACTGAGATGCCCTTCTTCTGCAGACCCTCGATGATGGGTTTCACCTCGCGGTTCACAATCTCCATCTGCTCGGGTTTGGTGGCAATGGGAATGATGACCACCTGGATGGGGGCGAGCTTCGGGGGCAGCACCAGTCCATTGTCGTCGGAGTGGGTCATGATGAGCGCACCGATGAGGCGCGTGCTGACACCCCAGCTGGTGGCCCAGACGTATTCGGGCTTGTTCTCTTTGTTGAGATAGGTGACGTCGAAAGCCTTGGCGAAGTTCTGGCCCAGGAAGTGGCTGGTGCCGCTCTGCAGGGCCTTGCCGTCCTGCATCATGGCCTCGATGGTGTAGGTGTCCAGGGCACCGGCGAAGCGCTCGGTCTCACTCTTCACGCCCTGCACCACGGGCACGGCCATCCACTCTTCGGCGAAGCGGGCGTAGACCTTCAGCATGAGCTGGGCCTCCTGTTCGGCCTCCTCGCGGGTGGCGTGGGCGGTGTGGCCCTCCTGCCACAGGAACTCGCTGGTGCGCAGGAACGGACGCGTGCGCATCTCCCAGCGCATCACGTTGCACCACTGGTTGCACAGCAGGGGCAGGTCGCGCCATGAGTGGATCCAGTTCTTGTAGGTGTTCCAGATGATGGTCTCACTGGTAGGACGGATGATGAGCTCCTCCTCCAGCTTTGCGGCGGGGTCTACCACCACACCGCCGTCGGCAGCCTTCAGGCGGTAGTGGGTCACCACGGCGCACTCCTTGGCGAAGCCCTCGACGTGCTCAGCCTCGCGCGAGAGGAACGACTTCGGGATGAGCAGGGGGAAGTAGGCGTTCTGCACGCCCGTCTCCTTGAACATGCGGTCCAACTGCTGCTGCATCTTCTCCCAGATAGCATAGCCGTAGGGCTTGATTACCATACATCCGCGAACGGCCGACTGCTCGGCGAGGTCGGCTTTCACCACCAGGTCGTTGTACCACTGTGAGTAGTTATCGGCCCGTTTTGTCAAATCTTTCAGTTCTTTTGCCATTGTTTTTTCTACGTTTATTTTCAATTTGGCTGCAAAGGTACGAATAAGTGCGCAAAAAACCAAATTTATTTGGGTTTTTTAGGGGAGTTGGGGAGGTAAAGGAGGTAAAGGAGTTGGGGAGGTAAAGGAGTTGGGGAGGTGAAGGAGTAAAGGAGGTGAGGAGGTAAAGGAGTTGGGGAGGTAAAGGAGGTAATGGAGGTAGAGGAGATGGGAGTAAGGAGAAATGATAAAAAAGATAAAATTATTTGGCGGTATTGTATTAAATCGTTATTTTT
>CAMNJY010000125.1 GCA_946541745.1 uncultured Prevotellaceae bacterium
GACGCCCATGTGCGCCACAACACCGAAATATCGACCGACGACGCCATCGGCTTCATACACCGCAACCAGGACCGGCCCTTCTTCCTCTTCCTCGGCTACGACGCGCCCCACGAGCCTTACAACATCGACGACACGTCGTGGTATGACGAGCACGGGGAGTGGTCGGCTAACACCAAGCGCTATGCCGCCCTGGTCACCCACATGGACTACCACATAGGCCGCCTGCTGGCCACCCTCGACGCACTGGCACTGAGGGAGAACACCCTCGTCATCTTTGCCAGCGACAACGGGGCGGCGGTGATGGCACCCCTGAAGGAGCTGAACAGCGGGGCCGGGCTGAAGGGCCGCAAGGGGCAGCTCTATGAGGGCGGCATCCGCGTGCCGCTCATCGTGAACCAGCCGGGGCGCGTGCCGGCACGGCAGATAGACAACCTGGTGTACTTTCCCGACTTCATGCCCACGTTGGCACGGCTGGCAGGACATCCTGAGAACGTGCCCTCCGACACCAACGGCATGGACGTGTCGCCGCTGTTCTACGGCAAGGACATCGACACCGACAGCCGTCCCCTCTACTGGGAGTTTCCCGGCAAGCAGAGGGCCATACGCAGCGGCGGGTGGAAGTGCGTGACGGTAAAGAAGGGGGCACCGCTGGAGCTGTACCGCATCAAGGAAGACCCGCTGGAGCAGCACAACCTGGCTGCCGACTATCCGGAGGTGGTGGAGCGGCTGGAGCGCCAGATGCGGCAGATGCGCACGCCCAGCGCCAACTACCCGATAGAGAATGAGCAATAGCGATATGGCCAGCAGGGCGTTTGAACGCCCGGTGTATGTCATGGCGAAACCGGCGGGCGACCGGTGCAACCTGTCATGCCGGTACTGCTACTACTTAGGCCGGGGCAGCGGGGCGGTGATGGATGAGCGGCTGCTGGAGACGTTCATACAGCAGTATATCGAGGCGCAGACCGCCGGCCAGGTGCTCTTCACATGGCACGGCGGCGAACCGCTGCTACGCCCGCTGTCGTTCTACGAGAAAGCCCTGGAGCTGCAACGGCGGTACGCCCACGGCCGCTACATCGACAACTGCCTGCAGACCAACGGCACGCTGCTGACCGACGAGTGGTGCCGATTCCTGGCCGACAACCATTTCCTGGTGGGCATCTCCATCGACGGCCCGCAGCCGCTACACGACAGCTACCGCCGCAGCCGCCAGGGCGGCGCGTCGTGGCACGACGTCATGCGGGGCATAGCCCTGCTGCAGCGCCACGGCGTGGAGTGGAACGCCATGGCCACGGTGAACGCCGCCAACGTGGACCACCCTGCCGCTTTCTACCACTTCTTCCGCGACATAGGCTGCGAGTTTCTGCAGTTTACCCCCATCGTCGAAGCCCACCGGCCCGACTGTAGCATCACCGCCGACCAGTGGGGCCACTTCCTCTGTGCCGTCTACGACGAGTGGGTGCGTCAGGACGTGGGGCGGCTGTTTGTGCAGCTGTTCGATGCCACCCTGGCCAACTGGTGTGGCGTAGCGCCGGGCGTCTGCTCCATGTCGGCCACCTGCGGTCAGGCTGCCGTCATCGAGGCCGACGGCTCTGTCTACTCGTGCGACCACTTCGTGCGGCCCGACCATCGGTTGGGCAATATCAGCCTGCAGCCGCTGGCCGCCATGCTCTACAGCGAGCGCCAGCATCAGTTCGGCCGCCGTAAGTTTGCCGCGCTGCCCCGAGAGTGCCGCGAGTGCCGGTGGCTGAAGGCCTGTCACGGCGAGTGTCCCAAGAACCGGCTCATGACCGACAGCTACGGCCAGCCGGGCCTGAACTGGCTGTGCCGCGGCTACCGCCGCTTCTTCGCCCATGTGGCTGCCGATATGGACTTTATGAAGGCCGAGATTGACGCCGGGCGTGCGCCGGCTAACATCATGGGGAGGCACTGATTTTACTGACTCACACTGTTTTTTTTATCTAAAGATTTGGCCGTGTCGTTTTTTTTACCGAAATTTGCAGCAAAAACATAAAGAGGTATGAGTCAGATGCAGAATAGTAAGATAGACGAAAAGCTGGCGCAGATGGCACGGACGCTGGCACGCATCAGCCAGAAAGGCGACAAGCCCATGGCCGAGACTGCCGTTGCCAGCCTCCTGGACCGCTGTGTAAAGGCCCTCGGTGAGGCCGATGCCGACCGGCTGCTGAGTCTGGCCGCACAGGCCGTTGACAACGCCGCGAGCAATCACCATCCCGAGGTGACCGAGGTCAGGCCCCAGGCTCTGGAGTGCGACGTGGTGAGGTTTCAGAACAACAAGGAGAAATGGGTGGCCCTGGTGGGGCTGTTAGACGGTTATCCCTATGAGATTTTCACCGGTCTGCAGGACGACGAGGAGGGCATCATGCTGCCCAAGTCGGTGACCAAGGGCAAGATCATCAAGAGCGTCAACTCCGACGGCACAAAGCGCTACGACTTCCAGTTTGAGAACAAGCGCGGCTACAAGACCACCGTCGAGGGACTGAGCGAGAAGTTCAACCCCGAGTACTGGAACTACGCCAAGCTCATCAGCGGTGTGCTGCGCTACCGCATGCCCATCGACCACGTTATCAAGCTGGTGTCCTCGCTGCAGTTGCAGAGCGAGAACATCAACACGTGGAAGAACGGCGTGGAGCGCGCCCTGAAGAAATATGTAACCGACGGCACGGAAGGCGCCGATGGCAGCGATGACGGTGCAGACGTACATCAGGATCGAGAGGCTCAGGTTTAGGGCCTTCCACGGCGTGCTGCCGCAGGAGAGCCGTGTAGGGGGCGACTATGAGGTGACGCTGCGCATAGGCTACCCCTGGCAGGAGGCCATGAGGAGCGACGACGTGGCCGACACCCTTGACTATGCTGCCGCCTACGAGGTGGTTCGCCGCGAGATGGCGGTGCCCTCACAACTGCTGGAGCACGTGGCAGGGCGCATAGCCGGGGCACTGCTCAGCACGTTTCCCGCCATCACCTCCATCGACCTGTGGCTGACTAAAGTCTGTCCGCCGATGGGTGCCGACAGCAAAGGTGCCGGTGTGGAGCTACACTTAATAAATGATAAAACTGATGCCTCTTTACGGGATAATTGACGGAAAAGCCGTACCTTTGCACGAATGATACACAAAAGACTGGCAGCCATACTGACATTAATGCTGTGTGTGGCGCTGACCATCGACGCTGCTGCGAAGCGCTTTACACTCGTCATCGATGCCGGCCACGGCGGACATGACGCCGGGGCGGTAGGACGTATGTCGAAGGAGAAGACACTGACCCTGCGATATGCCCTGGCCTTCGGACGCGTAATAGAGCAGAACTGTCCCGACGTGAAGGTGGTATATACCCGCAGGACCGACCGGTTTCTCGAACTATGGCAGCGGGCCGAGATTGCCAACAGGGCCAAGGCCGACCTCTTCGTGTCAGTACACATCAACTCGCTGCCCAGGGGCTATGTCGCCCGCGGATACCAGACCTACACCCTGGGGCGCAGCCGGCGCAACGGTAACAACCAGGGATTCATAGAAAACCTGGAGGTGGCCAAACGCGAGAACGCCGTCATTCTCTACGAGAAAGACTATAAGGAGCACTACGCCGGCTTTGACCCCAATTCGCCTGAGAGCAACATTCTCTTTGAACTGGTGCAGGACAAGAACATGGAGCAGAGCATAGAACTGGCCAAGTTTATGCAGCGTAACATCTGCACGGCTACGGGACGGCAGGACAAGGGCGTACACCAGGACAACCTGGCCGTGCTGCGCCTGACGTCGATGCCCGGCTGTCTGCTGGAGCTGGGCTTCATATCGACAGCCGACGAGGAGCAGTATATGAACAGCGACCGGGCCTTGAACCAGTACGCTCGCGGCTTCTACAATGCCTTCGTGGCCTATAAGAACAAGGTGGCCCCCGCCACCCGTATGGCCTATAAGCCCGTGGTGGAGGACGTACAGCCTGAACCCGAGCCAAAGGCTGAGCCCCAGCGGCTGCAGGCCAGCCAGCCGGTAGCCTCATCCTTTCTGAGCCAGCCCGCAGCGCCGCCCGTCGCCGATACCGCCGAGGGCGAGGCGCCGGTCTTTAAGGTGCAGATACTGACCAGCGGCATCGTGCTGAAACCCGGCAGCCGCCTGCTGAAGGGACGGACCGATGCCGACTACTACCGCGAGGGGCGTATCTACAAATACACCGTCGGCAACTCTGCCGACTACCAGCAGATTTACCGTCTGCGCAAGGAGCTGCTCAGCAGGTTTCCCGAAGCGTTTATCATCGCCTTCAGGGGCGGCGTGAAGATGGACGTCAACGAGGCCATCAGGGAGTATAAGAGAAGAAAGGTAAAAGGTAAAAAATAAAAATTACGCGCGTATATATATGAAGTGGTTTACAAAGGAAGTACAGATAGCCCTGGTGGCTATAGTGGGAGTGGTCATCCTGTTTTTCGGCATGCAGTTCCTCAAGGGGCTGAGTATGTACTCACAGGGCAACAACTACCTCGTGGTGTTCGACGATGTGACCGGACTGTCGGCCTCAAGCCCCGTCTATGTGAACGGCGTGAAGGTGGGCACGGTGCTCAGCATCGACTGCGACTACAACCAGCCTGACCGCATCGTGGCCACCGTGGACCTGGACAAGCAGCTGAACATTCCACAGGGCACGACGGCCGAGATTGTCAGCGACCTGCTGGGCAACGTGCGCTTAGACCTGAAACTGGGCGACGTGAAAGCCCCCCGTATTGCCGTGGGCGGCACCATCAGCGGACAGATGCAGTCGGGGCTGATGAGCAAGGCTGCCAGTATGGTGCCGCAGATAGAGCAGATGCTGCCCAAGCTCGACTCCATCCTCGCATCGGTCAACGCGCTGTTGGCCGACCCCACCATCAGCCACTCGCTGCACAACGTGGAGACCATCACCGCCGGACTGACCACGACGGCCAACGAGCTGAACCAGCTGACCGCCAGCCTGAACCGACAGCTGCCCGGCATCATGAAGAAGGCCGACGGCGTCATGGCCAATGCCGACACGCTGACACAGGGCCTGAACCGCCTGGACCTGGACGCCACCATGGCCAAGGTCAACAGTACACTGCAGAACGTGGAGCAGATGACCGCCAAACTGAACAGCAACGAGGGCACCCTGGGACTGCTCATGCGCGACCCCGGGCTGTATAATAATCTGAACGCCACCATGGCTCATGCCGACTCGCTGATGATGGACCTCAAAGCCCATCCAAAACGCTACGTTCACTTCTCGGTGTTTGGCAAGAAAGATAAGTAATTTTAATTTTGTCTAAATAAAAAATCTTCGGAAACTGCGATTGGTAAAATTGTAATCGGTTGATACGTAAAGCGTTGAACATTTGCAAGAGGCTTGCGTAAAGAAAAGTTGTGAAACATTCTAAATGTCCAAAACATAGCGGGTTACGCGGGAAACCTTTTGCTGTATTATTTCTTCAGATTTGCACAGTTCAAAAAAAAGTACGACCTTTGCACTCGGATTAAAAAACACAAGTTTGATCTTGTACATAAATCATTAACTAAGAACGCCAGATGCAAAACAGTCATAAGGCGCTGTGGGACAACTGCCTCCTTCTCATTAGGCAGAATGTGACCGAGCAGCAATACAATACGTGGTTCGCGCCCATCGTCTTCGAGTCTTTCTCTGAGGCCGACCACACCCTGCTGGTACAGGTTCCGAGTCCGTACGTCTACGAGTACTTGGAGCAGTACTACGTAGGACTGTTGAGCAAGGTGCTGACCCGTTGTTTCGGCACCAGCGTCCGGCTGACTTACCGCATAGTGACCGACAAGGCTCACAAGCTGACCCAAGACGTAGAGGGGGAACAGCCTGTAGACATCGACACGCCGCAGCCCAAGGCCCGCATCAACCAGTCGCCCACGGCGCTGGATGCCGCGCCGAGCGACGTGAGTCCGCAGTTGGACATCCACAAGACCTTCCAGACCTTCATAGAGGGCGACAGCAACAAGCTGCCGCGCACGGTAGGCCTCTCCATCGCCGAGCATCCGGGCAAGTCTACGTTCAATCCCTTCTTCGTGTTTGGCCCATCGGGCTGTGGCAAGACCCACCTCATCAATGCCATCGGCGTGCGCTGTAAGGAACTCTATCCGCAGAAGCGCGTGCTCTATGTCTCGGCGCGCCTGTTCCAGGTGCAGTACACCGATGCCGTGCGCCACAACACCACCAACGACTTCATCAACTTCTATCAGACCATCGACGTGCTGATAGTCGACGACATACAGGAGTGGGCTTCGTCGCCCAAGACCCTCGACACTTTCTTCTACATCTTCGACCACCTGTTCCGCCTCGGCAAACAGATAATCCTGGCCTCCGACCGCCCGCCCGTTGACCTCGACGGCGTGAAGGACCGCCTGCTGACACGCTTCTCTTGCGGACTCATTGCCGAGCTGGAGAAACCCAACGTGCAGCTGTGCGTGGACATCCTCCATGCCAAGTGCCGCCGCGACGGCTTGAAGATTCCCGCTGACGTCATTGAGCTTATTGCACAGACGGCTAACGGCTCCGTGCGCGACTTGGAGGGCGTGGTCAACTCGCTCATGGCATACTCCATCGTCTACAACAGCAGCGTCGACATGCGGCTGGCCGAGCGCGTCATCAAGCGTGCCGTCAAAGTTGACAACCATCCGCTCACCGTCGACGATATTCTGGAGAAGGTGTGCGGTCACTACGGCGTGGCCCAGCAGCACGTGTTCAGCAAGAGCCGCAAGCGCGACTATGTCCTGGTGCGTCAGGTGTCGATGTACCTGGCTCAGAAATACACCAAGATGCCGGCTTCGCGCATAGGTCAGCTCATAGGCGGCCGCGACCATTCCACGGTGCTCCACAGCTGCACCACCATTGAGCAGCGCCTCAAGGTTGACCAGGCTTTCAAGGCCGAGATTAGCAGCATCGAGAACTCCTTCAAGCTGAAGCTGTAGGCTGGCAATCACAAGCCCTTACTGATGTCTTTTGGGGCGCTTACTCGCCAACGAGCACTTGCTTCCTGATGAGTCGAAGCAGGTAGTCTACAGCCTTGGGCGCCTTTTTACGAGCCGTGCGCAGCTTCTGTGCAAACTCCTCGTCTGTTATGTCGCCGTTGAAGTCGTCTACCAGCTCACGAGGCTCGTCGTTCTTCTTCACCAGCACCAGCCCCTTCCGCTTCATCAACTGACGGAGCGAAAGGATGCCCTTGTCATATTTGGGCTTTGCCTTGATCAGTTCCTGCATCAGGTTCAGCCCTGGGTCTCCTATATGCAGCTCGTTAAGCATCGCTATCGAGTAGAGCACCTTCGCGTCGGGGGTTGACATGTCAAGCACGTCGCCTATCAGCACGTTCACAGCATCCGCCTCTTGGTAACGTTCCAACTTCGTCAGACAGCGCGACTTCACATAGAGCGCCTCCTGGCACTGATGCTGCGCCAGCACGCTGTCTACATACTGCAAGGCCTGCTCGTAC
>CAMNJY010000126.1 GCA_946541745.1 uncultured Prevotellaceae bacterium
TGCCGTTGACGACATAGACGCCCTTGCGGGGCAGGGCGTTGAGGCGGCGGCCCTGAAGGTCGAACAACTGGCTGTCGGGCTGTTTCCTGTTCACGGTCTGCTGGCTGATGCCGTCGGGGATGTCGGCACTCTCGCGGGGCAGCAGCCAGACTTCGATGGCGCGGAGGAAGGTGTTGCCCGTACACTCGGGCAGGCTCCACTCGATGGAGTCGCCGCTCCAGCAGGGCAGCTCCTCGCCGGTGGCCTCCCAGATGCGGGTCTGCAGGCTGTCCTTGCCCCAGACGTGGTTGTTGCCGGTGGCGTCGCCGCTGTAGAGGCTGCCGCTGGCCCAGTTGCGGTATTCGTCGAAGACGACCTTGGCAAACCAGTATTTCTCGGGGGCCTTAAACGTGAGCTGCGAGCCGCGGCGCATCCAGAGCATGGTGATGATGGGCTCGTCGGACTCGTTCAGGTCGTGGGTCTTGACCATGGCGTTCATGTAGTCGGTGAGCTTCCAGTTAGAGGGCGTGAGCACGAGCTGGATGTCCTGCCCCTCGGCGACGGGCCAGGTGAATGTGTGGGTGTCCTCGAAGCAGCCGGTCTCGTCGTCGACCAGCGACCAGTTGCCCTTGCCGTTGGGCAGGTCGCGGTTGGGTATGCTGACGGGCAGCTGCCAGGGGTTCTCGTTGAAGTCGATGCGCACGAAGAGGGAGTCCTGCTGTGCGCTGGCTGTCATGGCTGCAAGAGCCATCATGACGGTAGTGTAGAGTTTCTTCATGTAGTTATTATTCGTTTAATTCGTAAAATCAGTAGTCTTCAGAATTCATTCGTCGGTGTTCAGCGTCAGGTTCGGGTTCTTGTCGCGTGCCGAGTGGGGGAATGGAATGATGTAGAGCCGCGAGTCGGGGCGCAGGGTGTAGGTATGCTGCGGCACGGTCTTGGTCACGATGGGGAATGTGCGGGTGATGGTGGTCTGATACTCCGGCTCGGTGTTCAGGCGCTTCAGGTCGAAGAAGCGATGGAAGCCGAAGAGCAGCTCCTTGCGGCGCTCCAGGATGACGGCGCGCACCATGTCGGTAGGTGTGGCGGGCGTGTCGATGGCCGTCTTGCCGCCGCTGATGCGGTGGGCGCGTAGCGTGTTGACCAGCTCGGCGGCGCGGGCGACGTTGCCTAAGCGGGCCTCGGCCTCGGCCAGGATGAGGTAGACCTCAGGCGTGCGCATGCCCATCGTGGCATACATGAACTTCGAGGTGGTGACGGTCTCTATCCAGATGTCGGCCCCCGACCCGCGGTCGAAGGTGGTGGCTGGCTGGCCCGTCTCCATGAAGAAGAGGGTGTAGCGCAGGTCGTTCTTCTCCTGCTTGTAGAGCTTCACCATCTCGGGGCTGATCATGCCGTAGTTGGTGAAGTGGCCCTTCTCGCTGGTCCAGCCGCTGCTGCCGTTCCACATGTAGGAGAGCACCTCGGGATTGCGGTCGTCGCCATACTTGTCGCCATAGCTGCTGTCGAGCAGTCCGCGGCGGTAGCTGGCAATCTCGTTGTAGTCGACGAGCGCGCTGTTCAGGGCCAGCGACTGTTCGGCGGCCGTCTTGGCCTTCTGCCAGTCGCGGTGGTGCAGGTAGACCTGTGCCAGCAGACCGTAGCCGAAGGCGCGGTTGGGGTGATAGATGTTGGCGGGCTGCTCGGCCAGCAGCGGCACGGTAGCCTCGAGCTCGCTGATGATGAAGTCGTAGACGTCGGCCACCGTCGACTTGAGGGGCGTGGTCTCGAGGTCGGAGCTGCGCACAATGCAGACGCCGCCGTCCTGGGCTGCCGTCTCGGGCGTGTAAGCCTTGGCAAAGGTGTTGACGGCAAGGAAGTGGTCGAAGGCGCGGTAGGTGCGTGCCTCGGCCTTGGCCAGCGTCTTGACCTCGTCGGTGCCCGGTGCGGCGTCGATGTTGTCGAGCACGAGGTTCATGCGCAGGATGTTGCTGTACATGTTCTCGTAGAGGTTGTTGTCGCTGAGCAGTGTGCGGTCGGCCTGCTCGTTGAAGGTCATGTTGATGCCGTTATACGAGATGTTCTCATAGCCGATGATGTACGACTCCTTCGACCACAGCTCGTCGGTGAGGAAGGCGAAGGCCGAGGGGTGGTAGCCGCGCATGGGGTTGGCAATGAGCTCGTAGTACTGCTCGGCGGTATCGACGGTGATGGCCCCCTTAGGCGTGATGTCGATGTAGGAGTCGCAGGAGGAGAACAGCAGCAGCAAGCCCACCCCCAGCCCCTCCCCAAGGGAGGGGAGACTGAATAGATGTCTTGCTATTGTTTTGATAGTGGTTTTTATTGCTTTCATCATATATGTATTTTGTTAGCCCCTCCCTTGGGGAGGGGTTGGGGTGGGCTATAACGTTGTCGAGAATCCGATGCTGAACGTCCTCGGCTGGTGCAGGGTGCGGCTGGCCGAGTTGAGCGAGTAGGCCTCGGGGTCGATGTCGTGACCGGCGGCCGACCAGTAGAAGAGGTTGTTCACTTGGAACGTCAGCCGTGTAGCGCCGATGCCTATACGGCTGGTGAGCGTCTTGGGCAGGTGGTAGGCGAGATTGATGGAGCGCATCTTGACATAGTCGGCGGGCTTCACCTGCTCGTCGGCATAGCGCCACCACTCGGCGAATGTCGAGGCGTACTGCTGGGCCACGCTGCCCGTGGGCATCTCGTGGTAGTGCTTCACGGTGTGGTCGTTGACGTTGGTGGTGTTGTCTTGGTAGGAGTTCATGTCGGTGACGTCCATACGGAGTTTGTTGCCGCCGCTATATATAAATAAGGTGTTGAGCTCCAGCTCGCGCCAGCGCAGGTTGAGCGAGAGCGAGCCGTTGTAGACGGGGGTGAGGGTGCCCATGTTGCGCAGGGCGCCGGTGCCCTTGAGGCTCGACGTGACGGCGACCTCGGTGGGGTTGCCCTCGGCGTCGAACTTGGCCATCTCCTGACCGTTTTCGTCGAGGATGACGGGGTAGCCGTTCACCACGCGGCTCAGCCTGTAGGCCCAGAGCGTGTTGTAGCTCGTGCCCTCGATGAAGTAGTTGGCGGGGGCACTGACGAAGTTGGCGGCGCCGTCGGTGGTCGAGTGGTCAACGCTGAGCATCTTGTTCTTGTTGTAGGCGAAGTTGAGGGTGGCCGAGAAGTCCCAGTCGCGGGTGCGCATCAGGTTGGCCGTCAACGACAGCTCCACGCCCTGGTTGCGCATCTTGCCGTTGTTGATGACACGCTGTGAGACGCCTAACGTAGAGTCGAGATACTTGCGCACCAGCAGGTCGTCGCCTACGCGGTTGTAGAACTCTAACGAACCGCTCAGCAGGTTGTTGAGGGCGCGGAAGTCAATGCCGATGTTGAAGGTCGAGGTCTTCTCCCAGCGCAGCTTGGGGTTGGGCAGGTTGTCGTCGGAGTAGTTCAGGTACTGCGTGTTGGTGGGGTCGATGCTCAGCGTGCGGTAGCGGGCCACGAAGTAGGTTGTAGAACTCTGGTCGACGTTGCCGTTGACGCCGTAGGTGAGGCGCAGCTTGAGGAAGTCGAGCCACGAGACGTTCGCCATGAAGGGCTCCTCGGACAGGTTCCAGCCACCGCCGATAGACCATAGCGGGTGGTGCTGGTCCTTGGTGTCGAGTCCGAAGAGGTCGGCCTCGTCCCAGCGGATGCTGGCCGTCAGGTTGTAGCGGTAGAGGTAGTTGTAGCCGACGTTGGCATAGAACGAGGCGTAGCGGTGGAAGGTCTCGCTCTGGCTGGTGGCCAGTCCCGAGAGGGTCTGTGTGCCGTCGTAGACCAGGCTCTGCCAGCCTTCGGTGCTCAGTGTCTGCCAGTCCATGCGTACGGAGGTCAGTGCCGTGTCGTTATAGCCGTACATGAGCTGCTGGATAAGGCGCGGCGTACGGTTCTCGCGCATCTCGAGACCCATGATGGCGTTGATGTTGTGGCGGCTCTGGTCGAAGCTGTGGTCGAAGCTCAGCTGGTTGCGGAAGGTGTAGCGCCGGGCGTTGTTGGTCTGCTGGAAGTAGCGGCCGCCGGAGGGCAGCAGGCTGTTGCCCTGCTTGTCGATGAAGGCGTTGTGTGCCAGGCGCATGCGGTAGTCGTTCTCGTCGTTGTAGAGCTCGCTGCGCGACTGGCTCCACTCGTACTGGAACATCATGTTGTAGCGGAACCACTTCAGAAACTTGGCCTCCATGTTAACAAACGGGCGCAGGCGCACGTTGCGGCTCTTGGTGAGGCCCTCGTCTATCGACTCGAGCACGTTGAAGTGGTAGGGCATAAGGCCCTCGGTATCGGCCACCTGGCTGATGCGCTCGCCGTTGAGGGCACTGCCGGCGTAGCCCTGTATGTTGACGTAGGGCGTGTAGACGCGCTGGCCCTGGCCGTCCTCGATGCTGGCGTAGCGCTCCTGCATGCTGTAGTTGGTGAAGGCACCGTCGGGGGTGGTGGCGTTGTTCAGCCGTGTGTCGAGGCCCAGCTTGATGTTGAGCCACTTGGCGATGTTGAACGTGCTTTTAAGATAGATGCTGAAGGCGTTCGACCGGTCGTTCAGCGTGCGGCCCCGGTCGTGCTGGTAGTTGAACGAGGCAAAGTGGTTGGAGCGCTGCGACTTCTGCGACAGCGAGATGTTGTAGCGCTGGGTGACGGCAGAGCGCCAGAGCAGGTCGCGGTACTGGTTGTAGAAGTCGTTCTGGCGCCATTGTTGCAGCGTCTGGTCGACGTCCTGCTGGGTGAGCCGCCCCTCTGACTGGTCGCGGTAGAGCTGGTAGAGGGGGGAGTAGTAGTTGTTGCCGTAGCTGTCGAACAGCGTGTGGGCACTGCCGCTGCTGGCCACGCGGGCATTATAGACATTGGTCTCGTAGTCGATGATGTCGGAGGTCGAGGCGTAGTGCATGGCGTCGAACGACGGCTTGGCTGAGATATACCAGTCGGCGTTGAAGTTGACCGACGTCTTGTCGGTCTTGCCCTGCTTGGTGGTGATGACAATGACGCCGTTGGCAGCCAGTGCGCCGTAGATGCTGGCCGCGGCTGCGTCCTTCAGCACCGTGACCGACTCCACGTCGTAGGGGTTGATCTCGGAGAGTTCCTGGTCGGTAGCCATGTCATCGACAACGAGCAGGGGCTTGGTGCCCACGTTGGTCGAGAAGGTGCCCACGCCGCGCAGGATAGGCGAACCGTCGCCGTTGTTAGGGTTGATGTCCATGCGCAGACCGGCCACCTGGCCCTCTAAGGCCGACATGATGTCCTTGTGCATAATCCGGTTCAGCTTTGTGGAGTCGACAAAGCCGAAGGCCGCCGTCGACCGTTCGCGCGAGAGGCGCTGGTAGCCCGTCGAGACAACCACTGTCTCGGCCAGCTGTGTGGTCTGTTCCTTCAGCTTGACGTCCAGGACGAGCAGGTTCCTGACGGCTGCCTGGTAAGGCTCCATGCCTACATAACGGAACACGACGACGGCATTCTCGCCGTTGATCTTGATGCTGTAGCGCCCGTTGAGGTCGGTGACGGCGGTCTGCTGACCGTTCTTCACCGCTATGGTCACGCCGTAGAGCGGCTCGCCCTTCTGGTCGGTCACGGTGCCCGTCAGCGTGCGCTGAGCCAGGACCTCTGTCACCGTGGTCAGTAGCAGTAGGGTTAATAGTAGTAATTTTCTCATGCTATATAATATTCATTTCGGATTTAGGGTACAAAAATACAAAAAAAAATCTAACGGTGAAAATGGTTTTAGGAATTAATTGTGAAGAAACAATATTTTTGCATTTTCTTGCACCATATATACTTAATAAAACTTAAAACAGCTGCTTTAACCTTTGTTTAACACTATTTCTTCGGTACTTTTTGAATTATTTTCGTAATTTTGCATCATGTTAATTAATAACCTAAAAATTATCTTTATGAAAAAAATTGCTTATTTGGCACCGGTGCTGCTGGCCGCAACACTGGGCACGTCTTGCGACACCAAAGACAACCCCATCGTGGAAGAACCGAAGACCATCATTGAGCTGGACGGCAACAAGTATGAGACCGACCTTGTGGCCACCCTGCAGGGAGAGCCGGGCGACGAGGTGTCGCTGACCCTTGGCGTCTATGACGACTTCGACATCTACGGTGTTGACTTCGGCGACGGCGTCATCGTTACCGACTCCGTAGGTTTTCAGAACAAAGGTGTATGCTTAGACGGCAGCGATAAGCCGGGCACCACCCATACCAGTGCCACGAAGTTTACGGGAACCGTAGCAGGCGACGGCATCATAAAGGTTTACGGCAAGAGCGACCTCTGGTATTTGATAGCCACCGGCGGTGCCATGCCCACCAGCTTCGACCAGCCCAAGATGGCCAACCTGGTTCAGGTGAGCATCACCGGCGCCAATGTGGAAAGCGTAGAGCTGCCGGCCATGGAGCAGCTGAAGCAGTTCAACTTCAACAACAGCCCGCTGAAGACGATTGACGTGTCGAAGGCCGTCAACCTCACGTCGCTGACCATCAACAACACCACGGCTTCGAAATACGAGCCTCAGTTGGAAACTATCGATGTGAGCAACAACACCGAGCTGACCTACCTGTCGCTGCAGGCCAACCAGAATGTCAGCGGCAAGCTGACCAGCATCGACCTGACCAACAACACCAAGCTGGAGAGCTTCTACCTGCAGTACAACCAGATAGCAGAAATAAAGCTGGCCGACGAATATCCCAGCCTGGGTCTCATCAACATACAGGACAACCAGCTGAAGGAGTTCGATTTCACCCGTCTGCCTTATATCAAGGATATCTACGCCCAGAACAACCAGCTGACCAGTGTCGACCTGTCGCGCATGACCCGCACGGGCGGTAACGTCTATTTCCAGAACAACCAGCTGTCAGAGCTGACCATCCCCGTCAGTGTGAAGTATCTCTATGCCCAGGACAACCAGCTGACAAAGATAAGTATTGCCGACGCCACCACCGGTGCCTATATGCAGAACAACCAGCTGACCATTGCCACCCTGCCCGTCAAGCCTGCCGGCCTTAACACCGCAGCCAAGATACGCCGCTTCGTTTACGCGCCGCAGGCAGCCCTGCAGGTGGCCGACGAGGTGGAGGAACTGGACCTGAGCGCACAGCTCACGGCACAGGGCATCCTGGAGGCTCCCGCCACCACCGTCTATAGCTTTGTTACCGCCGGCGGCGCTACCCTTTCCGAGGGTACCGACTACGTGGTGACGGCTCCTGGTAAGTTCAAGTTCATCAAGGCCCAGAGCGAGAAGGTTCACGCCGTGATGACCAACGAGGCCCTGCCCCTGTTTGCTGACGCCGACGCTTTCGTCACCACCGAGTTCACCGTCAAGGCCGCCGCTCAGGCTGCCACCGGTGTCATCTTCTCGTGGGAGGCCGGCCAGGTTAACGGCGGCAGCGTCGTAGGCAACGGTGCCGACGAGGGCAAGGTGACCGACGCCACCATCACCGTGAGCAGCAAGAAGGCCAACATTGCCACCGACAACA
>CAMNJY010000127.1 GCA_946541745.1 uncultured Prevotellaceae bacterium
TGATATCAAATGTTAACGAGCCATTTCTTGACGTTTAGGGCGATTGTAAAGTTTATATGATGATATTTTGTGGTGCAAATGTGGTGCGTTTGGATTGAAATAAAATCAGCAAGTAGTTGAATATCAACTGCTTGCTGATTTCGTAAAGTGATCCCGTTGGGACTCGAACCCAAGACCCACAGCTTAGAAGGCTGTTGCTCTATCCAGCTGAGCTACGGGACCCCTTCGTTTCCAACACCCCGAAAAAGAGTTGATTGGAATTCGAGTGCAAAGGTAGGCAATTTTTCGATAATTACCAAATTTCAGACCTTAAATCTTAAATAAGTGCGGTCATCAAATGAATTATTACCCTCCATAAAGGCTTTTGTGGCCTTGAAATCACCAATATTCAGAGGGTCGTCATGCAAATGGCACTGTAATTTCTGCTCACTCTCCTGCAGGGTGGCACACAGGAAAGGATAGCCATCGGAGGCAAGGACCACCTCCCAGGGGCGAAAGTCAAGCGCAAGCACACGCACCTTGGACTGGGGAATGGGGAAACCGTCAACTACGGCATAAGCGACGTTCTGCTGCTTCATGTTCTCTATCATCCGGGGGATGATTGTACGGCGGGCTGCGTCATCAGCTCTCAGTTGCCCGACGGTGACTCCGCTGGCAAGCAGGCGGTGAGCTTCAGCAGCACGTAGCTCGGCCAGGGGCAGCTCGTAGGGCTTGGGGTTCTCAAAGAGTTCGCCGCCGACGAGACATTGACAGTCGCCTATCATCCATATCTCACGGCGCAGTCGGCTGAAAATCACTACAGAGGCACAAAGCCTGTCCTCGGGATGACTGGTCAAATAGTCAGTCTGCCCACGCCCGTATCGCAGAACAGTCATCGGCGAGACATAACAACGGGCTACAGCCTTCGTGAGGTGACGGCACATCTGAGTGACTGTCAAGTCCTTTGGGGCCTGACGTATGGCCTTGGATATCAACTCCATGGCATAGCGGCCGTTAGATCGGCGGTGGCTGTAGTGGCGTTGCGACTTTGATGTAGACCCGTCAATAACGGCAGCATAGTCGTCAGTGACGACGAGGCCGTCCTCGTTTTTCTGTTTTGGGCTTTTCGCTATGCTCTGTTGCTCTATGATTGTCATGTTGATTGTTTTTATACCAGAAGAAGTACTGTCGCTGGGCCTCTTTTTCACGCGGTGTCTTGGCACTGAACACAGGTTCCAGCGTGTAGGGGTCGTAGCCCGTGTACCACGTCTCAGTAGCCACCGTCATAGGCGTAGGGGTGAAGTCCTGCACCTGTTCCAAGTGGAAGCCCAGCTTGCGGGTGATGGCTGCCAGTTGGGCCATGTCTTGCTCCCGGCAGCCGGGGTGGCTGCTGATGAAATATGGAATGATCTGCTGGTTCAGATGTTCCTCGCGGCAGATGCGGTCGAACTGGCGTTTGAACTCGTAGAACTGCTCAAACGGCGGTTTGCGCATGTAGCGGAGCACACGCTCGCTGGTATGCTCGGGGGCCACCTTCAACCGTCCGCTGACGTGGCGGGTAATAAGTTCACGGGTGTACTCACGGGCGGCACGGTTGGCTGCTTCGTCCTTGCTGTGATAGAGCAACAAGTCGTAACGTACACCACTGCCTATAAAACTTTTCTTCACGCCCGGCAGTGCGTCAACGGCACGGTAGACTTCGAGAAGCTTGGCGTGGTTGGTATCCAGATTGGGACATATCTGGGGATGTATGCAACTGGGCCGCTTGCATTTCTCGCAGGCCTTCAGATTGCGTCCGTGCATGCCGTACATGTTGGCCGATGGTCCGCCAAGGTCGCTGATATACCCCTTGAAGTCAGGCATGCGGGTCACCTGCTCTACCTCTTTTACTATGCTCGCCTTTGAACGGCATGTGATGAACTTTCCCTGATGGGCCGAGATGGTGCAGAAGGCACAACCGCCGAAGCAGCCTCTGTGTATATTGACCGAGAACTTGATCATGTCGTAGGCCGGAATGCGCTTACCCCTGTATTTTGGGTGCGGCTGGCGGGTGTAGGGCAAGTCGAACGAGGCATCAAGCTCCTCAGTGGTCATCGGAGGATAAGGCGGATTGACGACTACGAAATATTGACGATTCCCGGATTTGCGATTGACAGTCTCGGCACTCACCTCCTGGAGTATGCGGTGGGCATGCATCATGTTTGACTGCTCCTCAACGTGACGGAAGTTCTCGGCCTGGGCACGCTTGTTGCGAAGACACTCCTCGTGGCTGTGCAGTATGATGTCGTCGGCTGTTGGGCTGACGCTGCTTGCCAAATAAACTGTCTGGGGAATGTCGTGTAAACTGCCGATGGGTAATCCTTCATTAAGACGGCGGGCCAGCTCCAAAGTGGTTTTCTCACCCATACCGTAGATAATCATGTCGGCCCCGCTGTCACAGAGAATGCAGGGCCGCAGCCGGTCTTGCCAATAGTCGTAATGGGTGACGCGACGCAACGAGGCCTCAATGCCACCCAGAACGACCGGCACGTCAGGATAGAGCTGCTTCAGAATCTTGGTATAGACGATGGTGGGGTACTCGGGCCTCATGTCGTGCCGGCCGTCGGGCGAGTAGGCATCCTCGGAACGCAGCCGTCGGGCAGCAGTGTACTTGTTCACCATCGAGTCCATGCAACCAGGTGCTATGCCGAAAAACAGACGCGGGCGGCCTAACTTCTTGAAGTCGCGGAAGTCGCCATGCCAGTCGGGCTGTGGCACGATGGCCACTCGATAGCCAGCTGCCTCCAAGGTGCGCCCAATGACGGCTGCCCCAAACGAGGGGTGGTCTACGTAGGCATCGCCCGAAAAGAGGATGATGTCAACGTAGTCCCACCCACGGAGTTCCAACTCCTTCTTAGTGGTCGGCAGAAAGTCTGTCAGCTTATAATCTTCAACGCTCAATGTTCAATGTTCAATTAAACGGTGTTCCCTGGAACGCGCGTGTAGTCATACCAAGATTGTTGTTGCCACGGTTTTTCCAGTTGATGAAGAGCGTAACTAACTGCTGTAGTCCGAAAGCCTTCATGTTGGGGTGATAGACGACATCGAGACACAGGTCAAGCAGCCGTTTGTCCTTGCCGGATTCCGACTCCAGCATGGAGCGAATATTGAGTTTAAGCTTGTTGAGCACTTCCTCATCAACATAGCCTGTGGAGTCAATGAGGTCACGGAAGAGCTGGTAGTCTTCAATCGTCTGGAGATGTTCGTCAGTCACGTCGATACTTCTGGTGCCAGAAGAGTTTGCTTGGATTTTTGTCATAGTTTTAGCTGGGTTTTAATTATTTAATAAAAAGGTAAGTATGCCTTGCATGACAGCAGCCTGCATGGTTGACTCTTTGATACACTCGAAAGGGAAGCCCATGGTGAACGCCCGGTAGTCTGACCCGCCGTAGGCTACAGCCGCTCCCCTGTTGCTGGCATAGACCATAGGCGTGAAAGCTCCCTGCACAGGGGTCAGTATGTCGGGGTGCTGGGCGGCGTAGTGGCGGTGGTTGAGCTGGCGGTAGAATTGAAGCCTTGTGCCCAAGCCGTCAACAGTTTCGCTGGCTGACGTTTCCGTTCCGCCGTGCTGACACTTCAGAACGTCGGCCAAAAAGCCGCGGTCGCTGTCAGCGGTCATGTCGCTGCCCACGTAGGCGCCACTAACCAGCAGGCGGCCACCCTGGGCGGCATAGCGCCGCAGCCACGACTGCATGGCGGGCGTGAACGTCTTATAAGGCAAGAGGCTGTGGCCGTCGTTACGCTCAAGTCCCAGGATGAGGTCTACGGCATCAGCTTCGTCAACGGGCCAGTTGGCCAGCTCGTCTGCCGAACAGCTGACGATGTTGTAGTAGCCAGCCTGGCGAATGGCCTCAGCGTGGGTACGTATGTAGTTGAAGTCATTGCCGCCAATCATCTGTCCGGCCATCTCGGTGAATCCGAATCCCAAGCCTGTAGAGTCATCTACCCCCACCTTGTCCTTGCCTAACTGTAGCTGTTTGCCGGCCCATCCGGCTGTTAAGCCATAAGAAACGCCCAAATCCTGGTCGAGCAGGAAGCCCTGCAGGCTGTCAGTATCGAGCACTGCAGGTGACGACAGCCGATGGAAGCCGTTGACCACGAGCACCGTCTTGCTGCGCCGGTTGTTGAACAAGGCCGAGACGACCTCAGAGGGGAAACTCTCCCCTCCCCTATTGACTGCCGCCACACGGAACGAATAGAGCAGGCCGGGCTCAAGCCTCACGGTGTAGGCATTGGAACTGACCAGTTCACCGTTGTTGAAACCACCGCTACCCGTTGCCGTGTAAACGATGTAGGATGCAGGCTGAGCCGAAGGCTCCTGCGGGTCGTCGGTAGGTATCCACGTGAGCCTCACCTCGCCTTTCCTGCGGTTGACGTATTCCACCCGGAGGTGGGTAGGCGTGAGAGGTGTGACAACACAGTCGTCATCGTGGGCACTACTGACGTAGCGCAATATGGTCTTATAGATAGAGCGGGCTAAGGTGAACTTGAAGTTGGGGTCCTGGCCGAAACGCATGTCAGGAAAACTCTGGTGGGACATCGTCTCCAAAATGGCACTGGGCACTTCGGGCAGCCGTGTCTCGGAATAGTTACGGTCGCGCGCATCGCGCAGCGGCCAGCTGACGCCAAACCGCGCCCGCAAGTCGCTGCCGAGGTTGACAAGCAGCTTGCGGGCAAAGTCGCCCGACATAGAACGCGGCTTCTGGCAGTCAAAGGCGTTGCTGCCGTCTTTGTCGGTGGTGTATATGGAGAGTGCGCCGTAGAGCGACTGTCCGTCCTTATGGAATCCGGCATCGCTGTGTACGGCTAACGACAACTCCAGAGGCACGCCGCGCCCTTCGCGGTGGGGAAGGTAGCAGGACCCCCCGGCCAACAGGCTTCCGGAGAGGGAACGGGTGTTGATATCGTCGCCATAGTCATTCTGGCCGTCTTTGGTGCTGTAAACGCTGTAGGGCATGCCTGCCCATTGGCAGTAGTAGCGTGCGCCCTCTAAGCATCGGGGCATGAGGCTGAGCTTGCCGCCACGCTCTATGTTGCCCATACCGCCCCCGAAACGCACGGCATCAGCGGTGACCACACCATCGCGGTGGCGACTCTGATTTGTCAGTGTCACGCTGTTCCACTCGTTACAGCCTTCGTCAAAGTCGAAAGTGCCAAGATAGACCCAAGTGCCGCCGCCCATCTGCTGGTTGACGCGAAACTCGGTGGACTCGCCCTTGTGCCAAACGGTGTAGCGGGCATCGTCCACGCTACCCTCCACCGTGGCATAGCTGACGTAGACGGCATAACGGCCTGCCTCAGGTATGCGGGGCTGATAGCTGACGGTGCTGTATTTCGACTTGCTGGTAGTTGTCTCGGCCTGTCTCACGGTACCAGCTTCGAAGGGGTTCTCACCGTCTATATAGCGGCCGCTGTGCCAGGCAAACCCCTTCACGCCAGCATCCTGCCAGGGCTGGCGGTAGCCCGACTCACGATAACCTATGAGGTTGCGATGGTCGTCGTTGTCGACGATGACTTCGTGGCACTGCCAGTCTCGTTCGCGCGGACTGTAGACTACCGCTCCTGCCTTTTCAAGCATGGGCATGAGGTAGGGTACGACGATGGTTTGCGTGAACAGGTCCTCATTGGTGCCAAAGAGTGTAGGACGCTGCCACATCCATTTGCCCTTGACGTTGTCGTAATAGCATCCATGACTGGCCCACAGGGTAAGGTGGCGGTTGTACAGCCCCTTCGTTATCTTATAGGGGCGCGACACATTGTCTACCCACGGGGCTCCATCGTATTCGATGCTGCCCCACGACTGGGCTTTAAGACCCAGGAAAAGAAACAATGAGAGCACAATCCCTCCCAGCCGTTTCAGCGTCCAACTACTGATGATTATTATGCCGATTCCAGAATGTCTCATTGCCTCACAGTCTCCTTTTCTATATTTCCTATAGTAAAGTTCTCAGGTCGCTTGCCTTTGAAGTCTTTATAATAGAGTTTGATGTCGGCCATCTGAGCCTCCAGATTGCCGTCAGGAACTATGGTCTTGGTACACTGTATGAGCCGGCGCTCGTAGTCGATGGCATAGAGCAGTATGGGTAGCTGGGCCTTCAGGGCTATAAAGTAGAAACCTTTCTTCCAGTCGGGGTTTGGCGAACGGGTGCCTTCAGGGGTTATACACAGCCTGAAACTTGTGGCCTGCCGGGCTGCCTGGGCCATCGCGTCGGTCATGCTGGTGTGTTTCTGGCGGAAAACGGGGATGCCGCCTAACCGTCTGAACAAAGTACCTAAGGGCCAGAAAAACCACTCTTTCTTCATCAGAAAGTTGCTCCTCATGCCGCAGGCACCGTTATAGAGCTGGCCCACCACGAAGTCCCAGTTGCTGGTGTGGGGCGCCAGACAGATGATACATTTTCCGGGGTGGTCTTGCGTCACTTCAGCGGTCCACCCCAAACGTTTGTACAACAACCAGTTACAAAATTTCTTCCACATCATGTTAGTTCCTCAATTTCAACATTTTTACAATTTCACGGCCTTTAGAATTCTCGTTGTTCAACGTTCCGTGTCCAACGTTCAAAGGTAGTTGATGTGGTCGGCAATTTCGCCCACTTGGGCGGTAAATTTTTCTCGCAGCTGTTTGAAGTAGAGTTTGGGCTTTATGCCCGGTTCCGGGTGTGAAATACGACTGATGTAGTCGTCCTGCATGCGCAGGATGCCAGCCAGCACGGCGTCGGCATTCTCCTCATGCTTGGTGTTGCCATACAGCGAGGCGGCCACGGCCTCTGCAAACAGTTCTTCGCAGATAAGGTTGATGGCGTGTTTGAGTGATCTTCTGTTAGCCATAATCTTTAATGGTTTGTAATTTAGAGTTAGCAAAGATAACAAATATTCTTCAAATAACAAGGGCTTTCATCAAAAAAAAACATAAAATCTGCTTTTTCTTTCCGTTTTTCATTAAAATTGAGTATTTTTGCACGTCGAAAGTTCATTTTTCAAACAATTCATAGAGAAAAAAAAACAATTATGGAAAAAAGTGCATTACAGATGGCAAGAGCCGCCTACCAGCCTAAGCTGCCCAAGGCTCTGCAGGGTGCTGTAACCGTGAAAGAGGGCGAGCCCACGCAGAGCGTGGCCGACCAGGAAGAGATCAAGAAACTGTTCCCCAACACCTATGGCATGCCCATTGTGGAGTTTGTCCCCGCTACCGAGGCCAACACTACCAGGATGAACGTGGGCATCATCCTCAGCGGCGGCCAGGCCCCCGGTGGTCATAACGTTATCACCGGCCTGTTCGACCAGGTCAAGAAGCTCAATCCCGAAAACCGCCTCTACGGCTTCATCTTAGGCCCCGGCGGACTGGTGGACCACAACTATATGGAGCTCACCAAGGACATCATCGACGAGTACCGCAACACCGGCGGCTTCGACATGATAGGTTCCG
>CAMNJY010000128.1 GCA_946541745.1 uncultured Prevotellaceae bacterium
TCGCCGGTGTGGTCAACATCATCACCAAGAAGCACCGCGAGGAGGGGTTGTTGATTGAGAACACAACACGCATCGGCAGCTACGGTGACGTGCGCCAACACAACGGCCTGGCGTTGAATTACGGCAAGTTCAGCAGTTATACCAATTTCCAGCTGCAGCACAGCGACGGCTGGCAGAACACGGCCGTGGAGCATACCGAGGGGTCTGAGCCTCCTATCACCGACTCCCGCAACAAGACCGTGAACCGTCACACCAACTGGCAGGTGGCCGAGCGGCTGACCTATCAGCCTACGGAGCGCACGGAACTGTATGCCGAGGGGTCGACATACTGGAAGCGCATCTACCGCGTTAGCGGCAAATACCCACACTACGATGTCAAGACGTGGGACATGGAGTATCGCAATGCGTCGGCCTCGGCAGGTGCCAAGTGGAAACTGGGCGGCGGCAGCGACTACCTGGTGCTCGACGTGGACTGGAACCGCCATGCCTACTATTACTACTACACAGCAACGACCCTGGTAGAGGACTACGACAAGAGTGCCGGCACGGCGTACTACCCCTACTTCCCCTACCTGCCCGGCCAGACCGAGCTGCAGAGCGACCAGCAGCGCACTATGGCCACGCTGAAGACAGTGCTGACACTGCCCTGCGGCAACCGCCTCAGCGCCGGCGCCGAGTATCGCTACGACTGGCTGAAGGCGCCCACCAGGGTGGACGGCGGCAAGGCCCACGACTGGACAGGTGCCGTCTACGTGCAGGACGAGTACAACCCGACGGCCAGCGTAAACCTGACGGCAGGACTGCGGCTGAACCATAACCGCCAGTTTGGCACCAGGCTCACGCCCAAGGTGTCGGCCCTGTGGCGCATAGGCCATCCCTGGCGGCTCAGGGCCACGTGGAGCCAGGGGTTCAAGACGCCGGCCATCAGGGAGCTCTACTACCGCTACGTGCGACAGATGAGCGGCACCTATCTCTACTTAGGCAACACCGGCCTGAAGCCCCAGTCGAGCAACTACTACGCCGTCAGCGGCGAGTACACCTGGCACGGACTCAGCATTACGGCAACCCTCTACTATAACAAGGTGAGCGACATGATAGCCCTCGTCACCATACCCAACTACCAGGCCCCCGACCGCTACATAGCCCAGTATGACCCGGTGAAGACGCGCCGCTACGAGAACATAGAGGACGCCAGAACGGGCGGACTGGACCTGAACGTGAGCTACCAGAGGGGCGACTTTGCCGTGGGGGCGGGCTACAGCTACCTTGACACCAAGGCCAACCAGTATGACACCACCCACGACCAGATGACCGAGGTCGTCATTGACGGCACGGCCCACCACAAGGCCAACGCCTACGCCACATGGAACCACCGCACGGCCGGGAACGGCGCGACACGGAAGGCCACCAGCTACGGAGCGGGCCTCTACGGCCGCCTGTCGAGCAAGCGCTACTACCAGATTGACGGCGACGGCAGCGGCTACCAGACGTGGCGGGTCACCGGCAACTATGAGTGGAACTCGAGGCGGCTGCCCTTCACGTCGGTGTCACTGCCCCTCAACTTCAAGATAGAGGCCGGGGTGGACAACATCTTCAACTACTGTGACCGCACCCCCCACGGCCTGCACTTAGGCACCACCACCCCGGGGCGCACCGTCTACGCCTCGCTGAGCATACGCTTCAGCCAGGGAAGGAACATTAAGAACACTTATAAGTCAAACTTTAATTCACACCAAAACAATGAAGACAATTAAGCACCTGATGATTGCCATGATGGCGGTCTGCACTGCCATGAGCTTCACGGCCTGTGGCGACGATGACGACGACAAGGTCGTCGAAAACAACTACACCATTTACCAGAATACCGTCAACCAGACGGTGAAAACCCAGAAGAAAAACTCAAAGGTCATCCTGCTCGTGGCCTTCGGCTCCACCTGGGAGCAGGCCTACAACGCCTTCGACACCACCGTGCAGGCCTACAAGCAGGCCTTCCCGCAGTACGACATCTTCCTGTCGTTCTCCAGCGCCATCTGCATCAACCGTGCCGCCGCCGGCGAGAATGTGGACCCGCGCAACTTCTACGCTCCGCCCTTCTGGCTCACAGCCTTTGCACAGGACGGCGTGAAATACTCTGAGATTGTGGTACAGTCGCTGCAGGTCATCCCCGGCGAGGAGTACACCCGCGTCATCAACTACATCAAGGACTTTGCCAACAATGCCAACGGCGACCTCGACGACCAGTACCTGGCCAGCGTGTCGCTGAAGCTCGGCGTGCCCCTGCTGCAGGATGCCGATACCGACGTGCCCATGGTGGCCCAGGCCCTCAACGACCTCTATGCCCCGCAGGCCGCCGACGGCGTGGTGGCCTTCATGGGCCACGGCAACCCCGACGCCTACGACACCTACAAGGCCAACATACGCTACACACAGCTGGAGGAGGCCCTGCAGAGGCTCAACAAGAACTTCTACGTAGGCACGGTAGACATGAAGGACAACTTCAAGACCCACGTGCAGCAGCGCATGGTAGAGGCCGGCATCACCAGCGGCAAGGTGTACTGCCACCCGCTGATGTCTATCGACGGTGACCACGGCCACAACGACATGGCCGGCGACGACGATGCCTGGACCGGCAACGGCTACGCCTACAACGACGAGGGCGAGGTGGAGGACACCTCCTGGAAGATGTTCTTCAGCCGCATGGGCTACACCTGCAACAACTCGACCATGATTGAGAAGGGACTGCTGGAACTGCCCACCGTGCGCCAGATATGGATGAACCACACCCGCGAGGCCATCAACGGCGAGGCCCTGGACTACTATCACTCCAAGAACCCCGAGTAAATGAACCTGAAAACGATTTTCTGCGTGATGGCGGCGCTCCCGGTGGGGAGCGCCGCTTATGGGCAAATCCACAAAATGGAGCACCGCGACTCGGCGCTGACCAGCCGCACCCATAACCTGAACCCCGTGGTAGTCACAGGGTCGGGCCACCACCAACGGCTCAAGTCGACGGCCACCCCCGTCCACGTGCTGAGCAGCCAGGAAATCAGCCTGCAGGGCCTCACCACCTTCGACCAGGCCATTGAGCGCATGCTGCCCCAGGTGTCGCTGGCCCCCAGCTCCATGGGGTCGTTCCTGCGAATGAACGGTCTGGGCAACAAGTACATCCTGATACTCATCAACGGGCAGAAACTCAGCGGCGACATCTCCAACAACATTGACCTGTCGCGCATCAACATGGCCCGCGTCAAGCGCATCGAGGTGCTCGACGGGGCGGCCTCGTCGCTCTATGGCAGCGACGCCATTGCCGGGGTCATCAACATCATCACCAGCCAGCCCACGCAGCCCGCCGTCGGCGCCACGTCGGACACCCGCCTGTCAGGGGCCGGCAAGCTCACCCAGAGCGTCACCCTCGACATCAACCAGGGCGGACTCGGCTCCTACACCACCTATACCCACGACCGCGCCGACAGCTACCAGAACAACGCGCTGGAATACGTCAAAGGCTCCGACACCGAGACACGGCCCACGCTGGCGCCGCTCTTCACGGGCTACCGCTCCCACCTGCTGAGCCAGAAGTTCACCTACTCCCCCACCCCGCGGCTGGCCCTCAACGCCGGCCTGGACTACTCCCACAAAATCACCGACCGCCCCGAGACCTCGCCAGACATCACCGGCGGCACTGACTACGAGATGCGCTACAAGGGACTCAGGTGGACTGCCGGCGGCGTCTATAAATTCTCCAGCCGCCACTCCCTGCAGGCCGACTTCACCGTCGACAGGTTCCGCTACGGCAAGGAGTACGACGTGGCCACCAAGGACTACATCGCGGGCGACTACATACAGTCAAAGAAGCAGCGCGCCATGGAGGGCGAACTGAAAGCCATCCTCGGACTCACCGCCCACTCCACCACCATCGTCGGTGCCGACTGGCACCAGGACTACCTGTCGGCCACGGCGGGCAACATCGACCAGCACGTCTACACCCTGGCGGCCTACGCCCAGCACGAGCAGAAACTCATCGGCAACCTCACGGCCACCATCGGCCTCAGGCTGACCCACCACCAGACCTTCGACCAGCACCTCACACCCAAGGCCACGCTGATGTGGGCTCCGGGCAACCTGCGACTGCGGGCCACCTACTCCGCCGGCTTCCGCGCGCCGGGACTCGACGAGCTCTACTACCACTATTTCGCCGTGAACCGAGGCAAGCCGCAAATCAGTTTCGGCAACCGCCAGCTGACACCCGAGAAGAGCCACTACGTGGCCCTCAGCGCCGAATACCGCACCCAGACGCTCGCCGTCACCGTGACGGGCTACCTGAACCGCGTCAACGACATGGTGGTGAAACAGAACATCGACACCGACGACGACGCCCTGGCCATGCTACGGAGCGAGTTCCCCGAGATGACCGCCGACCAGGCCGCCCGGCTGGAGCACTATGCCCTCTATCAGAACAGCGACAAGGGCGACATCAAGGGCCTGCTGGTCAACCTGTCGGCCAACCTCTTCAGCGGTTTCAACCTCTCAGCCAACTACGCCTACACCTACGCCCGCAGCCAGAGCGGCGGCCAGTGGCAGCCGCTGGAGCGCAGCCTGCGCCATGCCGCCACCGTCGCCGCCAGCTACCGCCACCACTGGGGCGAGCGCTATGCCCTCAACGTGAGCCTTAGCGGACGGCTGCAGTCACGTACCTACTACCCCGCCTATGAGGACGCCCCGGGCTACGGACTGTGGCACCTGCACACCAGCGCCACGCTCAACGTGGCCAGGAGAGTCACCCTGGAGCCTGGCATCGGCGTCGACAACCTCTTCGACCGCGTCGACCGCCGCATCGACGCCACCAACCGCAAGTACGCCCTTTACAGCCCCGGGCGCATGCTGGTGGCAGGGCTGAAAATCCATCTGCACTGAAACATACGTGTATTATTATATAAGTTTATTTTATTGAAGGGAGAAGCTGTTGGGAAACAGCCTCTCCCTTCCCGTTAGTGGTGAAAAATCATTTTTTAAGGTGAATATATCAAAAAAGCAGTGTTCCATTGACGAATAAACGGTAACTTTGCAAGCGTAAAACTAAAAACAACTGCTCATCACACATCTAAAACAACATGGAACAGAAAAACTACTTCTTCGCCGTCGACCTGGGTGCCACCAGTGGCCGCACCATCATCGGCACCATCAGCGACGGGCGCTTTGACCTGGAGGAGGTGACACGCTTCCCCAACAACCTCATTGAGCAGGGCGGACACTACTACTGGGACATCTACGCCCTATACTTCGAAATCATACGCGGACTCAGGGAGGTGGCCCGACGGGGACTGGAGATTACCTCCATCGGCATCGACACCTGGGGCGTGGACTTCGTCTTCATAGGCGACGACGGCGCCATACTGCGCAACCCGCGCGCCTATCGCGACCCCGTCACCTTCGACGCCATGGACGACTACCTGAGTCACGTCGTGCCACGGCCCGAAGTCTACAACATCACCGGCATACAGTTCCTCAACTTCAACTCCATCTTCCAGCTCTACGCCATGCGCCGCGAGGGCAACACGGCCCTCAGGAACGCCAGCAAGATACTCTTCGTGCCCGACGCCCTGTCGTGGATGCTCACCGGCAACGAGGTGTGCGAATACACCATCGCCTCCACCTCGCAGCTCCTGGACCCGCGCACCAAGCAGCTCGACGAGCGGCTGCTGCAGTCGCTGGGACTGACGCGCTCCAAGTTCGGGCGCATCGTCAACCCCGGCACTGTCATCGGCCCCCTCACCGACGAGGTGCAGCGGCTCACGGGCCTCGGCCCCGTGCCGGTCGTCGCCGTGGCCGGCCACGACACGGGCTCGGCCGTGGCTGCCGTACCGGCAAGGGACGAGAAGTTTGCCTACCTCTCAAGCGGCACGTGGAGCCTCATGGGCATAGAGACCAAGGACGCCATCATCAGCGACCTCTCCTATGAGCGCAACTTCACCAACGAGGGCGGCATTGAGGGCACCACCCGCTTCCTGAAAAACATCTGCGGCATGTGGCTCTACGAGCGCTGCCGGCTGGAGTGGCCCGAGGAGGTGCGCCAGCTCAGCCACCCCGAACTGCAGGGACAGGCCATGACCGTGGAGCCCTTCCGCTCGCTCATCAACCCCGACGACCAGGCCTTTGCCGCCCCGGCCTCCATGATAGGGGCCATACAGCACTACTGCCGCCAGACCAACCAGCCCGTGCCCGAGACGCCGGCCGAGATATGCCGCTGCATCTTCGACTCGCTGGCCCTGCGCTACAGGCAGGTGTTCCAGTGGATGCAGGAGTTCGCCCCGTTCAAGCTGGAGACACTCCACATCATCGGCGGCGGCTCGCTGAACAGGTTCCTCAACCAGTTCACCGCCAACTCCACCGGAGCCACCGTACTGGCCGGTCCGCAGGAGTGTACCGCCATCGGCAACATCATGATGCAGGCCAAGGCCGCCCGCGTAGTGAACGACATCTGGCAGATGCGAGCCATCATCGCCAACTCCGTCGACCTGGTGCGTTACGACCCCGCCGACAAGGCCCAGTGGGACCAGGCCTACGACAAATACTTGCGCATTACCAAACAGTGATTTTCAAACCTTCGTGTTCGACTTTGAGCATGACGGCACAGAGGACATCTTTTAATTTTTAACAAACTATAAAACTAAAAAACAAATGAAAGCTGAACTGATTGAGAAAGCTTATGCCGTAGCCAAGGAGCGCTACGCAGCCATCGGCGTCGACACCGACGCAGTGTTAGACCAACTGCAGAAGCAGCAGATATCGCTGCACTGCTGGCAGACCGACGACGTCGTCGGCTTCGAGCGCAACGAAGCCCTCAGCGGCGGCATACAGACCACCGGCAACTACCCCGGCCGCGCACGCAACATCGACGAGGTGCGCAAGGACATTGAGTTCGTCAAGACCCTGCTCGGCGGCAACCACCGCCTGAACCTGCACGAAATCTACGGCGACTTCGGCGGCAAGTTCGTCGACCGCGACCAGGTGGAGGTCTGCCACTTCCAGAGCTGGATAGACTGGGCCAAGGAGCAGAACATGAAGCTCGACTTCAACTCCACCTCGTTCTCTCACCCCAAGAGCGGCGACCTCACCCTCTCCAACCCCGACAAGGGCATACGCGACTTCTGGATAGAGCACACCAAGCGCTGCCGCCGCATTGCCGACGCTATGGGTAAGGCTCAGAACGACCCCTGCATCATGAACATCTGGGTACACGACGGCTCGAAGGACATGCCCGTACAGCGCAAGAAGTACCGCGAAATCCTCGCAGCATCGCTCGACGAAATCATGGAGGAGAAGCTCGACGGCGTGAAGAACTGCTTCGAGGCCAAGCTCTTCGGCATCGGACTGGAAAGCTACACCGTAGGCTCACACGACTTCTACACCGCCTACTGCGCCACCCGCAAGC
>CAMNJY010000129.1 GCA_946541745.1 uncultured Prevotellaceae bacterium
GTCAGTTTCATCACGGTGTAACTGGTGTCAAGCCCACCAGAAAAAGCTACTACTACTTTCTTCTTTTCCATAATTATCTCAGTTTTTCAATTTTTAGTTTTCCTCAAGTTCCTGCAGGTGCTTGATGCGGGCCAGCACCTCGTCGCTGAGCTTGGCGGGCAGGTGCTCCGTGGGGTCGTAGAGCATGGCCGTGCAGATGCAGTACTTGCGGCCTGTGCGGTGCAGCACGTCTACGTTGATGCAGCCCTCGCAGCCCTTCCAGAACGCCTCGTCGTCGGTCAGGTCGGCAAAGGTCACGGGCTGGTAGCCCAGGGCGGTGTTCATCGACATGACCGCGGCGCCGCTGGTCAGCGAGAATATCTTGGCGTGGGGCCAGCGGGTGCGGGCCAGGGTGAACGTCAGGTCTTTGATGCGCTTGGCCACATGGTGGCCGCGAAAGTCGGGATGCACTATCAGGCCCGAGGTGGTGACGTACTGCTGGTTCTCCCATGTCTCTATGTAGCTGAACCCGGCAAAGCGGCCGTCGCTGGCCAGGGCGATGACGGCCTTGGCCTCCTGCATTTTCTTGGCCAGATACTCATGGGTGCGCTTGGCTATACCCGTGCCGCGCACCTTGGCGGCCTCGGCAATGGTGTCCAGGATGGTGTCGACGTATTTCTCGTGCTCTGGGCCGGCCACGAAAACCTCAATCTCTGTTGCTTGTTCCATTTTTATCTTGGTAATATATTATTTTATGTTTGGCACTATCTCACTCAGGGCGTTGATAACCTCATGGTGGCTGACACCTTCCTTGATGACGATGAAGATGGTGTCGTCGCCGGCGATGGTTCCAATGATCTGGGGGATGTCGCTGCCGTCAATGTTCCACGCGATGGCGCTGGCATAGCCCGGGCGGGTCTTGATGACGCCCATGTTGCCTGAGAAGTTGATGCTGACGAAGCCTGGCACCTCCATCATCTCGCGCACTCTGCCCGGTGTCGATACCCGCTTGTACATCGTCTCGTTGGGCAGCACGTAGACGTAGTTGCCGCTCATCGTCGATGCCTTGGCCACCTTCAGCTGTTTCAGGTCGCGGCTTAGGGTGGCCTGCGTCAGCTGGAACCCCTCGCGCTGCAGGGCGGTCAGGAGCTCTTCCTGGCTGCACATCTCCTGACTGGAGATAATCATCCGCAGTGCCTCCAGTCGGCTGTTCTTGACTTTCATGTTTTGGTATATTTATTCATGTTTGGGGCTGCAAAATTACTGTTTTTTCTGTATACCGCCAAATCTATTTGCATATTTTTTCGCTTTTGGCCTAAAAAAGTGGAAAAACCGGAAATAGAGAGAGGGCGCACAGGGATGTGAGTCCTGTGCGCCCTCTGACTTATTGGAGATGGGGGGTTACTTCGTGCGTGACAACGCGGGCTGGTCGGTGACCTCTTCCTGTGGGTCGTCAAGGTTGACTTCCGTTGGCGGCTCTATCGGCTCGTCGGGAATGGCGGGGTTGTCGTTCTTGTCGCAGGCCGTCAGTGCCAGGGCGGCAATAAAGGCGCATATTGTCAGTTTCATTTTGTTCATGACGTTATTCTCCTTATTAAGTTATTTGACAATTACTTTCTTGTTGTTCAGGATGTACACACCCTTGGCGGGGCTTGATACGCGCTGGCCGCGCAGGTTGTAGAGGTCGCCCTTCAGTTGGCCGTCCATGTCGACGGCGTTGATGGCAGTGACGTCGCCAGACAGGTTGTAGCCACGGGCCGAGGCAATGCTCTGCGGGATGGCGAGCCAGGCGTGGTGGCCCTCAATATCGAAGGCGGCACCGCCTCCAGCACCCCAGTACCAGCCTAAGGTGTTGGCCTTCCTGGTGCCGGAATGACCATAGGCTAACTTGTAGAACAGGTAGCCGTCAGCAGCGTCGGCGTAGGTCGTGGTGGCCTCGTCGCTGCCCTTCAGCAGGTTGGTGCCGGTGTAGGCGTCGGCCTTCTCGGTGGAGACCAGCATGTACTTGCCTGCCTCACCGTCCACGGTCTTCAGAATGACGGCGCAACCGGCGGGAATGACGTCCTCAATCTTGGCGTACGACAGTGAGCTGGTGGTAGCCCCGGTGACGACGTAGGCCTCCAGGCCGTTAGGCATCATGTAGTTGAGCTGAGAGTCGTAGAAGGTGGCGTAGCCGGCGTCAGTGAATTCTACCACGAAGGCAGTGGGCTCAAAGGCGCTGGGATAGATGAGGTTCACCTTCAGCACAACGGCGTCGGTGGTGCCCTTCTTCACGAAGGCGTAGGTGGCGGTGTAGGTAGCGGGCTCGTTGGTGTTGTTCTCCATGCCGCCCACCTCGTAAATCTGGGTAGACTCGCTGCCAAAGTCGGCCTTCACGTAGAAGTAGGCGTCAGCGCCCCAGCCCTGCCAGTCGCCGGCAGCGTTGCGCCAGCCGTCGGTGGTGTTCAGCTTGTAGTTGTCGTCAAGTGTACCGTCGCTCTGTACGGCATAGATGTCGACATCGGCCAACGAGGCTGCTTTCAGCGTGGCAAGGATACCGGCCACGTCGACGTCGGCGGTAAAGCCTTCGTAGCACTTGCCCAGCTCTGAGGTGAACGACACCACCATGTCGTCGCCCTTCTGCGTCAGGTCGGCAAACTTGAGGTCAAGCACGGGCTTCTCCACGAAGTTCACGTTGATGGTGTAGCGAACGCTCTTCTCGCCGTTCACCAACTGCCACTTCACGGTGTAGGTCTTGCCCACCTCGTCGGCACCGTTCATGTCGCAAATCTCGAACTTGCCGTTGGGGATAGCCTGGAAGAACTTCACGCAGACCTTGGTGTTGCTGCCCCATTTCTCGGCTATGCCCTCGCCGTTGAACCATCCGTCGAAGGGAGCGTAGTCGCTGATGAGCTCGCCGTCGGCGTTCTCTATGCGCAGCATGCTGGTGGTCAGCTCGTCAACGCCTAACCAGTTCTTGGCAGCCTCTAAGTCAGCCTCGCCGACGGTGACGCCGTAGTCCATGCCGGGATAGCGCTCAACGTTGACAGTCTGCTCAAGCACCTGGGGAGCAACCTCCTCCTCACCATAGTACGTCAGCACGAAGTTGTCGAAGATGCACCACAGGTTCTGGCTCTGCTCCAGACGGGCGCCGATGGTCAGCTGGCCGTCCTCGCCCACGACGACGCGGATAGGCTCAATGGCGTACTTGCCCTCGGCAAACGATACGGAAGCGTCGCTCATGCTGCCCTCCTCGCCGTCCTTCACGGGGAAGGTGGCAGTCTCGCCGTTGGCGAAGAATACGGGCAGGTCGGCGGTCTCCATGCCTTCCACCTCGTCGGCGCGGTAGAAGCCCTGGGCTGTCAGCTCGTAGACACCGGCGGGAATGCCGGTCAGCGTCTGGCTGATGCTGAACTTGGCGTGGTAGCTCTCGGCGCAGTTGTTGGTGTTGTTGCCGCCGCTGATGTTGAAGTTGGTCTTGCCGTCAGCGGTCTCTGAGGTCACCTCCCAGCGGTTGCTGTAGCGGTTGTTGCGGCCGAAGTCGTGGTCCTCTATAAGGAAGGTGGCGTCAATGGGGGCGTCGGCGGTGGCATTCACCATGTTGGCCTTGGCATCGTCTAACGATGTGATCATCCAGATGGCCATGGCCTGGCCGTCGGCACTGCTCATGTCGAGGTTCTTGCCCAATACGGTCGATGTGCCGTCCCAGCCGTAGTAGTTGTCGCCGTTGGCAATGGTGTAGCCGTAGACGGGGATGGTCTTGTCTTTGTCCTTATAGCCGATGGGCTCGGCGGTCTTCTTGATGGTCAGGCTCACGGGTGAACCGTTGTCCATGTAGTCGCCGTTGAAGTAGTACTGTGTGCCGCCGTTGTTCACCTGCGACTCTATGAAGTACTTTCCGTCGGGCTGAACAGCGAGCTTCAGGTATTCGGGATGGTCTACCAGCGAGGCCTGCGTGCCCCAGCTGTTGCCGGCGGCCCAGAACTTGCCGCTCGCCACGTTCTGAACGATATACTTCTGGTAAGCGAAGGTGTTGGCGTTGCGGAAGTCCGACTCGACTTTTTTCAGGGCCTCGATGCCATCGTTGACCACTTTAACGTCGTTAACATGCTCAATAGTGTATTTGGCTATTTCGATGACAGCTATCAGGTCCTGTCTTTTGTTGGTATAGCCTTCGGTGGCCAGCAGTGCCTCGGCAACTTCTATCTCGGCTTGCAGTTCGGCCTTGGCGATGCTCAGCACGTCGCTCTCGGCGAAGTCAATCTTGATGCCGTCGATGAAAATCATCGGGTTGGCGCCCGAACCGCTGCCTGTAGACTGGTAGCCTAAGCGAATCTGGCCGGCGGTCTCCTTGGTCAGCGAGAATTTCACGGTCTCTATAGCCCATGCACCTGCTTCGGGGTTGACGGCAACGGTGTAACCCGTTTCGCTGCCCTCGGGGAAGAAGCCCACGTAAGAGGTGTTGGCCTGCGTGCCGCTCTGGTTATATATAGGTACGGTGATGGTGTAGTCGCCGGGAGCCAGCGTCACGTCCTGGGCATAGTAGCCGCCACAGCCCCATACGGCGAAGAAGCCTAAGCAGTTGCCGGCCTCGCCGTTAGGTCCGGCAGCGGGGGCGGCCATGTTGTTGCCCTTCAGGGCGGTGGCCGAGCCATAGGCTACCACGCCCGCACCCATGCCTGAGTTGGGGAAGTCGGCATTGCCGTTGTCGCCGTTGACGATGACGGTGGTCCAGCCCTCCACGTCCTGCAGGCCGTAGGGGGCGCCGTCCTTGCCGTAGCCGTAGATGTACTCGGCATTGATGGGCGTACTCTTCGAGAAGTCGGCATTCTTCAGCAGCCCTTCTTCCTCTACCGCCTGCACCTCGCCGTCGCCGACGATGTAGAGAGCGTCAAGGCCCATGGCGTCGCTGCCGGCAGCTGCCATGATGATGTCGGCGGGCTCCGTCAGTGTGAATTCTTCTGACTCCAGTTCCTGTATGTTCACCGTGGTGCAGTTCAGGTCGGCTATCTGCGTGTCGCCGGCCTTGAAGATCCAGTGGCTGTCGGGACTCTTGCTGGCGTCGTAGATGACGGCGTGCAGCTTGTAGGTGCCGGGGCCTAACGTCACTATCTTGGTGTCCTCGGCGGCGAAGGCCGAAGCCGAGTTGGAACTGCGGATGCCGGTGTTCGAGGTGGTGCAGGCGGTCAGGCCGGCCACGTCCTCACCCTCGGTGATGAATACCACGTTGTTGATACCTTCAACGGCGGTGTACTCCAGATTCTCCGTCTGGTTCTCCTGCGTCAGGGTGAAGGTGTAGTTAAACTCCTTGCTGGTCTGGCTCTTCTTGTAGAGTTGGCCGTTGGCAGCATTATAGAAGCGGTAGGGCAGCTTGATGCTGCTACCCGTAACGGCATTGCCGCTGGTGGTGCGGAAGATGATGTCACCGCTCTTCTCCACTACGGAGTAGGGCACGGGAACGGCGGCCTTGTAGGTCAGCGTCACCACGGTCGAACCGTCGGCAGCCACCGTCTTCTCGGCAGCGTCGTTGCTGTTCAGCACGTAGGTGGTCTCGCCGACTGCCAGCTGGCCAGGACGGTCGGCAGGATAGACGTTGCATTCCATGCCGATGGCGCTGGTGTAGGTCTTGGCCTCCTGCAGCTCGTTTCCGCTGTCGTCAACATACTTCACCGTGTAGGTTGCCAGGTTGGTGCCCTCTATGGGCTGGTAGATGTCAATCTTGGCAATGGCCTGCTTGCCGTTCAGCCCGTTGAAGCCTAAGTACCCGTCGTCGGTCATCACTGCATAGTAGCCGTTGCCGTCGGTAAACTTCGTCAGGTTGTAGTTGCCGTCAGGCAGGTTGTTGCCCTTGGCGTGCGTCTTGTAGAACGACATCACGTTGTCGGCGTTCTGCGTGGTGGTGAACACCACGAGCTGTCCCTTCGTCAGGCCGGTCACGGCAGCGCAGCGCTGGGCGCTCTTGCTGTAGAGTCCCCCGTTGGCACTGATGATGAAGCCCTTGGAAGTGAACGACTGGAAAATCATGTAGCCGGCATAGGCTTCGTCGGTGACATGATACATCGTCTGGTTTAGGCCGTTGCCATTGTCCCAGACTTTCTCAGTGGCAGTCTCACCTTTGGTGAGCTGCGTCTCTGACTCAAACCCTGAGAAGTCCATCGACTTTACCAGGGTGTAGCCGGAAAGGTCGAAATCGGAGGCCTGCATGCCTAAAGGCAATAGCAGAGCCGCCAATACGGCCAGCATCGTTTGTGTAAGTCTTTTCATAGAAATTTGTTTTAGTTATTAGAAAAAATATACCGTTGCAAAGTTACACAAAAAAATAATATAGTACACACTTTAATGTTTTTTTTTAGTTTTTTTTGCTTTTAGTCTTTTTCAGCAACTGTTCAACAAACTGTCAGCCACAGCCAGCCGTGCAAGGTTGGTAAAAGGGAGTCCGTTTGCTCCAAAAGTGACTCCCTTTTGCGCGAAAGTAGCTCCCTTTCGGTAAATCCAAGGCCTGGATTTTTTTCAAAAGTAGAAACGTTCTGTGATTAAAGTCTCGCAAAATATGCTATATGTGCTATAGTTAGCTATAATGAGCTCATATACATTGAGTTATCTTATAGCATAGTTTTCTCAAACTATGCTATAACCATGCTATAAACTATGCTATAGTTGGCGTTTTAGTCCAAAAGTCTGTAGTAAATGGTCACATACGACTTCTGACTCTTTTCAACTCCTCAACTTGAGAAACTTGACTATAGCATGGTTATAGCACAGTTATAGCATAGTTTCAAAAACTATGCTATAGGATAATCAACTGGTTGTCAGTGAAATACGCCCAATTATAGCATACATAGCAGGGTTTTCTGAGATTTTGAAAGCGTCTATGCTCATTAACTGGGGGTACGAGTGAGCATCCCGGCCAGAGCCAGTAGCTCCTTCTGACTCCTTCTAACTCCTTCTAACTCCTTCTGACTCTTTTAAATATATTAAAAGGTGTACCCCCATGTTTCGGTTGATATTTGTCAAGACTTGCAAATTTTCCGCATTAAAATTGCATTTTTCTTTCGAAAAGTTTTGGTAGTTCGCAAAAAAGCCGTACCTTTGCACCCGCTAAACGAGAGACGCCTCTCGGGAAGCGAAACAAGAGAGAGTTCTTTGAAAGATTTCCATAAACAGACAAGTAGTACAAGAAGCGAGTGCTATTCCTTGTGGATGGCACTTGGGTAGAGACAAGAACCGTCGATTTTTTATAGATTGACAAAAAGGTGCGAGACTCAATACCGTCCTGTTTGATTTCAGGATGGACAGTCCGGAGCGAAGGCAAGAATTTCCTAATTGGAAAAGAGATATTTTTACAATGAAGAGTTTGATCCTGGCTCAGGATGAACGCTAGCTACAGGCT
>CAMNJY010000130.1 GCA_946541745.1 uncultured Prevotellaceae bacterium
TCGACTTGCCGGCATTGGGGCGCCCTACGACGGCAAAGCGGGGTATGCCGTCCTCAGCGTCGTCCTTGGTCTTTTCGGGCAGCATCTCCAGCACCTTGTCCAGCAGGTCGCCGGTGCCGGAGCCCGTGGCGGCGCTGACGCAGTAGGGGTCGCCCAGTCCCAGCTTATAGAAGTCGTACTGGCCATAGAGGTCCTTACCGTCGTCGGCCTTGTTGGCCACGAGGATGACGGGCACTCCCCCACCCTGTTTCTTCCCGGCGGCCGCAGTGCTGCGGCGCAGTATCTGGGCCACGTCCATGTCCCAGTCGGTGACACCGTTCTTGATGTCGCAGAGGAAGAGCACCAGGTCGGCTTCCTCGGTGGCTACAAGCACCTGCTTGCGGATTTCCTCCTCGAAGATGTCGTCGCTGTTGACCACCCATCCGCCGGTGTCTACCACCGAGAACTCACGCCCACACCACTCACACTTGCCATACTGGCGGTCGCGGGTGGTACCGGCCTCGTCGCTGACAATGGCCTGGCGCGAGTTGGTCAGGCGGTTGAACAGCGTAGACTTGCCCACATTGGGCCTTCCTACAATGGCTACTAAGTTTCCCATATCACTAATCTCCCAGTTCCAATTTGTAGCCCAGTGTCAGCATGAGCGCACGGTTGTAGAAGGCATCGCCTACGTTCAGCACCTTGAGCAGCCCCCAGTTGTAGCGTGCGTCGAGCACCACATTCTTGTATTCGTAACTGATGCCCACGGGTATCGACAGGTCGAAGGTGCTCACCTTGACGTCTTCGCCCGTCAGCATGCGGTCCATCGTGTAGAGTTCGTCCAGGTCGACGGTGGCATTGTCGAGCTTCGCCTTGGCCCTCATCTTGAAGCCCGGCTGCACGCCGGCCTTCACGGCCAGTCCCGGCAGCACGTAGTAGCTGGCCATCAAGGGCACCTGCACGTAGTCGAGGTCAACCGTGTACTTGTTTCTCCCGTTGTTCTCGTCAAAATAGTCGTACTTGGCACCCTGGTTCGACACCAAGGCCCCGACCGACAGGCTCAGCTGGTCGCTGACCATGAACTCAGCCTCCACGCCGAAGTGGAGGTCTACAATCGACTTGTCGGCATCGCTCAACGTAGCTATGTTCATGCCCACCCGGGGCTGCACCAGAAAGTCGCCCTCCTCGTGCTGTGCCATGGCTGACAGCGTTGTCAGCAGCATGGTTAAAATGATTACAGTCTGTTTCATACTCTTCACTATTCGTTATTCATTATTCACTAAGGCCGCAGGCCTTTATTCCGGATTGTAGCCAAAATTGTCCAGCTCGCGCTTCGACGAGCGCCAGTCCTTGTCGACCTTGACGAAAAGCTCCAGGTAGATATGCTTGTCGAAGAACTTCTCGAGGGTCTTGCGTGCCTCTGTCGACACCTTCTTCAGTGCCACGCCCTGGTGGCCGATGATGATGCCCTTCTGTGAGTCGCGCTCCACGTAGATGACGGCATTGATGTGTATCTTGCGGTCGTCCTCCTTGAAACGCTCCACGACGACCTCCACCGAGTAGGGTATCTCCTTGTCGTAGTAGAGCAATATCTTCTCGCGGATGATTTCCGAGACGAAGAATCGCGCCGGCTTGTCGGTCAACTGGTCTTTGTCGAAGAAGGCCGGACTCTCGGGCAGCAGTTCCTGGATGCGCTTCAGCAGCAGGTCGACGCCAAACTTGTTCTTGGCCGAGACGGGCAGGATTTCGGCGTTGGGCAGCAGTGCGTGCCACCGCTCCACAATCCTGCCTAAAAGCACATCGCTCCCCTCTCCCTGGCGAGAGGGGTCGGGGGTGAGGCTGTCAATCTTGTTGATCAGCAGCAGCACGGGGATTGTCATCTTCTGCACCTTCTCCAGGAAGTCCATGTTCTTCTCGGGGTTCTCCACCACGTCGGTGACGTAGAGCAGCACGTCGGCATCGGTCAGTGCCGACTCCGAGAAGGCGAGCATCGACTCCTGCAGCTTGTAATTGGGCTTCAGCACGCCGGGCGTGTCGCTGAACACGATCTGCATGTCGTCGGTGTTGACGATGCCCATGATGCGGTGGCGGGTGGTCTGCGCCTTGAAAGTAGCTATCGAGATGCGCTCACCCACGAGTTGGTTCATCAGCGTCGACTTGCCGACGTTGGGGTTGCCTACTATGTTGACAAATCCCGCCTTGTGTTTCTTCTCTGCCATGCCTGAAAAATCGTTTGTGGTTGCAAAGTTACAAATTTTAAGCCAAAGTTCCAAACAACCGGGCAAAAATCACACATCGACGTCGGGCTGCCACAGCACGGTCTGTCCGCTGTAGAGCGAGGTCTGCACGTCGATGATGCGCTGGTTGGAGGAGCCTCTGAACAACAGGGTCTCGTCGCGCAGCGACAGTACGAACGGCCCGTCCACGAGCACGTCCACCTCGGCCAGCAGTTCCCGCTGGTCGTCGTGGATAAGGCTCTCGAAGACAAACCCCGTATAGCACCAGACGTCTTTCTGCGTGCGGCGGTGAATCTGTCGGGCCAGCTCAGCGAAGCCTGCCGCCTGGTACATCGGGTCGCCGCCGCTGAAGGTGACGCCCCGGGTGAAGGGGTCAGCCTCTACGATGCGCATGATTTCACCCACGGTCATCAGGCGGCCGCCGTCAAAGTTCCACGACTGCGGGTTGTGGCAGCCCTTGCAGGCGTGGCGACAACCCGCACAATAGACCGAGGTGCGAAACCCCGGTCCGTCTACCATCGTGTCCTCAACAATATTCAGTATCCGCAGTGAATAGTCCATACTTGCCCCTGTCCGGCGCGTCGTCTATAGCTGGGTCGTCGATGTCGAGTAGCGCACGGTGACCGTCGGCGAGTAGGTGTTCAGCAGTGTCAGGATGACCGTGCCCTTCTCGTTCTCGTAGGTAGCCTCCTTGTGCAGGTCGCCGTGCTTACCCATGTTGGGCCACCCGAACTCTTTCTCCAGCTCGTCGTGCATGGTCTGCCACAGGCTGCTCGTCGAGTCGTTGTAGGTGGCAGTGTAGTTCTCCAGGATGTCGACGATGGTGTCGTTCTGGTGATAGACGGCCACGGTGAAGTTGCGGGCCACCGTGTCGCCCAGCACGTAGCGGTCCTCATACTTCGTAGTGTCGAGGGCCAGGTTGGGCATCTTCAGCTGCAGCGAGTCCACCATCTTCGAGGCGGGCATGCCCATCGACAGCCCCCTATAGTCCAGATACCCGCGCTCGCCGGAGCAAGCACACATCAGCAACACGGCTGCCGAAGCGGCTAAAAGCATCTTCTTCATAAGTCTGAGTTTTTATTTTACGTTTCCTACTTTGATGAGGTATTCGCCTATCTGCACGGCGTTCAGGGCTGCGCCCTTGCGTATCTGGTCGCCCGAGAGCCAGAAGGTCAGGCCGCAGTCGTCGCTCAGGTCCTTGCGCACGCGGCCTACGAAGACGTCGTCCTTGCCGGCGGTGTCGAGGGGCATGGGGTATGTCAGCGTCGAGGGGTCGTCCACCAGGGTGCAGCCGGGGGCCTGGGCTATGGCCTGCTGGGCCTCCTCCACCGTGAGCGGGCGCTCGGTCTCTATCCACACGCTCTCGGAGTGGGAGCGCAGCGAGCTGACGCGGACGCACATGGCCGAGCACTTGGCGTCGGTGTGCATGATTTTGCGCGTCTCGTTGTACATCTTCATCTCTTCCTTGGTGTAGCCGTTGGGCTGGAAGACGTCTATCTGGGGTATCACGTTGTAGGCCAGCTGGTGGGGGAACTTCTTGATGGTCTTCACCTCGCCCGTCTCCACTATTTCCTTGTACTGCTGCTGCAGTTCCTGCATGGCGGCGGCGCCGGCGCCCGATGCGCTCTGGTAGCTGGCCACGTGGATGCGCTTGATGTGGCTCAGCTGCTCCAGTGGCTGCAGCACCACCACCATCATGATGGTCGTACAGTTGGGGTTGGCAATGATGCCCCTGGGCCGTTTCAGGGCATCCTCGGCGTTGCACTCAGGCACCACCAGGGGCACGTCGTCGTCCATGCGGAAGGCGCTGGAGTTGTCAATCATCACGGCGCCATACTTGGTGATGGTCTCGGCAAACTCCTTCGACGTGCCGGCACCGGCGCTGGTGAAGGCAATGTCCACGTCCTTGAAGTCGTCACCCGGCTGCAGCAGTTTCACGGTCAGCTCCTTGCCGCGGAAGTTGTACTTCGTGCCGGCCGACCGCTCAGAGCCAAACAGCACCAGTTCGTCCATCGGGAAATTTCTCTCGTCAAGCAGGCGCAGGAACTCCTGCCCCACGGCGCCGCTGGCGCCTACAATCGCTACTTTCATCTTTGCTTTTTCTTAAATAATTGAATTTCCGGCTGCAAAGGTACGAAATAATTCATAATTTATAATTCATAATTCATAATTATTTTTTAACTTTGCACGCAAAATGACGTCGCTGGCAGCATATTTCCCCATTACCGACCCCACGCTCATCTTCTTCGTGGTGCTGTTGGTCATCCTGTTTGCACCTATTATTATGGGCAAGCTGCGCATACCCCATATCATCGGCATGGTGCTCGCCGGCGTCCTCTTAGGCCAGTACGGGTTCAACATCCTGCAGCGCGACGACTCCTTCGAGCTCTTCGGCCGCGTGGGCCTGTACTACATCATGTTCCTCGCCGGACTCGAGATGGACATGGAGGGCGTGAAGCGCAACACCCGCCAGTTTCTCATCTTCGGACTGCTCACCTGCCTGGTGCCTTTGGGGCTTACCTACCTCATGGCCGCCACCCTGCTCCGCTACCCGCCCCCCGCCGCCTTCCTCTTAGGCTGCATCATGGCCTCCAACACGCTCATTGCCTACCCCATCATTGGCCGCTACGGCCTGCAGCGCCACCCCTCGGTGACGCTCTCCGTGGGGTCGTCGATGATCAGCCTCTTCCTGGCCCTGGTCATGATTGCAGGACTGGCGGGCAGCTACAGCACCACGGCCGGCGGCAGCGACGGCCAGGCGTGGACCTCGGCGGGCGGCTTCTGGCTGCTGTTCGTTGTCAAGCTGGCCGTCTACATCGGCTCCATGCTGTGGCTCATACCCCACCTGACGCGCTACTTCCTGCGCCGCTACAGCGATGCCGTCATGCAGTTCATCTTCGTCCTGTCCGTCATGTTCCTCAACGCCGCCCTCACCAGCTTCATCGGCCTGGAGGGCATCTTCGGCGCCTTCCTTTCCGGCCTGATACTCAACAGGTACATTCCCCACGTGTCGCCGCTGATGAACCGGCTGGAGTTCACCGGCAACGCCCTCTTCATACCCTATTTCCTCATCGGCGTGGGCATGCTCATCAACGTGCGCACACTGACCGGCGGCCCCTACGTGCTGTGCGTAGTGCTGCTCATCGCCTTCTTCGGCACCTTCGGCAAGGCCGTGGCCGCCTACCTGTCGAGCCTGCTCTTCCGCCTGCCCAAGGCCGACGGCCACATGATGTTCGGACTGACGTCGGCCCACGCCGCCGGTGCCATCGCCATGGTCATGGTGGGCATGCGCCTGCAGGTGGCTCCCGGCGTGTACCTGGTCGACGACAACATGCTCAACGGCGTGGTCATGATGATACTCGTCACCTGCATCATCTCTTCACTCATGACCGAGCATGCCGCCAAGCAAATCGTGTTGTCGCAGCAACAGGCCACCGCCGCCGGCCCGCAGCAGGGTGTTGCCGACGACGAGCGCATCCTCATCTGCGTCAAGTACCCTGAGATAGCCCCCCAGCTGCTCAGCCTGGCAACGTTCGTGCGCAGCCAGCGGCTCAACCGCGCCCTGATAGCCCTCAACGTGGTCTACGACGACGAGCATGCCGCCACCAACCGCGACCAGGGCCTGCGCCTGTTTGAAAAGCTGCAACGGCAGGCCAGTGCCTCCGAGGTCAAGCTGCAGACGCAGGTGCGGCTGGCCACCAACATTGCCAACGGCATCAAGCATGCCTTCCGCGAGGCCAGCTGCTCAGAGGTCATCATGGGCATGCACGTCCACACCAGCCAGAACGCCCGTTTCTGGGGCGACTTCATACAGAGCCTCTACAACGGCCTCAGCCGCCAGATTATGCTGGTGCGCTTTGTGCAGCCCCTCAACACGCTGCGCCGCATCAGGGTGGCAGTGCCCAGCCGGGCAGAGTTCGAGCCGGGCTTCCACCGCTGGCTGGAGCGTCTCTGCCGGCTGGCCGGACAGCTGGACTGCCGCGTACAGTTCCACGGCCGCGAGGAGTCGCTGGTGCTCATTGCCGAGTACATCAACAATCTCCACCCCTCGGTGCGCGCCGAGTACACGCCCATGAGCCACTGGAACGAGCTGCCCCAGCTGGCAGCCCACATTGCCGACGACCACCTCTTTGTCGTCGTGACCGCCCGCAAGGGCACCATCTCCTATAAGAACGCCCTTGAGCGGCTGCCCGACGAGCTGCAGAAATACTTCTCGGGCAAAAACCTCATGATCATCTTCCCCGACCAGTACGGCGACCCGAAGGAGGACCGCATGAGCTTCACCGAGGCCCAGCACCATGAGGAAAACTCCGTCTACGACACCGTGCTACACTGGCTCCACCGCCACAAATCGCAATAAGACCCCATGATCACTACCGACAACATCACCAAGAGCTTCGGCTCGCTCCAAGTTCTCAAAGGCATCAGCCTGCACATAGACCGCGGCGAAATTGTCAGCATCGTAGGCCCCTCGGGGGCCGGCAAGACCACCCTGCTGCAAATCATAGGCACCCTCGACCGCCCCGACAGCGGTTCGCTATGCGTCGACGGCGTCGACGCCACCCAGCTCTCGCAGAAAGCCCTTGCCGACTTCCGCAACCGCCACCTCGGCTTCGTCTTCCAGTTCCACCAGCTGCTGCCTGAGTTCACCGCCCTCGAGAACATCATGATACCGGCCTACATCGCCGGCACATCGCAGAAGAAAGCCAAGGAGCGCGCCCACGAGCTGCTGCAGTTCATGGGCCTGGCCGACCGCGCCACCCACAAGCCCGCCGAGCTCTCCGGCGGCGAGAAGCAGCGCATTGCCGTGGCCCGCGCCTTGGTCAACAGCCCCGCCGTCATCCTGGCCGACGAGCCGTCAGGCTCGCTCGACAGCCAGAACAAGCAGGAGCTGCACCAGCTCTTCTTTGACCTCCGCAAACAGTTTGGGCAGACCTTCGTCATCGTCACCCACGACGAGCAGCTGGCCACCATCACCGACCGCACCAT
>CAMNJY010000131.1 GCA_946541745.1 uncultured Prevotellaceae bacterium
TAGTTTCCGGAAACTATGCTATAGGTTAAACTACTGTCTGTCAGCGAGATACGCCAAACTATAGCACACATAGCAGGGTTTTTCTGCCTCTTTGATGCTCATGGTGGTGGCCGACGCTGTGCTGCGGGCGAAGGCTCAGTACTCCACATAGGGCTCCAGGCGCTCAATGGCTTCGGGTGTGAAGTCGCTCAGCAGGCTGAACTGCTGCAGGCTGTTGATGCGGCCGTCTGTGCGGCGGTGCTCAACGATGGCGCGGGCTTGGTAGAAACTGATGTAGGGATGGCGCTTCAGCTCGTTCAGGCTCAGGCGGTTGACGTTCATCCGCCTCAGCGGCACGTCGGCGGCGATGGTGAAGTAGGGCAGCGACGACTCGGGGAAATCGTCTATCTCCAACAGCTGCTCTACACGGTAGTAGCCGCCTAAGCGCTCGCCGTACTCCACAATCTTGCGGGCAAAATAAGGCCCTATGCCCGGCACCTGGCGCAACTGGGCGGTGTCGGCGGCGTTGAGGGCTACGTGCTCGCCGGGCTGTAGCTTGACGATGCGCTCCGTGGTGTCGCGGCCGGCGGCCGACGGGTGGTCGCCGTAGTACTGGCTGGCCGGCCGGTAGTCGTCGGCAATGACGATGTATGGCTCCAGACGGCGGTACTCGCCGACGGTCAGTCCGTAGAGCTTGGCAAAGTCGCTCTTGCGGCGGTAAACGCCTCCGGCAGCGCGGTATTTGTAGATGTTGACCACCTGGAACGGGCGCAGGCCGAGGCGCAGCAGCTCAGTGCTGTCGGCCGTGTTGGGGTCGAAGCTGAAAAGCGCCGGCCGGGCGGGCTTGCCCTGATAGTAGGTGTAGTGGCGCTTAGGGCGCTGGCCGATGGTGTCGGCGGGCTGCTTGCCGGCCTGCGCCAGTGGGGGCCGGCCGTCGTCACCGCCGCCAAGGTGGAATACGGCCATGGCTGCGACGATGACGCCCAGCAGTATCAAAAGGGTGCGGCGGTCGGCCCGCTGCATGTAGAAGAAACTGCGCATGGTTCAGATGACACCCACTTGGTGGAGGAAGATGAGCAGGATGCAGAGCGGCACAATGAAGCGGACAGAGAAGCGCCAGGCGGAGAACAAGGCCACGTTGGCCGTGCCGTGGTTGGTGAACTCGTCGCGGACGGTCTTGCCCGATGCAAACCATCCTATCATCACACTGGTGAGCAGGGCGCCGGCGGGCAGCATGGCCTGAGCCGTCAGCAGGTCGCAGAAGTCCATCAGCGAAAGCCCGAAAAGGCTGATGCCGCTGACAGCCCCCACCGACAGTGAGCAGAACACCGACAGCACGCTGCACACCGTGGTGAGCACCCAGGCAGCCTTGCGCCGGCTCATGTGCAGCTCCTCGTGGAAGAAGGCGGTGCCTATCTCGTGCATGGAGATGGTGCTGGTAAGGGCGGCGAACACCAGCAGGGCGTAGAACAGGATGCTGATGACGTAGCCCACGGCGGGCATCTGGGCAAAGGCCTGCTGGAAGACGTTGGGCAGGGTGATGAAGATGAGCGAGGGGCCCGAGTCGGGGTTGACGCCCACGGAGAAGGCCGCCGGGAATATCATCAGGCCGGCCAGGATGGCAATGGCAGTGTCGATCAGGGCTATCTGTGCGGCCGACTGCAGCAGGTTGGTACGCCGCGTGAAGTAGCTGGCGTAGGTGCAGAGGCAGGCCGTGCCTAAGGACAGCGAGAAGAAGGCCTGGCCGAGGGCTTCGAGCAGCACGCTGTGAGTGACCTTCGAGAAGTCGGGCAGCAGCAGGAAGCGCACCCCGTCGACGGCTCCCGGCAGCAGGCAGGAGGCCACCACGATGACCAGCAGCAGTACCAGCAGCAGGGGCATGAGTATCTTGGACGCCCGCTCAATGCCCTGCTGCACGCCACGGACAATGACCAGATGGGTGATGAGCACAAAGGCGACAGCCCACAGGCAGGGCTTCAGCGCACTTGACGAGAACTGCTGGAAGTAGTGCTGCACGTAGGCGGCATCGCCGGCAAGCTGGCCCGCCAGCGAGGCGTACAGGTACTGCAGGCACCAGCCCGCCACCACGGCGTAGAACCCTAAGATGATGGTCGAGGTGAGTATGCCCAGTATGCCGACCCACCGCCACAGCCGGCCTCCCATCTGCCTGTAAGCCCGGTAGGCGTTAGACTGGGCATGGCGGCCGATGATGAACTCGCTGACCATGCCCGGTATGCCCAGCAGCAGGATGCAGCCGATGTAGAGCACGATGAACGCCGCACCGCCGTTCTGCCCCGTCATGAACGGAAAGCGCCACACATTGCCCAGCCCCACGGCCGAGCCCGCCGTGGCCAGGATAATGCCTATCTTAGAGCCGAAATTACCTCTTTGCATGGATTAAATGATTCCGAACTGGTGCAGGAAGATGAAAAGGATGCAGAGCGGACAGACGTACTTCACCAGGAAGACGTAGACGGGGAAAGAGCGGCTCCGCAGGGTGCCCCAGTTGGTGAACTCGTCGCGAACAATAGTGCGGGGCACGAACCAGCCGATGAAAATGCAGGTGAGGAAACCCACCACGGGCAGGAAAATCTGGCCGGTGATGAAGTCGAACCAGTCGAACAGCGAGCGGCCGAAGAACATCAGCGACTGGCCGACGGCTCCAAGCGACAGCGAGCAGACGATGCCTAACGCGCAGGTGAAGACGGTGACCAGAACCGACGCCCGCTTGCGGGTGATGGACAGCTCCTCATGGCAGAAGGCCGTCGACACCTCGTGGAGCGAGATGAGCGACGTCAGCGCCGCCAGCGACAGGAGCAGGAAAAAGAGCAGCGAAATGACGTAGCCCAGGAGGGGCGCCTCGGCAAAGGCCTGCTGGAAGACGTTGGGCAGGGTGATGAAGATGAGCGAGGGGCCGGAGTCGGGGCTGATGCCCACGGAGAAGGCCGCCGGGAAAATCATCAGCCCGGCCAGGATGGCGACGAGCGTGTCGATGACACCTATCTGGACGGCCGATCGCGTCAGGTCGGTCGTCCGCGAGAAATAGCTGGCATAGGTGCAGATGCAGCCCATGGCGATAGACATGGAGTAGAACGACTGGCCCAAGGCTGCCAGGAAGACGTCGCCGTTGATGGCGTCAGGGTCAGGCTTTAGCAGAAACTCCACACCCTGGGCCGCCCCCGGCAGCATGCACGAGGCGACGACAATGATGAGCAGCAGCACGAAGAGCGTAGGCATGAGCAGCTTGGAGGCCCGCTCTATGCCGTTGCGCACACCGTTGGCGATGACGAAATGGGTAAGCCCCAGAATGACGACCGTCCACAGCACCGGTTTCACCGGGTCTTTGGAAAACTCCTCAAAGTAGGTCTTGAAGAAGGCGGGGTCGCCCTTCAGCTGCCCTACCAGCGATGCCCATATATACTGCAGGCACCAGCCCGCCACCACGGCGTAGTAGCTCGTGATGAGGAACCCCGTCAGCACGCCCATGTAGCCGACGGCCGCCCACGGTGAGCGCCCCGCCAGCTTGCGGAATGCCCGCGCCGTGTTGGCCTGGCCGTGGCGGCCGATGATAAACTCGTTGACCATGCAGGGAATGCCTAACAGCAGGACGCAGCCTATGTAGATGACTATGAACATGGCGCCGCCGTTCTCGCCGGCCATGTAGGGGAATCGCCACACATTGCCCAGCCCGACGGCCGAACCCGCCGTGGCCAGTATGACACCCAACTTTCCGCTGAAATTTGCTCTTTCTGACGTTGACATTTTAATAATCTTCGTGTTTCGCTTGCAAAATTATAAAATATTTCTTACTTTTGCAGCAAAATTGACAGCAAAATTTATCGGAATGTTTGAAACAGTCAGAAAATACGCCAAAAAGTACCCTTTTTCTACATGTTGCCTCGCCCTGGTCTGGGTGTTGTCGCTCGTTCCCTTTTTCCCTGAGACACCGTTGGACGACGTGGCCTTCATTGACAAGTGGACCCACTTGGTGATGTATGGCGGCACGTGCGCCGTCATCTGGTTCGAATACTGGAGGCAGCACCTGCGTTTCGACTACGAGAAGCTGTTCTTTTGGGCGTGTCTTATGCCTATTGCCATGAGCGGCGTGCTCGAACTGTTGCAGGAGTATGCCACCACCACCCGCAACGGCGACTGGTTCGACCTGGCTGCCAATGCCGCCGGGGTCATCCTGGTGGCACTGATAGGCTTTGCCGCCAGCCTGCTGTCAAGAAAGTAGCGGCTGTCTCAGTGCTTATAGGCGTCGAGCAGCTTCAGGTAGTAGTCGCGGAAGTCGCGCCAGTGGTAGTAGGGGGCCATGTCGGTCTTCAGGGGCAGCGTAGCCTCGTTCTCGTTGAGCAGCACCTTGAACACCACGTCGTTGTCGCCCACATGGCGGCGGTAGAACACAAACTGGATGTTGGCCGCCATGGGGAAAATCTTGTAGTTGCACCACCCGCGGCGGGCCAGCTGCTCAATATCGGCTATCTGTACCCCGTAGCCGTTGAGGTTGAGCAGGCACACTAAGGGCATGATCATCGTCTCGTGGCCGAAGCGCAGCGAGGCCGAGGGCTTCCGCTGGCGTATGCAGCTGTCGGCCTCGATAATAATCTGCCGCAGCAGGTTGCGCTGGGAGTAGGGCTGCACGCCTTCGTTGAGCGGACAGTTGGCAAAACCTATGTAGAAGCGGGCATTCTCGCGCAGCCAGTTGCTGTAGATTTCCTCGTCGGTGAAGGCGTCGTAGAGCGTCAGGTGCTTGCGCAGCTCGGTGTTCTGCACGTTGGAGGCCACCTTGAAGAAGGTGTAGGCAAAGCGCGACGCGTTCAGCTCGTGGCTGATGAAGGCCGTGTCGCTGACCAGCCGCTGCAGCAGCGGCTGCGACAGGTCGTGGCGGCGGCAGAACTGCAGGAACGGCTCCGAGGCGTCGAGCTCGGTCTTGCGGAACCACAGCATGGGGTCGTTCTGGTTCATGTAGTACATGTCGTGCTGGCTGGCGTCGTGGGTAATCTTGAGCGCGGGGTTCATCCGCACTAACTGCTGCAGAAAGCTCTCCATCGACAGGATGCACCTGATGACCACCGTGCTCTTGGCATCGATGTGGGCATCGCCCTCAAACACCTCGGGGAACCGCTCAAACATCCGCCGGGCTATCTTGCACTGCTGCTCATGGCCCAGGGGCGTCAGCTCGCCCAGGCGGCCCTGGGCCTCCTGCCTGATGACGTCGAGGCGTAAAAGCACGTTCTTGCCAAGCTCGGTGAGCATCCCTAAGGAGTCGGCGTGGCGCAGGGTGTTGTAGGGGTAGTCGTATTCATGGCTGTTGGCCAGGTAGCGCGAGCCGTGGCGCCCGTAGTGGCTGATGTAAAACGGTTTCATACCCTTGGGGGCCGGTGTCAGCAGGCCTGTAGGGATAGGATAGGCCATAAGGTTGCTGGCCGACAAAAAAATGTTTTTCTTGATTTCATCCTTCGGCGTCTGCGCCATTATCACTGATGACAGGCAGGCAAAGATACAATAAAGCGTAAACTTTCTCATGTCATAGTTCTTGTTTATCGGGCGACAAAGTTACGAAACAATTTTGAAATGACCAAATCTTGATGGCAGAATCTGTAAAATATTAAACAATGGTGGCTAATAATAAAAGGCGGGACATTTATTGACTTGATAGGCTAACAGACATTCTTAGAATTATAAAGTAGAATTATTATAAAGTAGAATTATATTCTTAATAATGTCTAAAAGATTTGGTTGGATAGCCGAATTAACCTATCTTTGCGCAATAAAAGTCGCGAAATATGGAGTTTGTTGATAGAAAGAAAGAGTTTTCCCGATTGCAGAAGGCATTGCAGAGAGAGAAACCTCAGTTCATAGCTGTATATGGCCGTAGGCGTATAGGTAAGTCCACATTAATAAAAAGGGTGATGGACTTTAGTCGCGGTGACATCTATTTCTTGGCCGACAAGACCTCCGAGCCAAGCCAGCGACAGTTGTTCTCCGCTGCGGTGGATATGAGCATCGAAGGTTTCAGTATGGCCAGCTATCCTACGTGGGAATCGCTTTTTGTCAGTCTTAACAGATCCGTTGACCATCGTATCACCGTGTGCCTTGATGAATTTCCTTATCTCGTTAAGAGTTGTCCGGCTCTACCTTCAATCCTCCAGAAACTGCTTGATGACAAGAAGTTAAAGTTTGATTTGATTATCTGCGGTTCATCACAGCAGATGATGCAAGGCTTTGTCCTCGATAGCAAGGAACCCCTTTACGGTCGTGCTGACGAAATCATGAAAATGCAACCCATAGCCCCAAGCTTTATCAGTCAGGCACTTCGCTGTGATGCTGAACAGGCTGTGCGAGAGTATGCTGTTTGGGGTGGCGTTCCAAGATATTGGGTATTGCGCGAGAATTTTGACAGCCTTCATGATGCTATCGAGAACTTATTGCTGACATCAGAAGGGACGCTATATGATGAACCGTCTAAGTTGTTATACGATGAAATGCGCGATACGGTACAAGCATCATCCATTCTATCGTTCATCGGTAATGGTGCTAATAAACTGTCAGAGATAGCTTCGCGTGCTGAAAAACAGGCCACAGATATTACACCGCAGTTATCGAGACTGAAAGAGCTGGGGTTTATTATTAAGGAGATTCCTTTTGGTGAAAGTGAGAAAAAGAGTAAGAAAGGATTGTACCATATTTCCGACCCATTGCTACGGTTCCATTATCGATATGTCCTACCATATCGCTCACTCATAGAACTGGGCAACAGCCAAGCTGTCTTGAAAGTGCTGACAAAGACGGAGAATGATTATACCAGTCAAGCCTGGGAGGAGTTGTGTAGGAATTACATTAGTACTCATGGGTTCAATGACATCATGTATCAGATGGCTTCTCGCTGGTGGGGCAGTTACTACAACGAGGAAAAGAACCAATATCTTCCTGTGGAATTGGATGTCGTTGCAGAGTCATTTGATGGCAAACATCTTTTCCTGGGTGAATGCAAGTGGCAGAATGGAAGCCAATCTATCGATGCTAAGGAAGAGCTTGAAAGGCTCCAGACGATTGCAAAAGGCTTACCATTTGCAAAGGGGCACGAGATACATTACGGTCTGTTCTTGCGGGAGGTCCCCAAACATTCAGAAGTTACCAAGATTTATTATCCGAACGACGTGTTAGCGAAGGTGTAGTGGTTAACGTCCAGCAATTGCAATAA
>CAMNJY010000132.1 GCA_946541745.1 uncultured Prevotellaceae bacterium
CTACCTCATTGAGAAAGTGGAGGGTCTGGAGAAGACCGCCCAAAGCTTGCTGAACTGGCAAGAAGAGAGTAGCTCACCACATTGGATGGATGTCTTTATTGATACAGACTCCGTTTTAGACGATTAATATCTTCCATTTGTCGTTTTCAAATTATAACCCCTGCAAAGTTAATGAATTCAAGTTTCGCATTCGCTCAACTTTCTGAGTTAGAAGGAGTTAGTAGGAGTTATCGGCCTTTGGCCTCATGTAGTTAGAAGTCATTAGTCTGGCTCTCCGAAAACTTCAGAGGTTATATTTACAGTTTGCTACAAAAGGGAATCCCTTTTGTGCGAAAGCAGCTCCCTTTTGGTAAATCCAAGGCCTGGATTGTTTCAAAAGTGGAAACGTACTGTGATTAAAGTTTTGAAAAACTATGCTATGTGTGCTATAGTTGGTTGTAACGAGCTGATATACATTGTGTTAGCCTATAGCATGGTTTCCGGAAACTATGCTATAACTATGCTATAAACTATGCTATAGTCGGTGTTTTTCGCTCAGCTTTCGGAGTTAGAAGGTGGTCCTCCTAATCCTCAACTTGAGACACATGACGCTTACGAAGACGTTGACATCAGTCAAAACGTAAGCTATAGCATAGTTTATAGCACAGCTATAGCATAGTTTCCGGAAACTGTGCTATAGGATAAACGACTGGCTGCCAGCGATATACATCCAACTATAGCATACATAGCAGGGTTTTCCTGTCTTTTTGATGCTCATGGTGGCGGTCGGCAGCAGTTTCGCTCAACCTTTTAACTCCTTTGGTAGAGGGACCTCTATTTCAGGTAGTCTTCGAAGTATTGAGTGATGCGCTCGTGAAGATGGACGGAGGCATGGCCGCGCATATTGTGCTCCTCGCCGGGGTAGGTGAAGAAGTCGGGCTGCGTGCCGGCCTTGACACAGGCATCAAGGAACGACAGACAGTGCTGTGGCACCACCGTGGCGTCGTTGTAGCCGGTGATGATTTGCAGACGGCCCTTCAGGTTCTTGGCCATGGGCAGCAGGCTGCATTTGGCGTAGCCTTCGGGGTTGGACTGTGGGGTGCCCATATAGCGCTCGCCGTACATCACCTCATACCACTTCCAGTCGATGACGGGACCGCCGGCAACACCTACCTTGAACACGTCCGGGTAGTTGGTCATCAGCGAGATGGTCATGAAGCCGCCGTATGACCAGCCGTGAACGCCTAAACGGTTCATATCGACGTAGGGCAGCGAGCGCAGATATTTCACGCCCTCCATCTGGTCGAGCATCTCTACCTGTCCCAGCTGGTGCCATGTGGTCTGCTCAAAGTCGCGGCCGCGGTTCTCCGAGCCCCGGTTGTCGAGTATGAAGACGATGTAGCCCTTTTGTGCCATGTAGGTTTCCCACGAGCGGCTGGCCCAGTGCCAGGAGGCTGCAATGTTGTGGGCGTGGGGTCCGCCGTAGACGTAGACCACCGTGGGGTATTGCTTTGCGGGGTTGAAGTCGGCTGGTTTCACCATGCGGTAGTAGAGGTCGGTCATGCCGTCGGCAGCCTTGATGGAGCCACACTCGAAGATGGGCTGCTTGTATTCGGCCCAGGGGTCTTCGGCTTCTAAGAGGGTGGTGTGACGTGGCGACTTCTTTGTCAGGTCAACCACATCGATGACGCGCGGACGGGTAGGGGTGGAGTAGCGGTCGATGAGCAGGTTGCCCGATGGCGACAGCAGGCCGCTGTGTACGCCGTCGGTGGTTTCCAGTTGCCGTACTTCGCCTTTCATGCTGACACTGTATAGACGCTGGTGCAGGGGATGCTCGCGGTTGGCCGTGAAGACTATCTGCTGCTGCTTCTGGTTGAAGCCCAGCAGGTTGAGCACCACCCATGGGCCTTTGGTCAGCTGACTGATACACTCACCTTTTATGTTATATAGATAAAGGTGGTTGTAGCCGTCGCGCTGGCTCTGTAGTATGAACTTGGTGTGGTCCCATGGCAGGAAGACGATGGGGTGGAGGGGCTCTACGTATTTGTCGCTGGTTTCGCGGTAGAGTTCGGCCATGCGCCGGCCCGTGGTGGCATCGTAGCTGACGAGGCGGCAGTCGTTCTGCTGGCGGTTCAGCTCCAGCATGTAGACGGTCTTTGAGTCGGGACTCCAGGCGATGTTGGTGAAGTAGACGGGTACGTCAGACGGAGATGCGTCTGACACAGCGGCGGGGGCGGCGGCGGGGGTGGCGGGGGTTTTCAGGTAGACGGTCTTAGCGGTCTGGAGGTTGTAGACGCCGACGGTCACCTGGTGGCTGGTCATGCCGGCCATGGGGTATTTGTCGGGCTCGTGGGTTGCCTCACGGGCGAAGATGTCTACCTGCGGGTAGTCTTTCACCATCGACTGGTCCATGCGATAGAAGGCCAGCCGCTGGCCGTCAGGGCTCCAGAAGGTGCCTTTAGTGATGCCGAATTCGTCGCGGTGTACGCTCTGTCCGTAGACAATCTCACGCGAACCGTCGGTGGTCAGCTGGTGTTCACGGTTTTGGGCGTCGGCTACGCAGAGCTGGTAGTCCTTGACGTAGGCTGTTGCCCTCGACCGGGCATTCCAGTCGTAGGCTGTCTGGTCTGAAATGCTGTCCTGCCACACGATTTGCTTTTTCTTAAAGTCGAGCAGGATGACGGCCTTCCTGTTACCCAGTTTCACGATAGGCTCGGCAGGGTAGGGGAAGGTGGCGTTCATCAGGTGGCGCACGTAGCGTACACTGTCGTCGCTCCCTGCCCAGCGGTTGATGTCGTCGAGGGTGAAGAGCAGGCTTTCACGGCCTGTCTTGGGGTCGATGAGATAGCACTCCTCAACGTCTGTCCTGACCAGCTGTTCCCCCCACCAGGTCAGCCACATGTTCTTGGGCTGCAGGTTGTGGTAGTTGGTGCCGCCGAAGTTGAGGTCTTCCAGGGTGAACAGCTTCTGTTGCTGGGCCGTTGTGGGTAAAGCCATGGCTATGAGTAGGAGCAGCAGTGGTTTAATCTTCCTCATCGTCGTATCGGTTGTGTTTTTTGCCGAAGTCGCGCTTGCCGCCCCGGCCGAAATTTTTTCCCTTGTAGTCGCGGTTGTCTCGGTTGTCGCGGGCAGGCCTATAGTCTCTGCGGTCGTTGTCGTCCTTGCGTGGGCTGCGGGGCCGTGCGGACTTATGGCTGTCGAACAGGTCGTGGTTGTGGAAGGTGAACGAGCGGATGTCGGCCTCTTCGTTCTCCTCTTTTTCCTCTAATCGTTTCTTGAACTCGCGGTTCTTCTTGAAGCGGTGCTTCTCGGCCATCTGTCGTTTGTCGTCGTCGGTTTTCACGGCGCCGCCCTCGCTGCGGAACACCTTCATCTTGCCGTCGAACATTTGGTATTTGCGGAACTCGCACTCCAGTGAGCCGTTGTACAGGGGTATCTTGATAGAGGGCTTCAGGCCTATCTGGTCGAAACACTCCTCACGGTAGGAGAGCACCCATGCGTCGTTGCCGGTGAACTCGTGCTTGAACCGCTCGCCTATCATCTTGTAAGTGCCTAAGAGGTCGGGCGTGGAGATGCGCTCGCCATAGGGCGGGTTGGTCACAATGATGCTTTTCTGCTTAGGCTGACGGAAATCCTTGAAGTCCTGCTGCTCAATGGTGATGGCTTTGGTAAGTCCTGCAGCCTTGACGTTGAGGCGAGCCGTGTTGACGGCTTTCATGTCGATGTCGTAACCGTATATATGATGCTTGAACTCACGCTCTTGCGAATCGTCATTATAGATTCGGTCGAAGAGGTGGGCATCGAAGTCGGGCCATTTCTCGAAGGCATATTCCTTGCGGAAGAGTCCCGGTGCCATGTTGTGGGCTATGAGAGCAGCCTCTATCAGCAGAGTGCCCGATCCGCACATGGGGTCGATGAAGTCGCACTCGCCCTGCCAGCCGGTGGTGAGTATCATGCCAGCGGCAAGCACCTCGTTCAGCGGCGCCTCTACCGACTCCTGCCGGTAGCCTCGGCGATGTAGCGACTCGCCGCTGGAGTCGAGACTCAGCGTGCAGTGGTCTTCGGCAATGTGTATGTTGAGGCGCAGGTCGGGGTTGGCCACCGAGATGTTGGGCCGCGTGCCTGTGCGCTCACGGAACTGGTCGACGATGGCGTCCTTGACCTTGTAGCTTACAAACTTGGAGTGGCGGAACTCCTCCGAGAAGACGACGGCGTCGACGGCAAACGTCTTGCCGCTGTCTAAATATTGTGACCAGTCGGTCTTTTTGATCTCCTCGTAGACGTCGTCGGCACTCCTTGCCTTGAAATGCCGGATGGGTTTGAGAATCTTGATGGCAGTGTGCAGCTGGAAGTTAGCCCTATACAACATCTCCTTGTCGCCTGTGAACGACACCATGCGTCGCCCAATCTGTACGTCGTTAGCCCCCAGCTGGGTCAGTTCTTTCGCCAATATAGGCTCTAAGCCCATGAACGTCTTGGCGATGATTTCAAAAGTTTGTTCCATTAAAAATATTAAAAAACGTATTTTATGGTGCAAAGATACGGCAAAAACGAGATAAAAACAAAATATTTCCCAAAATAATTTTCAAATTCGAAATATTTATGTAATTTTGCGCTGATGTTTAAGTTGTTTTTAGTTATCGAGTCGAACGACCTGAGCAATGAAATGCTGGTCTGGGTGGTGGGAGTCATCCTCATTGTCGGTGCCATAGCGCTGCTGTTCTACCAGCGCAAGGTGGGCAGGAGTCTTGGCAACGAGCTGGCGCAGTTGGAAAAGATACAGAAGCACAACATAGAGTTCGAGTTTGTGCTGAAGGCCATGCGTCTCTGTACCTGGCACGTCGATGTAGCCGAGCGTACCATCACCTACGACAACGACTATCGCGATCGCAGCGACTGCTTCATGCCGTCGCCGGGCACCCCATTGGAAGAGGTGTCGAACTCGATGGTTGAGGCCGACCAGCAGCGCATCGCCAAGGCCCTGGAGGATTTCTGTGAAGGGCGCATGGAGAGTTATCATGAGATAAGCCGTGTGAAGATAGGCCACCTGGGCGACTATTACTGGACGGAGAGCTATGCCACGGTGTCGGCCCGCGACGCTGAGGGCAAGCCTAAGTCTATTGTGGGTACATCAATGCGGATAGACGAGCGCAAGGCTATGGAGTCGGCACTGGTGGAGGCCCGCAACAAGGCAGAGGAGAGCGACCGTCTGAAGTCGGCCTTCATCGCCAACATGAGCCACGAGATACGCACGCCGCTGAACGCCATTATCGGTTTCACCAGCGTGTTGCCCGACGTGCAAGGCGAAGACGAGCGGCGCGAACTCATCAACCTGATACAGGAGAACAACCAGAAACTGCTGACCATCATCGACGACGTGATGAATATCTCGAAGATAGAGTCAGGCAAGGAGCCTCTGGTGATGTCGACCTTCGAGCTGAATGAGATACTGACTTCGGTGGCCGACGGCTTTGTGCCAAAGCTGGCCGAGGGCGTGAAGCTTTCGACCATGTTTGCCCAGGGCGCCCTTAACGTCACCACCGACCTGAACCGCCTGATGGAGGTGCTGACCCACCTGCTGGCCAACGCCGTGAAGTTCACCCAGCAGGGCAGCATCATCGTTGGCTACGATGCCCCGCAGGGCAAGCGCATGCGTATATGGATCAGGGACACCGGCAAGGGCATAGCGCCCGAGCATCAGGAGCGTATCTTCGAGCGTTTCTTCAAGGTCGACGAGTACATTCCCGGTGCCGGCCTGGGTCTGAGCATCTGCCGGACGATGGCTTACAGCATGGGTGGCAGCATCGGTGTAGAGTCGAAACTCGGCGAGGGTTCCACTTTCTGGTTTGAGTTGCCTATTTAGCAGCCGTTTATCCTGTTAGCGGAAACTGTCGGTCAGCAGCTTGATTTCTATCTGCGGGCTGATACGTTCGTAGAGTATGTTGTAGACGGCGTCGAGAATGGGCATGTTGACGTGCCAGTGGCGGTTGATTTCCTTCATACACTTAGTGCCGAAGAAGCCCTCGGCTATCATTTCCATCTCTATCTGTGCCGACTTCACCGAGTAGCCCTTGCCAATCATGGTGCCGAAGGTGCGGTTGCGCGAGAAGTTGCTGTAGCCCGTCACCAGCAGGTCGCCCAGGTAGACCGAGTCGTAGGGGTTGCGGTCTATGGGGTGTACGGCAGTCAGAAACCGCGTCATCTCCTGTACGGCGTTGGCCATGAGCACGGCCTGGAAGTTGTCACCGTATTTCAGGCCGCTGCAGATGCCTGCCGCGATGGCGAACACGTTTTTCAGCACCGACGAGTATTCTATGCCGATGACGTCGGTCGAGGTCTTGGTCTTGATAAACTCGCTGTTGAGTACGTTGGCAAAGGCCTGGGCCTTGTCGATGTCGGTGCAGCCCACGGTGAGGTATGACAGCCGCTCCAGCGCCACCTCCTCGGCATGCGAGGGCCCTCCGAGACAGGCCAGCCGCTCGTAGGGCACGTCATACACCTGGTGGAAATACTCCGAGCAGATGAGGTTCTCGTCGGGCACGATGCCCTTGATGGCGGTGACGATGAACTTGTCCTTGATGCGCGTCTTGAGCTTGCGCAGATGGTTCTTCAGGTAGGGCGAGGGTGTGACGAATACCAGCGTGTCGTAGTGCTGGGCTATGCGGTTGATGTCGCTCTCAAACTGTATCTCGTTGACGTCGAAGTGTACGCTGGTCAGATAGCGCGGGTTGTGGCCCATGCGGCGGAAGTCGTCTATCTGGTCGTCACGCCGCATGTACCAGCCTATGTGGTGCGTGTGCTGCACCACAATCTTGGCAATGGCCGTAGCCCACGAGCCGCCACCGATGATGGCTATCCTTCCGCAGTCAAACATTAGCCTTATCTATCCACTGCTGCACCTCGTCAACAGAGGGTTTCACGAGGTCGAGCTTGAATTTCTTCACTATCTCGCCTACTTTCTGCTGCAGGCCCTGTGGCTTCTCGTCGCGTATGTTCTGTATGAGGTTGAAGCCAGCCTTGCGCAGCACGTAGACCCAGTCCTCGGCGACGCCGATGGCAGCCCACTCCTGGACGGTGCTCTGCGGTGCTTTCTTCTCGGGCTTCATCTGCGGGAAGAAGAGCACCTCCTGTATGAACGTCTTGCCCGTCATGAGCATCACCAG
>CAMNJY010000133.1 GCA_946541745.1 uncultured Prevotellaceae bacterium
AATCAGTCAACAGGTTAAGTGGTGTAGGATGTGGTGTAGGCGGTGTAGGATACCCCCCAAAAACGGGCAAAAAACGCCTTCAGACAATCTCAAATTGAGGAGTTAGAAGGAGTTAGAAGGAGTCAGAAAGTTGAGCGAATGCGAAACATGAATACGTTTACCGTAACAAAGTACCTGTTTGGCAGACGCTCCAGGGGTTGGAGCAATTTGCTCCAACCCCTGGAGCGTTTGCCGGCAAGTAGCTTTGTGGCAGTTGGCAGGCCTCTTCTGTGAAATCATCCTACACCGCCTACACCGCATCCTACACCACCTATGTGCCTGAATGCCTGATAGTTGGATGGCGGTGTAGGCAGTGTAGGCAAAAATCAAAAATTTTAAGCGCGCGCCCGCGCGCACACGCATATATATAAGGTTATTCACCTTTGTAGCTAATAAGGAACGTAACTGCGATTATTAAAAAGGGCCCCCAAGGAACAGGCGATTGATAAAAAAACAGAAAAAATAGACGGTGAAGGTGACTATTCCAAATAAAATGCGTAATTTTGCAGTCTATAATAATAAATGATGTGTACAACAATATTAAAATGACACTGATATGAATCAAATTCACCCCCTTGCAGTTGTTGACCCCGAAGCCAAGCTGGGCGACAATAATGTGATAGGTCCGTTCTGCGTCATCGACAAGAATGTCGTCATCGGCGACAACAACAAGTTTCTGAACAGCGTCACCGTCCACTACGGCGCACGCATAGGCAGCAACAACGAATTCTTCCCCGGTGCCAGCATATCAACCAAGCCCCAGGACCTGAAGTTCAAGGGCGAGGACACGACATGCGAGATAGGCGACAACAACTCCATCCGCGAGAATGTGACCATCAGCCGCGGTACGGCCTCCAAGGGCAAAACCGTGGTGGGCAGCGGCAACCTGCTGATGGAGAACATGCACGTGGCTCACGACTGCGTCATCGGCAACGGCTGCATCATCGGCAACTCTACGAAGTTTGCCGGCGAGGTGGTGGTAGAGGATTTTGCCATCATTTCGGCCACCTGCCTGTTCCACCAGTTCTGCCGGGTGGGCAGCTATGTCATGTTCCAGGGCGGGTCGCGCACCAGCCAGGACATACCGCCCTACATCATTGCCGGCAAGGAGCCGGTAAGGTTTGCCGGCGTGAACCTGATAGGTCTGCGCCGCCGGGGCTTTGACAACGCCACCATCGAGGCTATCCACGATGCCTACCGCATCATCTATGCCCAGGGCGTGCTGAAGGACGGCATCGCCGAGGCCCGCGCCAAGTACCCCGGACAGAAGGAGGTGGAGTATATCTGCTCGTTTATCGAAAGCTCCAAGCGGGGCGTGATACGGTGATAATTGAAAATTGAACGTTGAGCGGAAAGACACTGATAGTGGTTACGGGGCCTACGGCTGTCGGCAAGACGGAACTCTGCATGGAGATAGCCCGGCGGCTGGGGGTGCCCATCGTCAATGCCGACTCGCGCCAGCTGTTCCGCGAACTGAAGATAGGCACGGCCTCGCCCACCGAGGAGCAGATGGCCAGCGTGCGCCACTACTTTGTAGGCACGCTCGGCATAGGCGACTACTACAGCGCGTCGATGTATGAGCAGCAGGTCATGGCGCTGCTGCCGCAGCTGTTCGCCGACGCCGACTACGCCCTGCTCTCCGGTGGCTCGATGATGTATATCGACGCCGTGTGCAACGGCATTGACGACATACCCACCGTGGACGCCGCCACACGGGCTACCATGAAACGGCGGTTGGAAGAAGAGGGGCTGACGGCCCTGGTGGAGGAACTGCGGCGCATGGACCCAGAGCACTACGAGGTAGTTGACAGGCAGAATCCGCGCCGGGTGGTCCACGCGCTGGAAATATGCCACATGACGGGCCTTACCTACACCTCGTTCCGCACCGCCGGACGCAAGCAGCGGCCCTTCCGCATCGTCAAGATAGGGCTGAACCGCAATCGCGAGGAGCTTTACCGGCGCATTAACCGCCGGGTGGACCAGATGATGGCCGACGGCCTGCTGGACGAAGTCCGCAGCATGGAACCCTACCGTAATGAGAACGCCCTGAACACGGTAGGCTATAAGGAGCTGTTCTGCTACCTCGACGGCGTGTGGAGCCTGGACGAGGCCGTGGAGCGCATCAAGGGCAACACCCGCCGCTATGCCCGCAAGCAGCTGACGTGGTTCAAGCGCGACGGGCAGATGAGGTGGTTTCACCCTGACGAAAAAGAACTAATCATGAAGTATATCTCTCAATATGAGTAAAATAGTCAACGCACTCAAAAAGCTTTTCACTTGGTACATAGGTATCTTCAAGGGCCGTCCCTGGTACATCAAGATGGTGTCGGCGGTGGCCTCGCTGGTGGTCATGTTCGTGCTCTATCTGTTGGCGGTAGAGTTCAACTTTCTGTGGCTCTTCGGTAAGTCGCCATCGGTGGACATGATCAAGAACAAACGGCCCGCCCAGGCCTCTGAAATCTACAGCGACGACGGCCAGCAGATAGGCAAGTTCTTCAGTGAGAACCGCACGCCCGTGGACTATGAGGATGTGAACCCTGTGTTCTGGGAGGCCCTCATCGACACCGAGGACGAACGGTTCTACAAGCACCACGGCATAGACTATACAGCCTTTGCCGCCGCCCTGAAAGACTACGTGTTGCACAACGACGCCCGCGGCGCCTCTACCATCACGCAGCAGCTGGCCAAGAACCTCTTCCGCGTGCGTACCGAATACAGTACGGGCCTGCTGGGCAACATTCCCGGGCTGAAGATGCTCGTCATGAAGAGCAAGGAGTGGATTACGGCGCTCAAGCTGGAGTATTTCTTCACCAAGGAGGAGATACTGACACAGTATGCCAACACGGTGGATTTCGGCTCTAACGCCTTCGGCATCAAGACGGCTGCCAAGACCTACTTCGGCACCACGCCCAAGGACCTGACCGTGGAGCAGGCCGCCGTGCTTGTAGGCATGCTGAAGGCCACCACGTACTATAACCCCCGCATCCATCCCGACAACGCCGTGAAGCGCCGCAACGTGGTGCTCGACAACATGCGGCGGCACAGCCACCTGTCGCAGGCCGCCTTCGACTCGCTGAAGGTCACTGAGATTGACCTCGACTTCAGCGTGGAGAACGCCTACGACGGCGAGGCCAACTATTTCCGTGAGGCAGTGGCCAACGAGCTCAGGGAGTGGTGCCGCGACAACGGCTACGACCTGTACACCGACGGACTGAAGATATACACCACGCTCGACATGCGCATGCAGCGCTACGCCGAGCAGGCGGCCCGCAAGCAGATGATGGTGGTGCAGCGCAACTTCAACCAGCACTGGGGCAACACCAACCCCTGGCAGGACGAGCACCACCAGGAGATAGTGGGCTTCATAGAGGACATTGCCAAGCGCCAGCCCTACTACCGGCAGCTGGCCAAGAAGTTTGACAACAATGCCGACAGCATCAGCTACTACCTGAACAAACCCCACACGGTCAAGGTGTTCGACTACGAGAAGGGCACCGTAGAGCGCGAGATGTCGACGATGGACAGCATACGTTACATGGTGCGCTTCATGCACTGCGGCTTTGTCTGCATGGAGTCGCAGACGGGCCATGTGAAGGCCTGGGTGGGCGACGTCGATTTCAACTCGTGGAAATATGACAAGGTGACGGCCATGCGCCAGCCGGGGTCAACCTTCAAGCTCTTTGTCTACACAGAGGCTATGAGGCAGGGACTGACACCCTGCGACCGCCGGCGCGACTCCTACTTCAGCATCAAGGTGCCCGACGCGACGAAGAAGGACGGCGAGGGGCTCTGGGCCCCCCACAATGCCAACGGCTACTTCACGGGCGACTCCATGCCCCTGCGGACAGCTTTCGCACAGAGCGTCAACTCGGTGGCGGCCAAGCTGGGGCTGGAACTGGGCATACCGAACGTGGCCAAGACCGCCCACGAAATGGGCATCAAGAGCGAGCTTAACGAGACACCCTCGCTGTCGTTAGGAGCCAGCGACGTCAACCTGCTGGAGCTGGTGAACAGCTACTCGACGGTGGCCAACGACGGACGGGCCCACGACGCCATCCTCGTGACGCGCATCCTGGACCGCGACGGCCGCGAGATATACACCGCCCCTACCGAGAAAGACCAGAAACTGACCATTCCCTACCGCTGCGCCTTCTTCATGCAGCAGATGCTGAAAAGCGGTCTCACCGAGCGCGGTGGCACGTCGATGAGCCTGAGACGCTACGTAGGACAGTTCAGCGACACCGAGTTTGGCGGCAAGACCGGCACGTCCAACAACCACTCCGACGCCTGGTTCGTCGGCGTGTCGCCTAAGTTGGTGGTTGGTGCCTGGGTGGGCGGCGAGTACCGCAGCATCCACTTCCGCACGGGTGCCCTCGGCCAGGGGTCGCGGACGGCCCTGCCCATCTGCGGCTACTTCCTGGAGTCGGTACTTCGCGACTCGTCGTTCAAACGCTATCACGGCAAGTTCGCCGAACCCAAGCCAGAGGAGCACATCACCCCCGACATGTATGAGGCGTGCCGCTATGCATGGGAGCCTCGCGACACCAACGACGTTCACTTGGACAGCCTTGGCAATGAAATCATTGACCAGGAGGTGGAACTCGACGCCGACGGCAACCCCATCGCCACCCCCGCCACCCCCAGCACTCCCAGCACCCCCACCAGCGATACGCCTGAGGCCCAGCCCCAGACAGGCGACCAGGGCAGCGGTGAGGCTACAGAGCCGAAAAAGAAAAAAGAGCAGCCCGATTATGAGGATGTCTACTTCTGATGGAAGGATGCTAAGGAGACAAAGGCTATCGTGGAACTGGATTTAGACAACAAGGAGTGGCAGGACGCCCTGCAGATAGTAAGCTACACGCGCCGGTCGCTTTTCCTCACGGGTAAGGCCGGCACGGGAAAGTCCACCTTTCTGCGCTATGTGGCCGACACCACCCGGAAGAAGCACGTCATACTGGCACCGACGGGCATCGCTGCCGTCAATGCCGGCGGTTCTACGCTGCACAGCTTCTTCAGGCTGCCCTTTCACCCGCTGTTGCCTAACGACCAGCGCTACAACCGCCGCCATATCAAGGAGACCCTGAAGTACACCAGTGCCCAGCGCAAGCTGCTGCGCGAGGTGGAACTCATCATCATCGACGAGATATCGATGGTGAGGGCCGATATCATAGACTTTATAGATAAGGTGTTGCGCGTGTACACGCGTAGCTATGAACCCTTCGGCGGCAAGCAGCTGCTGCTGGTAGGCGACATCTACCAGCTGGAGCCCGTCGTCAAGGAGGAAGACCGCCAGCTGTTGCAGCCCTTCTATCCCTCTGCCTACTTCTTCAATGCCAAGGTGTGGCAGCAGATGCCCATCGTATCGATAGAGCTACGCAAGGTGTACCGCCAGACCGACGACCACTTCATCAGCATGCTCGACCGCATCCGCCAGAATACTGTCACCACCCAGGACCTGGCAGCCCTCAATGCGCGGGTCATGCCCCGCACGGCTGACGACTCGGCTTCATGGCAGGGTGGGGCGGGGACTCTTACTATCACCCTCGCCGCGCGTCGCGACATTGTAGACTTCACCAATGAGCAGCGACTGGCCGGACTTGACGGCCGACCCTCCGTGTTCCGCGGCGTCATCACGGGCGAGTTTCCCGAGTCGTCGCTGCCAACGCCCATGGAACTGCAACTGAAACCCGGCGCACAGGTCATATTTGTTAAGAACGACAAGGAGAAACGCTGGGTGAACGGCACCCTCGGCACCGTCATCGGCATCGACGAAGATGAGGGCATCGTTACCGTCCGTGCCGACAACGGTCAGGAGTATGATGTGGAGAGAGAGGTGTGGGAGAACATGCGCTATACCTTTAATGAAAAGGAACAAAAGATTGAAGAACAGCAACTTGGAACCTATATGCAGTTCCCGTTGCGGCTGGCCTGGGCCATCACTGTTCATAAGAGTCAGGGCCTCACTTTCTCGAATGTCACCATCGATTTTACCGGCGGCGTCTTTGCTGGTGGGCAGACCTACGTGGCCCTGAGCCGATGCCGCTCCTTGGAGGGTATCACCCTGAAGGAGCCGCTACGGAACAGCGACATCTTCGTGAGGGCCGAGGTGGTACAGTTTGCCCAGCGCTACAACAACCCGCAGCTTATCAGCCAGGCCATGCAGGAGGGACGGGCCGACAGGGAGTACCACGACGCAGTGGTGGCCTTCGACCAGGGCCGCTTCGACCTGTTTCTCGAAGCCTTCTTCAAGGCCATCCACAGCCGCTACGACATAGAGAAGCCTGCCGTGAAGCGGTTCATCAGGCGCAAGCTGGAAATCATCAACCGCCAGAAAGCAACCATCAGCGAGCTGCAGGACCAGATTGCCGCTAAGAACGACCTGCTGAAACGGCTGGCCGCCGAATACACCATCATGGGGCGGGAGTGTGAGCATGAGCACATGACGGAAGCCGCCATCCGTAATTATGAGAAAGCCATAGAGCTTTATCCTGATGCCGGAGACGCAAAAAGACGGCTGAAAAAACTTGAAAAGCTTAAAAAGACTTAAATCTGTGCGCTGTGTTCCCGCACAGAGAAGCTGTAGAGATTTTTCTTGTGAAAAAGTTTGGCAATTAGAAAAAAATGCCTTAACTTTGCATCGTTATCCTGAAAACAATCTTTTTACCTTAAAAAGACTAATACCTATTGAAGATATAGAGCGACTGCCTGTGAAGGTCATCGCTTTATTTTTTTTGTCCTTGCAATAAATGTTAAACTTTGCTAAATTCACTTTAAAGTTCATCGTTCAATGATCAATGTTCAATAAAAATTAGTACCTTTGCACCCCAATTAGAGTCCGTGGGGGCATAGTGAAGTGTGTACGGACGTACACCGCCTCGCGGAAAAACCCCTTAAAAATACAAACAAAAAGCAACAATGTACGCAATTGTAGAAATTCAGGGTCAGCAGTTCAAGGCCGAGCAGGGC
>CAMNJY010000134.1 GCA_946541745.1 uncultured Prevotellaceae bacterium
CGTTACATAACGTTACATTCTTGAAAAACGCCGCTTTTATGCAGAAACAGTGCAGAAGGCGAAGATTCGTTACATGTTACACGCTATTTGGAAAAGCGTTTTTCCCTCCCTTTTCATTGCTATTCCCCAAAAAATGATTACCTTTGCACTCTCTTTTTGAATATGATCAGCAAAAACCAGATAAAGTTCATCAGGCAACTGGAACAGAAGAAGGGTCGGCGCCGCGAGGGTCTCTTCGTGGCCGAGGGTCCCAAGGTGGTGGGCGACCTCATGAGGCGATGGCAGCCCGCGGGCCTGTGGGCCACCGCCGGCTATGAGCCGCCGCAGCCCGTCAGCGTGCAGCGCGTCAGCGACGACGAGCTGCGGCGCGTCAGTTTCCTGCAGCACCCCCAGCAGGTGGTGGCCCTCTTTCCGCTGCCCGCGGCCCGCAGCCCGCGGCTGTCGCCCCTCACCCTGGCCCTCGACGGGGTGCAAGACCCGGGCAACCTGGGCACCATCATCCGCATAGCCGACTGGTTTGGCATTACCAGCATTGTCTGCAGCGACGATACCGCCGACGCCTGGAGCCCCAAGGTGGTGCAGGCCTCGATGGGCAGCATAGCCCGCGTGGACATCAGCTACACCGACCTGGCGGCCCTGATAGACGGCCTGCCTGAGGGCACTCCCGTCTACGGCACCCTGCTCGACGGCAGCAGCATCTACAGCCAGCAGCTGGAGCCGCGCGGCCTCATAGTGATGGGCAACGAGGGCAACGGTCTTTCCGAGGCCGTGCGCCGCCGTGTCACCCGCCGTCTGCTCATTCCTCCCTACGGCAGCGGCCATGCGGCCGAGTCGCTCAACGTGGCGATAGCCACCGCCATCGTCTGCTCCGAGTTCAGGAGGAAAAAGCCCACCCCCAGCCCCTCCCCAAGGGAGGGGAGTAGTTAGATACCAGAAAGGTTAAGGTTAAAATGGCCATCATAGACATCAACTCACTGACACACCCCGGTGTGGAGGTGTTCAGCACACTGACAGAGGCGCAGTTGCGCCGGCGCGTAGAGCCTGAGAAAGGCGTCTTCATAGCCGAGAGCCCCAAGGTGATCAGCGTGGCCCTCAATGCGGGCTACGAGCCGCTGGCGCTGCTCTGCGAGCGGAGGCATATCGCCGGCGATGCCCGTGACATCATAGCGCGCTGCGGCGATATACCCGTCTACACCGGCGAGCGGCAGCTGCTGAGCCGGCTGACGGGCTACACGCTGACGCGGGGCGTGCTCTGCGCCATGCGTCGCCCACGCCAGGAAAGCGTTGAGGACGTCTGTCGCGACGCCCGCCGCATAGTGGTCGTCGACGCCGTGAGCGACTCAACCAACATCGGGGCTATCTTCCGCTCGGCGGCCGCCTTAGGCATCGACGGCGTACTGTTGACGGCTGACAGCTGCGACCCGCTGAACCGCAGGGCCGTGAGGGTGTCCATGGGGTCGGTGTTCCTGGTGCCGTGGGCGTGGCTCGACGGGCCCGTGGAGGGGCTCCGCGACCTCGGGTTCCGCACGGTGGCCATGGCACTGACCGACAAGTCGATACCCCTCGACGACCCCGTGCTGAGGCAGCAGCCCCGGCTGGCCGTCATCATGGGCACCGAGGGCGACGGGCTGCCTCGCGAGGCGATAGAAAAGGCCGACTACGTGGTGCGCATACCCATGTCGCACCACGTAGACTCGCTGAATGTGGCCGCCGCGGCGGCTGTCGCCTTCTGGGAGCTGGCCGCCGGCAGGGCGGGGTAGGGAGCCGTCAGCGGCTGCCGGTGCCGAAGTGCTTCCTCAGGCGCTTATACTCTTTCCTGGTGAGCCGCATGAACGAGCCGTGCTGGGGGCCTGTGACGCCCTTGATGTCAACGGGGTCATGGAAGTTGCGCAGGTTGGCGTCGGCCTTGCAGATGCGGTAGTGCTTGGGGTTGTCGCTGTATTGTATATAAGCCACGCGCCACGTCTTGTCGCCAATGAGCTGGAAGGCACTGCTGCCCTCACACTTCTTGCGGCCCTCAAACGATACGTAGTCGTCCTCTACAGGCTCGCCCCATCCCGTGGTCAGCCTGGCCGACGTGGCGGTGTAGATGCCCGGCTGGCCGCCCTCCTTCTTGATGAGCATGTGGTAGAGCCCGTCGTCGAGCAGGTTGATGTCGGCGTCGATGGTGGCGTAGCCCCAGTCAAAGAGCAGCCGGGGCTGCGTCAGCCGTGTGAACGAGCGGTCGGCGTAGCTGTAGTACATGCGGTCGTACTGCTCCTCGGGGCGGTTCAGCATGGAGTAGTATATCATGTAGCCCCCACGGCTGCCGTCGTCCCACACGTAGTCGGGGTCCCAGAATATCTGGGGGGCCCAGACGCGGTTGATGGTCCGCCAGTCTTTGTAGACACTCTCCGCGCCGGGATTCATGAAGATGGCAGGGCCTTGGCGGTAGTCGAAGGTGACGCTTGTCCAGTGTATGAGGTCATCGCTCTTCAGCAGGTCGATGCCGTAGTTGTCCCACTTGCGCGACTTGGCCACGCACATGTCGGTGGTCACCATCACGTAGCCCTTTCCGTCGCAGGAGCGCGTGATGTAGGCGTCGCGCTGGCCGCCCTCTATGCGTGCATGCACTTGGGGGTCGATAACAGCCTTGCCGCCATTAAGGTCCTCATAGTTGTAGCCGTCGCGGCTAAGGGCGTAAGCCGTATATTCGCCGCCGTCGCTCATGTGGCAGTACAGGTAGCCGTATGTGCCCTTTTGCAGGTTCTGAGCCGTCGCCGCCGCTGAGCACACTGCCATCGCTGTCAATATCAAAATCCTTTTCATCTCCAATTTTCAATTTTTCAATTTTTCAATTTTTTCAACGTGTATCCAGTCGGCCTCCACCCATCCGCGGTCGCACTTGGCGTCGCTCTCGGCACTGACGAAGCCAAACTTGGCACCTATCCACTTGCCCTCCTTCATCTGGAACTCCGAGCCGCAGTCGGTAAACTTCTTGCCGTCGAGGCTGTAGGCAAAGTGCAGGCGGGAGTCGGCCACCGTCAGTCGCAGGTAGATGTCCTCATGCAGGCCGGGCTTGTAGTCGATAGGGTCGGCAGCGGTTGGCTTCAGCGTGGCCACCACCTGCTCCGTCTGGGGCTTGCCCTTGTCGGCAGCCTTGCAGGTCATCTGTACCAGCTCGAACGACTGCCCCGTGCGGCGTAATACCAGGGCCGAGTAGTCGAGTCCCATCATGATGAGCCCGCCAAACTGCCCGTCGGCTTTCGACGTGAAGCGCAGCTTGGTGGTGACGGTAAACCTGTCGGCGGGTGTCTTCTGCAACAGCATGTTGGGCACGAGCCACAGGTTCTGCCACCCCTCGGGCAGCTTATGGGTGTACACGCGGAAGGTTCCAAAGGCGGTAGGCACACCGTATTTCTCGTCGTAGTTGGCCTGCCACTGCCACTGCAGTCCCACGGAGGGGCTGTTGAACTCGTCGCTCTCTACGGGGTTGACAATGGTGGCCGACGACGACCGGGGCTTCTTGTAGGTAACGACGGGCTCGCCCTTGCGGCCCATGACGGGCCACCCTGACGACCAGTCTACGGGCTGCAGGTGAACCACGCGCCCGTAGGCCTCCTTGTCCTGGAAGTGGAGGAACCAGTCCTCGCCGTATCTGGTGTGAATCCACCCGCCCTGGTGAGGGCCGTTGACGGCGGTCTTACCCTGTGCCAGCACTGTCTTGTGCTCGTAGGGGCCGTAGGGCGACTTTGAGCGCATGGCCAGCTGGAACCCCGTAGGCACACCGCCAGCCGGACACATGATCCAGTACCAGCCGTCGCGCTTGTAGAACTTCGGGCCCTCGCAGGTGCGGTTCTCCGTGCCGTTGCCGTCGAACACGATGACGGGCTGGCCTATGGCGCGGGTACCGTCGGCCGACAGCTCGCGCACGGTGAGCACCGACGCGAACTTGGCCCGGCTGTTGGCCCATCCGTTGACCAGGTAGCAGCGGCCGTCGTCGTCCCAAAGCGGCGTGGTGTCGATATAGCCCTGTCCGGCAATCACGCAGACCGGGTCTTCCCACTCGCCGGCGGGGTCGCCATGACGGGTCTTGACCATCATCACCCCGAAGTCGGGGTCGCCCCAGTAGATGTAGTACTGGCCGCCGTGGTAGCGTATGGAGGGTGCCCACACGCCGTTGCCGTGCCGCACGGTGCTGAAGTGCTTCCTCAGCTCGGCATTGCCGGTGTAAAGTTCTTTCAGCGCGTGGCCCACTATCTGCCAGTTCACCAAGTCACGGCTGTGCAGGATGGGCAATCCCGGCACGCACTGGAACGAGGAGGCCGTCAGATAGTAATCCTCGCCGGAGGGACCTACGCAGACGTCGGGGTCGCTGTAGTCGGCATTGATGACGGGGTTGGTGTAGGTGCCGTCGCCGTTGTCGGGCGACCATACCTTTGACCGGTACTGGGCACCGGCGGGCGACCACAGACTGACGGCCAATGATAAGCTGATGAGTTTCAAGTAGTTTTTCATCGTCGGGTTATTGTGAGTTTGTAATTGTTGTCGGAGTAGGTGATACGCATGACGCACTGTTGGTCGCCGGTAGCTGGCGTCAGCGCCAGTGCCACATGTCCCATGGTGCGGCGCAGGTTGATTTCTACGCAGGGGTGAAGCAGAAGTTGTGAGTGGTCGGCCACTACCATCATGTCGACACCAAAGGGGCCGCGGTAAAGACCTTTGTAGACCTGAGCGGTCTCGCGGCATATCAGTTGCCGCACGGCGTCAGTCAAGTCGGGCGACAGGTAGCGGCTCAGCCGTTCACGCTTGGCAGCCTCTGTTGCCAGCACGTTGCCTGTGTAGGCACCGTTGGCCGTGTGGAAGAGAGAGAGACCGAGATAACTGACGTGTCCGTCACCGTCAGAATAGAACTCCATGCCGAAGTCTTTCACCTTATTATAATAAGGCTCTGCCATCACCGACCCTTGAACGAGCAGCAGGTTGCGCAGCCATCCGGCCAGGAAGGGCTCGTCGCTGGCGGCATGCTGAGGGTTGACAAACCGGAGTCCCCGTCCGCTCGACGACCAGGGAGCCTTCAGCACGAGGTGGCCGTAACGCTGCTGAAGGGCCACCACCTGCTCCACGGTGTAGCACTCAACCTGTTCGCCTACGGTTCCTTCTATGCGGAGTCGTGGCAGCAGAGAGGCTCCCACGCGGCGGTGGGACAGCTGTCGTATGGCGTCTAACCCGGTGGGCGAGGGGAGCACATCCTCTTTCACGCCGCGACGGAGGAGCAAGGCCCTGAGGGCACTGTTCCATCCCCACGGATCGACGCCAACAACCTCTCTGAGGCCATCGGCCGGGCGGACAGCTCGGCCTGAGCCCATGAACCGTGGGGTGGCGGCTGTCAGGCAGTGGCCTATCTGTAGCACATTTAAGCGGTTGACCAACCGCCGCCACTGACGCTCAGCCTGCTCAGTATCATCAACCATCACGACATCGCCGGGTGCCGCCCACAGGGCAGGCAGGAATCCCAAGTCATGACGCAGCTGGCGACCAGCGTGTGGCGCTGTGAAGTTTGACAGTCCGCTGGCCAGTGCAATATCATGCTCGGGGTTGAAGATGTGAAGCGTCATGCAGTGGTAGCTTTGAGAGGTGTGTGAGCAAAGATATGTTAACCGTGAGTCTGTCAGCGCTGTGCCAGTTCGACAGCCATTTGCTGCTGCAACTCCTGGGCGGCCAGGGCAGCCGCCTGGGCAAAGTCTTCGCCGCCGGAGGCGTAGATGATGCCTCGGCTGGAGTTGACCAGCAGGCCGCAGTCGCGGGTCATGCCGTACTTGCAAACCTCCTGGAGCGAGCCGCCCTGGGCACCTACACCAGGCACCAGCAGGAAGTGGGTGGGTGCCAGCCGGCGTATGTCTTCGAACATCTGTCCCTGGGTGGCCCCTACGACGTACATCATCTGCTCGTCGCCGGCCCATAGCTGTGAGCGGCGCAGCACTTTCTCAAAGAGCCGCTCGCCGTCGGGCGACTCTGTCAGCTGGAAGTCGTGGCTGCCTTTGTTGCTGGTCAGCGCCAGCAGCACCACCCACTTGCCTTCATAGCCTAAGAACGGCTTCACGGAGTCCTCGCCCATATAGGGAGCCACGGTGACGGCATCCACCTGCGCTGGTCCCTCGAAGAACGAGCGGGCATACATGGTTGACGTGTTGCCGATGTCGCCGCGTTTGGCGTCGGCAATGACGAAGTGGTGGGGGTGGTGGGCCTTCAGGTATTGCACGAGCGAGTGGTAGGCGTGGAGTCCCGGCAGGCCGTAAGCCTCAAAGAAAGCGAGGTTGGGTTTGTAGGCCACGCTGTAGGGGGCTGTAGCGTCGGCGATGGCGGCGCAGAAGGCGAAGAGCGTTGAGCTTGTTCTTGGCTCCTCGGTAGGGTATTTGGCGCTGATAGCGTCTTTCAGCGACTGCGGTATCTTGTTCATGTCGGGGTCGAGCCCGACGCAGAGGAACGATTGCTTCTGCCTTATCTGTTCTATAAGTTCTTTACGTGTCATAATGATTGATTGTCAATTGTCAATTGCCTAAAGTTCTGTTTCCTTCATGCGCTCGGCATTCTCGGCCACGGTCAGCGCGTCAATCATGGGCTGTAGGTCGCCGCCGAGGAAACCCTGCAGGTCGTGGGTCGTGAAGCCTATGCGGTGGTCGGTCACGCGGCCCTGCGGGAAGTTGTAGGTGCGTATCTTGGCCGAACGGTCGCCCGTCGAGACGAGGCTCTTGCGGCGCGAGGCTATGTCGTCCATATACTTCTGGTGCTCCTTGTCGTAGATGAAGGTGTAGAGGCGGCTCAGGGCGCGCTCCTTGTTCTTGGGCTGGTCGCGGGTCTCGGTACACTCTATGAGTATCTCCTCGGTCTCGCCCGTGTTGGGGTTCTTCCACATGTAGCGCAGCC
>CAMNJY010000135.1 GCA_946541745.1 uncultured Prevotellaceae bacterium
TCCAAATCAAGGAGTGTATCGACCAGACCCTCCACCCCCTCGGCGTCATGGTGGTTGTCGAGGCCAAGCACATGTGCATGCAGATGCGCGGCGTGGAGAAGCAGAACAGCGTCACCACCACCAGCGATTTCAGCGGCGCCTTCAACCAGGCCAAGACGCGCCAGGAATTCATGAACCTTATATCACACTAATAAAAACTAAAGAAAGACATGGAACAGAACAGCAGAGGAAACTACAGAACCCAGGAGTCGATGACCCACGAGTTCACACACAGTTGTTTGGGACGCATCATCATCGCCGCAGCCGTCATCATGGCACTGCTCGTGGTAGCCCACTTCACCGTGCCCGGCGAGGAGAAGATGATGAACGAGATGACCGATAACATCTTTCAGTGCATAGAGGCTAACGACAGCATCAAGACCGACTGGCTCGACGATGCCGTCAACAACGTGTTCTACATCTTCACCACTGCTGACTCCGTGAGCGACCCAGAGGTCATCGACAACTTCTATAAATATAATAAGGTGGAATACGAGCGCCACGCCTTCTACGCCACCACCCTGCTGCGCAACAACTTCAAGCCCGAGGGCTTCCACGTGGGCTACGGCCTCTTCGGCCTGGTGATACCCACGGTCAACTTCAACGAGTTTCTCTTCCGCATAGGCCCCCTGCACAAGGGCTACGAGCAGAAGCCTATCAAGGCCACCATCACCGTCGAGGGCTACAACTTCGGCAGCGACCCCGAGCTCGGCCTTTAAATGGCAGGAAGTGGCTACTCCCTGCTCTTTGACAGGTTGTAGCCGGTGTGGACTGGCGGTTCGTCCCCCCAGTCCACATCGGCTATACTGTCAGTAGACAATGGTGACCTGCTTCTTGCCTACATACTTGCTGCGGGGACTGCCTTCTACGGTGAGATGGTCGTCGGGCTCATCGCTCTCGGTGCCGTTGTCGCAGGCCCAGCTCTTGCCTACCACCACGTTGAACGAGCCACCGCTGACGGTGATGGCCGTGTCGCTCTTCACGCCTTTGGGCTTGCCCACCTCGTTGCTGCCGGTGGTGGTGATGTTGAGCGTGCCGCCGCTGAAGCGCACGTCCTCTGAGCAGTTGATGCCCTTGCCGCCGTCGCCGCTACTGGTGATGGTGAGCGTGCCCGCCGTCATGGCGAAGAGGCTGTCGCTCTTGATGCCGGCGCTCGACGTGGTGTCGCGCACGCCGTCGACGGTCTCTATCTTGCAGTCGCCGCTGGTGCTGATGGTGGTGGTGCCGCCGCTGATGGTGGTGCGGGCCTCGCTCCTGATGCCTCGGGCGCCGTCGGCCTTGACGTCGATGGTCAACTGGCCGCCGCTCATGGTAAACCCGTCGTTCACCTTGATACCGTTCGACCCCGTCGTGGCCACGTTGACGTTCACTGTGCCGCCCTCCATGATGATGTAGTCGTCGCTGGCAATGCCGTTCTTGGCATAGCCGTTGACGATGAGGGTGCCTGCGCCGCGCAGGTAGATCTGGCCCTCGCTGAAGAGCGTGGCTTTCTGGTCGATGGTGTCGCCGGCGGCGGTGACGGGGGCGGCGCTGTAGGTGGCGCCGTCGGTCAGCGTGTTCACCGTGCCGTCCTTGGTGACGACGATGAACGACTTGCCGCACTGGTTGTTGATGGCCGGACCGTCGGCGTTGGTCAGCGTCAGGTTGTCGAGCACCACGCCCGTCTTCTTCCAGCTGTAAATGGTCAGCGAGCCGTCGGCCGACGCGCCGCTGAGCGTCAGCTGCAGAAAGCGGTTGGTGGCCGAGCGGACAGTGACGTCGGCACCGTTGGCGATCACTGCGCCCTCGGTGTCGCCGCTGACGCTGACGCTGTTTCCGTTCCAGCTGACAGCAATGCTGACGGTGTCGGTGGCCGTCAGGTCGGCAAAGTCGTCGTCCCAACTGTAGCGGTCGTCGTTGGTGCAGCCTATGGTGGCGGCTGCTATGGTGATAAGTGCTAAGATCTTCTTCATGGCTTAAAATTTGAATTTGTAACCTAATCCTATCAGATGGCTGTTGCCTTCGTTGTCGTCATCGTCGCTGTTCACGCTCTGGTAACGGTAGGTGAGCGAGAATACGTGGCGCTTCTGCAGCTTATATTCCACGCCCGCCTGGTAGCGCATCTTGGCGATGCCGCTGTCGTCGTTGAACATCTCGACATTGGCCACGGGGTCCAGTTTCCAGTGGGGGAAGTCGTAGCTCGCCTGCAGACGGGTGCGCAGCACGTTCTTGCCCTTGCCGCGAACGTTGGTCCAGGCCTCCTCGTCAAAGTCGTACTTCTTACCCTCGGCCGCCGGGCGGTAGGTGTACTGCCACCGCTCGCGCAACTGCAGGTTCAGACGGCCGAAGTCCTTGTTGCCCTGCAGCGTCAGGTTCAGGCGGTGGCGGACGCCCCAGTAGGAGGGTGTCCACTTGTTGGGTCTCAGACCATCGCTCTTCAGGTCGAGCTCCTCCACGTTGTTGTCGTAGAGCAGGGTGTAGCCGCCGGCCACCTTCAGGCCCTTCACAATCTTGTACTCAGCGCTCAGGCCTGCGCTCCATCTGTCGGCGGTGCGCGTGTTGTTGCGTGTGCGCAACTCGCCCTCCAGCCCCAGGCTCCATTTCTGCGACAGTTTCTTCTCGGCCCCCACTTCGTACCACATGCCGAAGTCGTCGCTCTGGGCCATGGCCGCCAAGGTCATGCCAAGGGTGAGGGCCACACTCGTAATCAGTCTTTTCATCATAGGTGTATAGTTAGTATTTCCGGTTGCTGTTCACCGTTTCTTACCCGTCATTGTGATGAGGGGTATCATCATTTCCTCCAGCGAGATGCCGCCGTGCTGGAACGTGTCGCGATAGTAGCTCACGTAGTAGTTGTAGTTGTTAGGGTAGGCGAAGAACGAGTTGCCGGTGGCAAAGACGTAGCTGGTCGACAGGTTGGGCGACGGCAGCTGTGCCTTGTGCGGGTCGCGTATGACGAAGAGGTCCTTGGCGTCGTAGCTCAGGTTCTTGCCCAGTTTGTAGCGCAGGTTGGTATTGGTGTTGCGGTCGCCGATAATCTTCACGGGCTGCGTGCAGCGTATGGAGCCGTGGTCGGTGGTCAGTATGACGTGGTAGTCGGTCTGGGCTATCTGGCGGAAGAAGTCGGCTATCACCGAGTGGCGCAGCCATGACAGGGTGATGCTGCGATAGGCCGGCTCCGAGTTGGCCAGTTCGCGCACCATGCGGCTCTCCGTGCGGGCATGCGAGAGCATGTCGATAAAGTTGAACACCACCACGTTGAGGTCGTTCTTGTCCATCTGCCTGAGCTGCTGCATCAGTTTGTCGGCCTCGGCCGAGGTGTTGATTTTGTGGTACGAGAAAGTGTTGTGGCGGCGGTAGCGGTCCAGCTGGGTCTGTATGAGCGGGGCCTCGTTCAGGTTCTTGCCCTCCTCTTCGTCCTCGTCCACCCACAGGTCGGGAAACATCGTGGCTATCTGGTCGGGCATGAGTCCTGAGAAGATGGCGTTACGCGCATACTGCGTGGCCGTGGGCAGGATGCTGCAGTAGAGGTCTTCGTCTATGTCAAACAGGTCGCCTATCTCCTGTGCCAGCATGCGCCACTGGTCGTAGCGGAAGTTGTCCATCACGACGAGCATCACCTTCCGCCCGTCGTTGAGCAGCGGAAACACCTTCTCCCTGAACACATCGTTCGACATCAGCGGCCGCCCCGCTCCCCGCTCCTCGCTCTTTCTTCCTCGTTCCTCCTTCCTCGCTCCTCGCTCCTCGCTCCTCGCATTAACCCACTCCATGTAGTTCTTCTTCACAAACTTGGCAAAGCCCAAGTTGGCCTCCTCCTTCTGCATGCGCAGCATGTCGGTCATGCTGCTGTCGGTGGCCGACAACTGCAGCTCCCAGTGTACTATCCGCTTGTAGGCCTCCTTCCAGTCCTGCCACGTCTGACAGTCCATGATTTGCATGGCTATCTGCTGGAAGTTCTGCTGGTACTGGCTCTGCGTCACCTCCGTCTCTATCTCGCGGCGGTGTATGTTCTTCTTCAGCGTCAGCAGTATCTGGTTGGGGTTCACGGGCTTGATCAAGTAGTCGGCTATCTTCTGTCCTATGGCCTGCTCCATGATGTTCTCCTCCTCGCTCTTGGTCACCATCACCACGGGCAGTGCCGGTTGCAGCTGCTTGATGCGCTGCAGGGTCTCCAGCCCCGACAGTCCCGGCATCTGCTCGTCCAGCAGCACCATGTCGAACGACCTCGTGGCGCACTGGTCTATGGCGTCGGTACCGTTCGACACGGTCACCACCTCATACCCTTTCTTCTCAAGAAACAGCCGCTGGGCCTTCAGCTGCTCTATCTCGTCGTCTACCCAAAGCAAAACTCCGTGTACCATAAATATTATAAGCTAAGATTTTCTGCCTGCAAAGTTATAGAAAAAGACAGAAACTACAAAAGCGCATAACTTTTATTAAAAAAATAGGGACGGAAATTATAATAAATGCAAAACCACTCTGACCCCACTACGCCATGCAGCATCAGGTGTTGACGTCTTCGTACAAAGCCGCTACAATCTGCGCCGTATTCTTCCGGTTTATGGCTTTTGTGGACCAAATTATGAAAAAAAATGTATTGAAGCGACAGTTTTTCAGAAATTATGCTTAATTTTGCAGCAAATTATGAGCAACTACTAAAGCAAAAGACTACGAAGATGAGAAAAACCGTTACCACCATGATGACAGCCCTGGCCCTGGCCACGGTCTGCGCCAATGCCTATACCTTGAAACGTGTCAGCGTCCACGACCCCAGCATTGTCTGGGAGCCGTCGTCGAAGTACTACTATATATTCGGCTCGCACCGCGCTGCCGCCCGCACTAAGGACCTGATGAGCTGGAACTCGCTGACGGCCCCCTGGGGCTTGGTCAGCGCCTCCGGCAGCATCAGCAGCGGGGCGGCCAACGACCGTGCCTTTGTCACCAACCAGACCAAGACGGTGACCATCGGCGGCAAGGAGGTGGCCTTTGGCAACTTCGACGCACAGGGATGGTCGGCGGCCCTGGGCAACTATAGCATCGACGGCAACATGTGGGCGCCCGACGTCATCTGGAACGAAAAGATGCAGAAATGGTGCATGTATCTGAGCATCAACGGCCCGGCGTGGAACTCGAGCATCATCCTGCTGACGGCCACCAAGATTACAGGTCCCTACATCTATCAGGGGCCGGTGATATTCTCGGGCTTCAACGTAAACAACAACGCCAACGTGAGCTACAAGAAGACCGACCTGGAACTGGTGATAGGCACGCAGAGCAGCTGCCCCTCACGCTACACGGCCTACTGGGGCCGCCGGTGGCCCCACGCCATCGACCCCTGCGTGTTCTACGACGAGGAGGGGCGGCTGTGGATGTCGTACGGTTCGTGGAGCGGCGGCATCTGGATCCTGGAGCTGAACGAGGAGAACGGCCTGCGCGACTACGACGTCGTCTACCCCTCGACGGGCGGCAACGGCGACGGCGTGACCAGCGACCCCTACTTCGGCAAGAAGATAGCCGGCGGCTTCTATTCGTCGGGCGAGGGGTCGTATATAGAGCATATAGGCAAGTACTACTTCCTGTTCATATCGAACGGCGGCCTGGACGTTGGCGGCAAGACTGACGACTATAACTGCGGCGGCTACCAGATGCGCGTGTTCCGGTCGGCCAATCCTAACGGCCCCTACGTGGACGCCGGCGGGCGCGGGGCGGTGCTGACGGCTTACGAGCTGAACTTCGGGCCCAACTGCAGCCAGCGCGGCGTCAACATCTTCGGCGCCTATGGCGAGTGGGGCCACCAGACGGTGGGCAACTACTCCGAGCGGTCGCAGGGCCACAACTCCATCATCGCCGCCGAGGACGGGCGCACCTATCTGGTATATCACACCCGTTTCCAGAACCGTGGCGGCGCCCATGAGGTGCGCGTCCACCAGGTGTTCCAGAACCAGGACGGCTGGCTGGTGGCCGCGCCGTTTGAGTACACCGGCGAAGCGGTGACCAGCGCCGACATCGCCTCGACGCAGCAGGTGCCCCTGGCCCAGATAGCGGGCACATACCAGCTGATGATCCACAAGTATGGCATCGACCACCGCAAGAAGGAGCTTGTGAAGCCGGAGGAGATTGTGCTGCACGCCGACGGCACCATCACGGGCACGAGCCGCAAGGGCACATGGAGCGTGGTCGACGGCACGTCGTATGTCAACATCACGCTGGGAGGCGTTACCTACAAGGGCGTGATGGTAGAGCAGACCCTGGAGCCCACGACCACCAAGACCGTGGCCTTCACGGCTCTGTTGCGCTCGGGGGTCACCATCTGGGGCTACCGCACGGGCGACGACCCCACGGGCATTGCCGGTGTCACGGTGCAGCCGACGGCAGAGGACGGTCCGCTGTTCGACCTCAACGGCCGGCGTGTGGAGCGCAGCGGCCTGAAGCAGGGGGGCATATACATAGAGAACGGCCGCAAACGCATAGTTAAAATGTAATAATGTAATTCAACTTTCGCAAGTTGAGGAGTTAGAAGGAGTTTTTTTTACAAAGATGGAAAAGATTTCAAAGATGGCTAACGCTATACGTGTGGCGGGATAAGCCGCATGAAATCTTTTTCATCTTTTTAATCTTTGTTGAATATATAAGCTGTTTTTGTTCATCTGCTTATTTTAACTAAACTTTCCCACCCTTTATGAGATTGACTAAATGCAGTATAGGCAGGACTTTTTCAGTCGCATAACATAAAAAAATTTTTTTGTTTTTGCCTACACTGCCTACACCGAGCCGCAAGACACTGTGAAACAGCGTGTTAAGTGGTGTAGGATAGGGTGTAGGCGGTGTAGGATAACCCCCAAAAACGAGCAAAAACCGCTTTTTTACAATCTCAAAGTACT
>CAMNJY010000136.1 GCA_946541745.1 uncultured Prevotellaceae bacterium
ATTAATAAGGTATGGCAAAGAATATTTCATTTACAATAAAGTTCTGGCGCCAGAACGGCCCCAAGGACGCAGGTCATTTCGATACCCACGAAATGCACGACATCCCCGATGACACCTCGTTCCTCGAGATGCTCGACATCCTGAACGAAGAGCTCATCAACGAGGGCAAGGAGCCCTTCGTGTTCGACCACGACTGCCGCGAGGGTATCTGCGGCATGTGCTCGCTCTACATCAACGGTACGCCTCACGGCAAGACGGAGCGCGGTGCTACCACCTGCCAGCTCTACATGCGCCGCTTCAACGACGGCGACGTCATCACCGTCGAGCCCTGGCGCTCGGCAGCCTTCCCCGTCATCAAGGACTGTATGGTAGACCGCAACGCCTTCGACAAGATCATCCAGGCTGGTGGCTATACCACCATCCGCACCGGGCAGGCTCAGGATGCCAACGCCATCCTCATCCCCAAGGAGGATGCCGACGAGGCTATGGACTGCGCCTCATGCATCGGCTGCGGCGCCTGCGTCGCTGCCTGTAAGAACGGCTCGGCCATGCTCTTCATCTCTTCTAAGGTCAGCCAGCTGGCCCTGCTGCCCCAGGGGCGTGTAGAGGCCAAGCGCCGCGTGAAGAACATGGTGGCCAAGATGGACGAGCTCGGCTTCGGCAACTGCACCAATACCCGTGCCTGCGAGGCCGTCTGCCCCAAGAACGAGACCATCGCCAACATCGCCCGCCTGAACCGCGAGATGATCAAGGCCAAGATGGCCGACTAAACCCGCAACAAATGACAGAAAACGCCGCAGAGAGAATTCTGCGGCGTTTTTTGGTGCTATCAGAATGATTCGCTATCTTTGCAGTCAACTTGTAAGAAAGATGGAAACAACTGACCATAAAACACCGAGGCGAGAGACCATTCACAACCAGCACCGGCGGTCGTACCGGCATGACTATCACGAGAAAGGGCTGTATATGCTGACGATGGTCATCGAGGGGCGCCAGCGGCTCTTTGGGGCTATTGTCGGTACGGCCAAAGGACGGCCGGGCAGCAGTGAGGCGCCTCATATAGAGCTTTCGGAGTTAGGACGGCGGGTGCTGGAGGAGGAGGTGCCAAAGATACACCGTTTTTATCCGATGGTGGAGGTGTGGCGGGTGGCTATCATGCCTGATCATATCCACCTGCTGGTGTGGGTGAGCGAGACGCTGCCGGAAGGGAAGCACCTGGGCGTGGTGGTGCGCGGCTTTAAGACGGGCTGTTCGCGGGCGTGGTGGCGGTGGCAGGACGAGCAGGCGGGGCTTGGCGGAGAAACGCCAAGCACGGCCGCCGCCGCTGTGCCCAGGGGCGCCGCCGCTGTGCCTGGGGCCGCGGCCGCTGTGCCCAGGGCCGCCGCCGCTGTGCCTGGGGGCGCCGCTGTGCCCAAGGCTTCTCCCTTGGGAAAAGGGCTGCTGCGGCCCGTGCTTTTCGAGAAGGGCTACCACGACCGCATCATCAACCGGCCGGGCATGCTGGAGACCATCAAGCGCTACATGGCTGAAAACCCGCTGCGGGCGCGTATCCGCGAGGAATGCCCGCGCCTGATGGAGCGGCAGCTGCACCTGTGGATTGCCGGCCGCGAGTATGCGGCCTTCGGCAATCTCTTCCTGCTGAAATACCCCATCAAGGAGCAGGTGTTCTTCCATCGTAAGGACAAGCAGACCGGCCTGCCTACAGAACTCACGGAGGCCTACCGGCAGGAGCATGCCCGCCTGCTCCGTTTGGCCGAGGAGGGTACCGTGCTCGTCACGCCCGGCATCTCCAAGGGCGAACAGCTGGTGGCCAGCGAGGCCCTTGACGCCCGTCTGCCCTTGATTCTCCTCCAGAAGGAGCCTATCGGCGAATACTGGAAGCCCGCGCAGCGGCGGTTTTACGCCTGTGCCAGTGGGCATCTGCTGATTCTTGCCCCTTGGCTGATAGATGGCAGTTCCGACTACGCCGGTTTCCACCAGCTCAACGATTGCGCGCGCGAGGTATGTGCTGCAACCGATGTGCGTATCCTTAACTATTCGGCGCTGAAGGCTGTCAGATAGCCTCCGGCTCCCAGTTGTAGCGTTGCATGTCCACGTGCCCGTTGGGCTTGAAGCCTACGCCCTCCTCCTCCAAGAGTGTGCGCTGGCGGCTCCATCCGGGCGCTGTGCGCCCTTCCTTGTTCACCACGCGGTGGCAGGGTAGGGTAGCGGCTTCGGGCGTGTAGCGCAGTGTGCGGCCCACCATGCGCGAGTGGCTGGGCCATCCGCTGAGCGCTGCTATGGTGCCGTAGGTGGTAACCTTTCCGCGGGGTATCTGGCTGACGATGTTGAGCACGTCATGCCTGAACGTCCGGGCCTCTTCCGGCGTCATCTTTTCGGGGTAGTCTCTCATTGCTTTCTTTTTGTGTCACAGGCTGCAAAGTTAGTCATTTTCCTCTGTATTCTGGTTGTTTTTCTCCTTATATTTATTGGCAGGTAACGAAAAAAGTAGTATCTTTGCCGCATAAAACCGTTCAACAACTAAAATATACTGTTATGAAGAAGAAGCTACTTGTATTGCTGATGGCCATGATGGCCGTTGTTACCATCACGGCCGAGGAGCTGCCGGCGTATAACCCTTGAACCAACTAACGTTAAAAACAATGACAACTATGAACAGATTTCTGACCACGCTGCTGCTGGGCCTTGCCGCCATAGGGGCCAGCGCGCAACAGGCACTCTTCGACAGTGCCCGCAACCTGACATCGCCCGAGGTGAACGCCGACGGCACCGTTACCTTCCGGCTCCATGCCCCCAAGGCCTCCATCGTCGAGGTGGAAGGCGACTTCGGCCCCACGGCCGCCATGACCGAGGGTAAGGACGGCGTGTGGACCTACACCACCCCGGCCCTCGACGCCGAGATGTACTCCTACAAGTTCCGGGTCAACGGCATGGAGATGCTCGACCCCTCCAACGCCTACCGCTGCCGCGACATCGCCTCGTTTACCAACATCTTCATCGTCACCAGGGCTAAGGCCGACAAGGGCTGGCTCTACGGTGTCAACAAGGTGCCCCACGGCAACGTCAGCAAGGTGTGGTACCCCTCGCCCACGCTGCAGACCACGCGCCGCATGACCGTCTACACCCCTGCCGGCTACGACCGTGGCGGCCGCTACCCGGTGCTCTACCTGCTCCACGGTGCCGGTGGCGACGAGGACGCCTGGACCACCCTGGGCCGTGCTGCCCAGATTCTCGACAACCTCATAGCCGAGGGCAAGGCCAAGCCGATGATAGTGGTCATGCCCAACGGCAACGCCAACTGCGATGCCGCCCCGGGCGAGTGGGACAAGGGCATGTATAAACCCTCGTTCATGGGCCACGCCGCCTCCAAGCCCGTGGCCTCTACCGAGGAGTCGTTCAAGGACATTGTCAGCTACGTCGACAAGAACTACCGTACGAAGGCCGACAAGAAGCACCGCGCCATCTGCGGCCTCTCTATGGGCGGCGGCCACAGCTTCGGCATCTCCAAGCTCTACCCCGACCTCTTCAACTACGTGGGCCTCTTCTCGGCTGCCATCTCGCTCAACCGCCGGGGCTTCGACGGACTGGGCGACCGCGACCAGCAGATAGCCCCCGAGGTGGAGAGCCAGCTCCGGGTGATGTTCCAGAAGAAGCCTGCCCTCTACTGGATAGCCATCGGGCGCGACGACTTTCTCTATCAGAACAACAAGGTCTACCGCGACTATCTCTCCCAGAAGGGCTACCCCTACGAATATGTCGAGACCGACGGCGGCCACATCTGGCGCAACTGGCGCATCTATCTGACGCAGTTCTGCCAGCGCCTGTTCTGACAGTACGCCAAGACGCAGAGACACAAAGTAGGGGGAAACTCAGTCAGAGTCAAAATCTTAATCCTATATAGCAAACTATGACAATCGATTTTAAGCGTTACCGGGTGCTGGCCATCGTCGCCGGCTGCGTCCTGGCGGTGGTTATTCTCTTTTCGCTCTGCTGCACCGTGGTCGACAGCGGCGAGGTGGGCATCAAGTTCCACAAGTGGTCGGCCTCTGAGCAGGACTACGGCGGCGTGGAGGGCACCTGCAAGGGCTGGGTGTTCTACAACCCCGTCACCTCCAGCGTGTTCACCTATCCCACGTTTACCCAGCGCAAGCAGTACGAGACGTTCAGCGTCAATGCCAAGGATGCCTCCATCTTTGAGATGGACCCCACGATAGCCTACCGCATCAACCCCGACAAGGCCTGCGACATCTTCACCAAGTACCGCGTAGGCGTGAGGGAACTGGAGGAAGGCTACATACGTACCTGCATCTACGAGGCCTACCGCACCTGTGCCAACCAGTACTCGTCGGACTCGCTGATGTCAAACCGTGCCAACTTTGAGCGCGACGTCAGGGCCCGCTTGGAGAAGTCGCTCATGGCTGAGGGCTTCATTGTTGAGGAGTTTACGAGCAAGATTACGCCGCCCGCATCGCTGACGGCTATGATCGACGCCAAGAACACTGCTATACAGAGCGCCCTGAAAGCCGAAAACCAGGTGAAGGAGGCTGAGGCCAACGCCAAGATTGAAATAGCCAAGGCCGAGGGCGCCGCCAAGGCCATGCGCATCAAGGCCGACGCCGAGGCTTACTACAACAAGACGATTGCCGCCTCGCTGTCGCCGATGATTGTCCAGGAGGACATGATCGAGAAGTGGGACGGCAAGATGCCCCTCATTGTCGGCGGCAACGGCATGATGCTCGACGTGTCGAAGGTGATAGGCGGCAAGTGAAGCCCCCTCAGGGTGCGCTATTTCACCAGCTTCAGCAGCTGCTGCTCGGTAGCCCCGGGCAGCAGCCGCCTCAGGTGGTCCGTCATGCGCTGCAGCGAGGCCTCGGCCGTCCGCTCGCAGCGGCAGGCCTCGCGGCCCAGCAGCTGTTCGGGGGTGGTCAGCAGTGACCACCCCCAGCCGTATTCACGGCCGTGGCGGTCGCGCGGATAGACAAAGTCCTCGGTGACGATGTAGCAGCCCATTTGCAGCCGCGTGACGTAGCTGTCAAAGCGGCTGCGCATCTTAGGCCCCGTAAATCCGCAGGCGGCCCGCAGTTCGCGCGTTATCAGGCTGCCCCGCTCCCGCAGTGTCAGCAGGATGGCCTCCTCTATGCTGCCCTCCTCGGGGCGGGGGTGGGTGCTGCGGCGGTAGTTGAAGAAGTCGGGCCACCACTGGCGGCTGACGAAGCCCGCCTTTTGGGCGAAGAACTTGCCGTAGACGCAGCAGCCCTCCGTCACCACCGGGCCTTTCCACTTCCACAGCGGCCATTCCCATCCGCCGTCGGGCAATACCACGTAGCGGCAGTCGTCGTCGACCATTGCCTCGGCCGAGAAACCGCCGATGCCGCTGTCCAACAGGGGCAGAAACCCTATCCGCCCTATAAGTTCCATCAGTTCTATCTCTGAGTGTATCACTGTTCCGTTCATGAAAATGTAGGCAGGTGCTTGTTCACAATTCTGCCGCAAAGTTACCACTTTTTGTTGACAACGGCAAGTGTCATGCCTTTAATTTCACTCTGCTGAAAAGTCTTTGCCGGAAAGGGAGTCCGTTTCATCCAAAAGGGAGTCCCTTTTCGGCAAAAGGGACTCCCTTTTGCCGAAAACGAGCCTCGTTTTGATGGTAAGTGAGCCACTGTGCTTTTCTCCGTCTGTCTCTACAAGAAATGTTTAATTTCTGCATTCACTGTCACTTTTAGCCATTAAACGGCTGAATTATAAGTGAATGTGAATATTTCTACTGTCACTTTTCGCCGTTTTACTGTCACTTTTCGGGGTCTATTATCGCCGAAAAGGGCGCCGGCCATCACATACCCCTCCTTTTCCGATGTGGTTTTGATGACTTCAGCAGTCCAGGTCAATCACCTCAAAAAGGCCTGTTGATGTGATTGAAATGAGGGTTTTGAGGGTAAAACTGGCCTAAAAAGTGATAGTAAAACGGCAAAAAGTGACAGTAACTGACGCTACTGTCACTTTTTTGCATTTGATAATCAGTCGTTTACAGCGAAAGTGACAAAGTGAAGGTATTTTTTAAACATTTTCTTTTTTCATTGCAGCCGGAATGTCACTGGTATCGTGTACTTCACGCGCACCGGTTGGCCTTTCTGCCGGCCGGGTGTCCACTTCGGCATGGCGTTGACCACGCGCACGGCCTCGGCGTCAATCTCGTCGCTCACTTTCTTCAATACCTTGACATTGGTGATACTGCCGTCGGCCTCGACGATGAACTGCACTATGACCCGGCCCTGGGTGCCGGCTTTCTCGGCGGCCTCAGGATAGTGGACGTTCATGGAGATGTATTTCCACATCTCCGCAAAGCCGCCGGGGTATTCCGGCATCTGCTCCACCAAGTCGAAGGTTTTTCTCTCGGTGTCGGTTTCCTTCTCAGGCTTATCGGCCTTCACCGTGACCGAGACCACTTTCTTCTTGCCGTTCTTCGCGTAGTCCTTGGAGTTGATGAAGAGTATGCCGTTCGACGTGTCGGCATTGAAGTGCTCGGCGTAGACTTTCAGCGTCTCTTCGTCCTTGATGACAGACATGTTGTCAATTTCCTTCGGGTCGAGAGCCTTCAACTGCTGCAAAGTGGCCACCTTGCCGTCGATGACGATCAGCGGCTCCGGGCCATTCGCCTCGCCGATAATCAGCTTAGGAGCCTCCTTCGCCACTTGCTTTTCAGCAGCCTCGGACTTCGCTTCCGTTGCGGCTGGCTTTTCTTCCTTCACCTCGATGGTCGTGGCGTTCATCTTCACTGCGCCGTCTTTGCGGCCTTTCTTCACCACCTTCTTCTGGGGCTGCTCCTGCGTGTCCTCATAGACGTAGTCGTTCACGGTCTCGGCGTTCAGCGCTAAGG
>CAMNJY010000137.1 GCA_946541745.1 uncultured Prevotellaceae bacterium
GGCCAGCTCCTCCACCTTCTTGCGCGACAGGCAGTAGATGATGCCGCTCTTGCCGGCATGCTGCTTGATGAACTTGATGATGTCCTTGTCGATGTCGCTGGTCTTCTGGCGCACCTCATAGTAGAGGTTGGGACGGTTGAACGACGACTTGAACTCGGTGGCATCGACAATGCCCAGGTTCTTCTTGATATCGGTACGCACCTTGTCGGTGGCCGTGGCCGTCAGCGCAATGATGGGCGCTACGCCTATCTCGTTGACGATGGGCCGTATGCGGCGGTACTCCGGGCGGAAGTCGTGGCCCCACTCCGAAATGCAGTGGGCCTCGTCGATGGCGTAGAACGAAATCTTCACCGACTTGAGGAACTCCACATTGTCCTCCTTGGTCAGCGACTCCGGCGCCACGTAGAGCAACTTGGTGATGCCCGCCTTGACGTCGGCCTTCACCTGGTCGATGGCGGCCTTGTTGAGCGACGAGTTCAGGTAGTGGGCCGTACCCTCGTGCTCGCTCATCTGCGAGATGATGTCCACCTGGTTTTTCATCAATGCTATCAAGGGCGAGATGACGATGGCCACACCGTCCATGAGCAGCGACGGCAGCTGGTAGCACAGCGACTTGCCGCCGCCTGTGGGCATGAGGACGAACGTGTCCTTGCCGTCGAGCACGTTCTGCACGATGGCTTGCTGGTCACCCTTGAAGGTGTCGAAGCCGAAGTATTTCTTCAAGGCTCCGCTAAGATTGGTTTTCTTGGTCATATAGGCTTCCTTCTTTCAATATTCCTCCTTTAAAAGTAGCTTTCAACTGGCTTGCAGGTGCGACCGGTCGAGCTGCTCGCGGGCATAGTCGGCCGTCACCTCAAACTTCTTTACATTCTTTGACGGCACCTCAAACATGGCGTCCGTCATGATATTCTCCACGATGGAGCGCAGCCCGCGGGCACCCAGCTTATACTCCACGGCCTTGTCGACCATCAGCTCCAGGGCCTCCTTGGTGAACGTCAGTTGTATGCCGTCCATCTCGAACAGCTTCTCATACTGCCTGATAATGCTGTTCTTAGGTTCTACCAGAATGCGCTCCAGGGCGTGACGGTCGAGCGGGTTCAGGTAGGTGAGCACGGGCAGACGGCCTATAATCTCGGGAATCAGCCCAAACGACTTGAGGTCCTGCGGCGACACGTACTTCATCAGGTCCTCCTTGTCAATTTTCCTGACATTCTGCACCGAGTTATAGCCTACCACATGGGTGTTCAGCCGCTGGGCTATCTTGCGCTCAATGCCGTCGAAGGCACCGCCGCAGATGAACAGGATGTTGCGCGTGTCGACATGAATATACTCCTGGTCGGGATGCTTGCGCCCGCCCTTGGGCGGCACGTTCACCACCGTGCCCTCCAGGAGCTTCAGCAGCCCCTGCTGAACGCCCTCGCCGCTGACGTCGCGGGTGATGGAGGGGTTGTCCGACTTGCGCGCTATCTTGTCGATCTCGTCGATGAAGACGATGCCCCGCTGTGTCGACTCCACGTCGTAGTCGGCCACCTGCAGCAGGCGCGTCAGTATGCTCTCCACGTCCTCGCCCACATAGCCGGCCTCGGTGAACACCGTGGCGTCGACTATCGTGAACGGCACGTCCAGCAGGCGCGCTATGGTGCGGGCCATGAGCGTCTTGCCGGTACCGGTGGAGCCCACCATGATGATGTTCGACTTCTCTATCTCAACGCCGCTCTTGTCATCAGGCTGCTGCAGGCGCTTGTAGTGGTTGTAGACGGCCACCGACAGGTAGCGCTTGGCCTCGTCCTGGCCTATGATGTACTGGTCCAGGTAGGCCTTGATGTCCTTGGGCTTGGGCACCTTCGACATCTTGAACCCCTTCTGGCTCTTCTTGTTGCCCTCTGCCAGGTTCTCCTGCACTATGCGGTAGGCCTGCTGGGCACAGTCTTCGCAGATGTATCCGTTGATGCCCGTTATCAGCAGCCTTACCTCCTTGTCGCTTCTTCCGCAGAAGCTGCATGTCTTTTTCATCTGCGCTTCACTTCCTCACTAACACGTTGTCTATCATGCCATACTCCTTAGCCTCCTCAGCCGTCATCCAGTAGTTGCGGTCAGAGTCCTGGTAAACCTTCTCGTAGGGGGTGTGAGAGTGGTTGGAGATGATGGTGTAGAGCTCCTTCTTGAACTTCAGTATCTCCTTGGCCTCAATCTCGATGTCGGAGGCCTGGCCCTGGACGCCGCCTAAGGGCTGGTGGATCATGACGCGGCTGTGGGGCAGCGCCGACCGCTTGCCCTCCTGGCCAGCCACCAGGAGCACGGCGCCCATCGAGGCGGCCATGCCGGTGCAGATGGTTGCCACGTCGCTGGAGATGAACTGCATGGTGTCGTAAATGCCCAGTCCGGCAGTGACGCTGCCGCCCGGCGAGTTGATGTAGAGCGAGATGTCCTTACCCGAGTCCACGGAGTCGAGGTAGAGCAGCTGGGCCTGCAGCGTGTTGGCCGTATAGTCGTCGATCTGCGTGCCGAGGAAGATGATGCGGTCCATCATCAGCCGGCTGTAGACATCCATCTGAGTCACGTTCAGCTGGCGCTCCTCAAGGATGTAAGGGTTCAAATACTGAGACTGCGCCCTCATCACGTCGTCGAGCGTGAGGCCGTCCATTCCTAAATGCTTGGTTGCATATCTTCTAAAATCGTTCATAGTCTTGTCGTAAGTGGACAGAAAAAAGGTTATCGACCCATTTCCTTCCAATGTGAGTTACAAAGTTACGGAAAAAAGTCGATAACCCGATATAAATCCTAAGATTTTTTTGCTAAAAAACTAAAAAAGCGAGTTTTTCTACTGTAACATCTTGTTAAATTCGTCCAAAGTGACGCTCTTTTCGTTCAACTTGACGACCGTCAGAAGGGCCTTCATGAGTTTCTGCTCCACAGCGCGGTCCACATAGGCCTCCACGGTCTCGCGCTTCTTCAGCTGCTCGTCGGCATATTTCTCAAGCACGTCCTCAGGCACCTCGCTCATGCCGTACTGTGCAAACTGCTGGCGGATGGACTCCACGGCGATGGCCTTCACGTCGGCATCCTCCACCTTGATGGCGTTGGCCTCTACAAGCTGCTGCTTGATGAGGTGCCACTTCAGCTCGCGCAGACTGCCCTCGAAGTTCTTCTCTACGTAGTCGTCGCCCTTGTCCTTGCTGTTCTGCTTCATGACGCGCTTCAGCAGCTCGTTGGGGAACTGCAGCTCGCCCACCTTATTCTCCATATAGGCGCGCACGTCAATCATGAACTTGTAGTTGCTGTTCTGCTCCAGCTGGCTCTCCAGAATGCCGGCCACCTTCTCGCGGAACTCCTTCTCGCTGCTGACTTCTCCCTCGCCAAACACGCGGTCGAAGAGCTGCTGGTTGACCTCGGCGGGCTGGAAGTGGCGTATCTCGGTCACCTGGAAGCTGAAGTCGCTGGCCAGCTCCTTCACCTGCTCCTTGTCGACCTTCAGCAGGGCGGCCACCTCTGAGTCGTTGTCGGGATAGGCCTTCTTGGGGTTGAAGGTGATGATGTCGCCGGGCTTGCAGCCGTCGAAGAGCTTCTTCTGGTCCTCGTCCTTAATGTAGGCCGGCATTATCTGGCCGCTCTCGGTGGTGATGCCGCCCTCCTTGGTGCTGCCGTCGCCATCAAGCTCGCGCAGGTCGCCGGTCAGCGTGTCGTTGCCGCTGAACACCTCGCTCTTCACCATCTCGCCAGCCTGGCTGGCATACATGCTCACCTGACGGTCAATCAGGGCGTCGTCAACCTTTATCTTGTAGTAGTCTATCTGGTCGTCACCATTGAGCACGGCAGTGAACTCGGGAGCCACGGCAATGTCGAACATGAAGGTGAAGGGACCGTCCTGCGACAGGTCTACGGGCACCTGCTTGTCGCTGGGCAGGGGTTCGCCCAGCATCTGGATCTTGTTCTCACGGATATACTCCGTCAGCTTCTCGCCCAGCAGGCGGTTCACCTCGTCTACCTTGACGACCATGCCGTACTGCTTCTTGATCATGCCCATAGGCACCATGCCCGGACGGAAACCGGGAACCTGAGCGCGTTTGCGATAGTTCTTCAAGGTCTTCTCGACCTTCTCCTGATAGTCTTCCTTCTCAACGGTCATGGTCAGCAGACCATTGATCTTGTCGGGGTTCTCAAACGTAATGTTCATTGTCTCTTATACCTTATTTATATTAATATTCTGAAATTGGGATGCAAAATTACTCAAATTTGCGCGAACGGCCAAACAACGGCCATATTATTTATTATTTAGTAACAATTAAGCCCCAATCCGTCAACGGGAGCCTACCTGGACGCTAAGCCTGTAGCCGCACGGAAAACTTTTTAACACTCTGCCCCGGAAAACTAAATAAATACTAAACTTTGGGTCTTTTCCTTGGATAATTGAAAACTACGCCGTACCTTTGCACCCGATTTAACGAAAAGTCGGCATAGCTCAGCTGGTTAGAGTATCACCTTGACATGGTGGGGGTCCTTGGTTCGAGTCCAAGTGTCGACACAAAGAAAAACCGCAAGTGGCTAAAGGTGAGGCACTTGCGATTTTTCTTTTATTTCGCCGGAGGCTCCGTCTCTAACTCGACGGCATTCTTCCACAGGCAGTAGGGGTAGCGACGCAGGTGGCCGTTGTAGTAGCGACGGTCGCCGGTAACCTCGCGGTCTATGAAGTCGGGCTTCTCAAAGGGTTCGTCCTCCGACTGCAGCTCCACCTCGGCCATGACCAGGCCCTCGTTGTCGCCGTAGAACTCGTCGACCTCGAAAACATGGCTGCCACACCTGACAAGAAAGCGTGTCTTGTCGATGACACCCGGCTCGCAGAGCTCAAACAGGTGTTCAGCCTCGTCGAGCGTGATTTCCTTTTCAAACTCATAGCGGCTCATGCCGCGCCCGTTGCTCGGCCCCTTGATGGTGAGGTAGCCCCGCTGGCCACGGATGCGCACCCTGACAGTACGCCCGTTGGCACTGAGGATATAGCCCTGCCTGATGCGGTCGGCGGCGTAAGCCTGGTCCTTGAAGTCGGAGCTTCTCTTGACGAGAAACTTCCGCTCTATTTCCATGCCGCTCATGGCTTATGAGACAATCCAGATGGAGTATGCGGCATAGCACAAAGCCAGGGCAATGAGCACCCCGATAATCCACTTGATGACTTTCTCACCTTGCTGTTCCTGTTTCTTCTCGTAGGCCACTCGCTTCGGGTTGGCCTCCTTAGCTGTTTTCTTTGCCATAATTGTTTTTTTAGTTACTTATTAATTTTTATCATCAGAGGCAAACTCCATGAGATAAGCCTTGATGAAGCCGTCGAGCTTGCCGTTCATGACACCGTCGACGTCTGAAGTCTGGTAATTGGTGCGATGGTCCTTCACGCGCTTGTCATCGAAGACGTAGGAGCGTATCTGGCTGCCCCACTCTATCTTCTTCTTGCCGGCCTCAATCTTGGCCTGCGCCTCCATGCGCTTCTTCATGGCCCGGTCGTAGAGCTGCGAGCGGAGCAGCGTCAGGGCGCGCTCCTTGTTCTTGGGCTGGTCGCGGGTCTCGGTGTTTTCAATGAGGATTTCCTCCTCCTCGCCCGTGTCGGGGTCGGTGTACCAGTATCGCAGGCGCACGCCCGACTCCACTTTGTTCACGTTCTGGCCTCCGGCACCTGACGAGCGGAACGTGTCCCACGACAGCTTGGCCGGGTCGACATACACCTCGATGGTATCGTCAACCAGCGGCGTTACAAACACGGAGGCAAACGACGTCATGCGCTTGCCCTGGGCATTGTAGGGCGAGACGCGCACCAGGCGGTGGACACCGTTCTCCGACTTCAGGTAGCCGTAGGCATAGTCGCCGCCCTCTATCTGCATCGTCACGCTCTTGATGCCGGCCTCGTCGCCGTCGAGCAGGTTTGAGATGGTCACCTTGTAGCCGTGAGCCTCGGCCCACCGCATGTACATGCGCATCAGCATCTGGGCCCAGTCCTGGGCCTCGGTGCCGCCGGCGCCGCTGTTGATCTTCAGCACGGCGTCCATCGGGTCCTCCTCCTGGCGCAGCATGTTCATCAGCTCCAAATCCTCAATGGCCTTGATGGCCCGCTGGTAGTCGTCGTCCACCTCTTCCTCTGTCACCATGTCGTCCTTGTAGAAGTCGAAAGCCAGCTGCAGCTCGTCGGCCATGGTGCGCACCTGGCTGTAGCCGTCGAGCCACTTCTTGATACCCTTCACCTTCTTCATCTGGGCTTCGGCGCGCTTGGGGTCGTCCCAGAAGTCGGGGGCCTGGGTGCGAAGGTCTTCCTCCTCCCACTCTATCTGCTTCTCGTCTATCTTCAGATAGTGCTTCAGCTTGTCAGCCCTGTCGAGCACATCTTTCAGTTGGTCTTGCGTAATCATGGTGCAAAGGTAGGCAAAAAAGCCCGAACCGCCAAACTAATTGTGCAAATCTTCAGAAATCAGATAGTCGTTTCAACTATTTTTCATACCTTTCCTCTATAAATAGAGAGCAAATTGCCCCGTTTCGGAGACTACTCCCGTCAGTGATGCCGGTATGGCTGCTCGTCCGTGCCCTGTTGATGATACGCCCGTGTGTCTCCTCGATAAGTTTCTCCAAATCAGTGACACCTGCGCACAGCGTCGGCCACCACCATAAGCATCAAAGAGGCAGAAAACCCTGCTATGTGTGCTATAGTTGGGCGTATCTCGCTGACAACCTGCCGTTTATCCTATAGCATAGTTTCCGGAAACTATGCTATAACTGTGCTATAAACCCTGCTATAGCTTTGACTGTTAAGTTATTAAACATAATTATTTTGCGCAATGTTTTT
>CAMNJY010000138.1 GCA_946541745.1 uncultured Prevotellaceae bacterium
TGGCAGGCAGGTGCCCGCTATCAAGCAACCTACGCCTACGTCCTTTCACCGCTTACAGATGAGATACGCCTTGTGCCAAGTGCTCACTCTGCCTTCCTTTTCAAGAACATACTTTCCGATAGCGAGATGGCCCACGTCCAGCAATCGATGAAACAGGGCGAGACGCTGCGCTACGCCCTCATCCTCTGCAATGTTTACAAGCGCGCAATACAAAAAGTGGAGTTCACAATAAAGAAGCAATAAGTCAAACGTATGCAGGGGGAGTTGTCATTTGGGGATGATAAGCTCGGATGCTTTTGCGGTTGTTGCCATAATTCTGCTTTTGCGGTTCCCATACTCACCTAAGCAGCTCCGTGTCGGTCCCTACGTTGAGCTGATAGTAGCGTCCGTGCAGGGCCATGAGCTGTGCGTGGCTGCCGTGCTCTACGATGTGGCCGTGGTCGAGGACGATGATCTGGTCGGCATTGCGTACGGTGGACAGCCGATGTGCAATGACGAAGGTGGTGCGGCCCTGCATGATGGTGTCCATGCCGCGCTGCACCAGCTGCTCGGTGCGTGTGTCGATGCTTGAAGTGGCCTCGTCGAGTATCAGCACGGGCGGATTGGCCACGGCCGCACGGGCGATGGCCAGCAGCTGGCGCTCGCCCTGGCTGAGGTTGCCGCCGTCGCCTGCGAGCACCGTGTGGTAGCCGTTGGCCAGGCGGCGTATGAAGTCGTGGGCACCTACGAGCCGGGCTGCGCGCATGCAGTCGTCGTCGGTGGCGTCGAGCCGTCCGTAGCGTATGTTGTCGAGCACGGTGCCGGTAAAGAGATGGGTCTCCTGCAGCACGATGCTCATGGAGCGGCGCAGCGAGTCCTTGCGGATGTGGGCGATGGGTATGCCGTCGTAGAGTATCTGGCCGTCGGCCGCCTCGTAGAAGCGGTTGATGAGGTTGATGACGGTGGTCTTGCCGGCCCCTGTGCCGCCCACGAAGGCTATCTTCTGGCCGGGCTGGGTGTTGATGTCGATGTCGAAGAGCACTTGCTTCTGGGGCGTGTAGCCGAAGTTGACGTGCTGGAAGTCGACGTCGCCCCGGGGGTTGTCTATCAGCTGCGTGCCTTTGTCCACCTCGGGTTCGGCGTCGCCGAGGGCAAACACGCGCTCGGCTCCCACCGAGGCGTTGAGTACGGCGTTGATTTGCTGTGAGACGTGGCTGACGGGTTGGGTAAGGCCCTTGTTGAGCTGCAGGAAGGCCACGATGGTTCCTAACGTAATTGAAAATTGAGAACTGAGAATTGAAAATTGTCCCAGGGCCACTGCGGCACCGACGACGGCTATGAGCACGTAGCCCAGGTTGGAGAGGTTGCCGTTGACGGGCATGACGATGTTGGCTATCTTGTTGGCATTATAGGCCGATGAGCGCAGCTGCTCGTTGATAGCTTCAAACTGGGCAATGGCCTGCTGCTCGTGGCAGAACACTTTGACGACCTTCTGGCCCGTCATCATCTCCTCTATGAAGCCGTTGACGCCGGCCAGGCTCTCCTGCTGGGTACGGAAGTATCCCCTTGACCACTTGCCGAGCCTTGCCGTGGCGACCATCATCACGGCGCTGGTGGCGATGCTCACCAGCGTCAGCGGCACACTGAGCACGATCATCGAGGTGAGGGTGGCCACGATGGTGATGGCCGACGAGAACACCTGTGCCATAGCGGTAGATATCATCTGGCGCAGCGAGTCTACGTCGTTGGTGTAGACCGACATCAGCTCGCCGTGGGAGTGGGTGTCGAAGTAACTGACGGGCAGCCGCTCCATACGTTCGAAAACCTGTTTGCGCAGCCGTAGCATGGTGCCCTGCGAGACGTTGATCATCAGGCGGTTGTAGGTGTAGCTGGCAACGACGCCGAGCAGGAGGATGAGGCCCAGGCGGAAGAGCGTCTGCAGCAGCGACGCATATTCGGGGTTGGCTATCTGCGTCAGCGGCGTGATATAGTCGTCAATGAGCGTCCGGGTGAAGAGGGTAGAGAAGAGCGACGTGACGGTGCTCACCACGATGCAGAGCAGTACGGTGACGATACTGAATTTGTATTGCTTGAGCACAAATGTGAACAGCCTCGCCATTACCTGTCGCTGCTGCCTGGTGGCCCGTCTGAAGCCGGCGTTCTGTCCGTGGACCCCACGCGGCCCTCTGTCAAAGCTTGGTTGTCTCATTGTCTTAGTGTCTCAATTTCCCGTCAAAGTCGCCGGTGTTCTGTGTCTGCAAGTCGTAGATTTCACGGTAGAGGGCATTGTTGGCGAGCAGATGCTCGTGGGTGTCGAAGCCTGCGACGACGCCGTTGTCCATCACCAGGATGCGGTCGCAGTGCTGCACGGAGCTGATGCGCTGGGCAATAATCAGCTTGGTCGTCTGTGGCAGCTGCTCGCGGAAGGCCCGCTGAATGAGGGCGTCAGTCCGCGTGTCGCAGGCCGATGTTGAGTCGTCGAGAATGAGTATCCTGGGGCGTTTCAGCAGGGCGCGGGCTATGCAGATGCGCTGTTTCTGGCCGCCGCTGACGTTGGTGCCGCCCTGCTCAATCCGCGTGTCGTACTGCTGGGGCATGTCCATGATGAAATCGTCGGCCTGGGCCAGCCGGCAGGCCTCGCGGCACTCCTCGAGCGTAGCCTCGCTGCGGCCCCAGCGCAGGTTGTCGAGCACGGTGCCGCTGAAGAGCGTGTTCTGCTGTAGCACCACGCTGACGGCATTGCGCAGTGTGGTCAGGTCGTACTCCCTGACATCGTGCCCGCCGACGAGCACCTGGCCTTGCGCCGTGTCGTGCAGCCGGCTGATGAGGCTGACGAGGGTTGACTTGCCCGAGCCGGTGCCGCCGATGATGCCGATGGTCTGGCCACTGCCCACCTTAAACGACACGTTGTAGAGGGCGGAGCGGCGGGATCCAGTAGCCTCCCTCTTCGGGTGGAGGTTGGAGGGGACTTCATAGTCAAACCTCACCTGGCGGAACTCCACGCTGCCGTCGGCCACCGTCGTCAAGGGGTGGGCGGGGTTGGTAATGGAGGGCAGCTGGCTGATCACCTCGCTGACGCGACGGGCCGCGGCGGCACTCTGGGTGAGCATGACGAAGATCATGGAGAGCATCATCAGCGACTGCAGGATAGACATGACGTAGGTGAAGAGGCTGGTCAGCTCGCCAGTGGTCAGCGTGCCGTCCACGACGAAGTGGGCACCCCACCACGACAGGGCGATGATGCAACCATAGACCACCATGTTCATAACGGGGTGGTTGAGCGCCATCAGGCTCTCGGCCTTCGTGTAGAGCTGGTAAAGCGCGTCGGCGGCCTGCGCAAACTTGCGGTTCTCGTAGTCCTCGCGCACGAAAGCCTTCACCACGCGGATGCCGGTAACGTTTTCCTGGACCCGCTGGTTCAGCTCGTCGTACTTCACGTAGACCTGCTGGAACAGCCGGGCTACGCGCGAAATGATGAAATAAAGCGAAACGCCCAGCACAGCCATCGCAATAATGAAGATGAGCGATAGCCGGGGGTCGATAACCAGGCACATGACGACGGAGAGCAGCAGGCGGAAGGGCGCCCTCACCGTGATGCGCAAAATCTGCTGAAAGGCGTTCTGTAGCGAGTTGACGTCGGTGGTCATGCGTGTCACCAGTCCCGAGGTCGAATACTTGTCGATGTCCGAGAATGCAAAACGCTGGATGTTGCGATACATAGCCCGACGCAGGTTGCTGGCAAAGCCCGTGGATGCATACGCCGACACCCGCCCGGCCGCGATGCCGAGGAGGAGCGAGAGGAACGCCATGGCTACCATGAGCAGTCCGTACTTACAGACGGCCTGCGGGTTGGCGGCCATGATGCCGCGGTCTATGAGCAGCGCCGTGACGTAGGGTATGAGTACGTCTGTCACCACCTCCAGGGCCGTCAGCAGCGGCGTGGCCGCTGCCGCCGGTTTGTACTGTCCTATCTGGTTGTATAAAATCTTCAGGGTTTGCATCTGTTTAGTTCCAAGTGTCGCCGTGTTACCTGTAAATAGTGTAGCCTCCGCCGTCGCTCTGGCAGTAGGTGCGCAGGCGCTGCTGTATGAACTCGGCGTTCTGGCGCACGCGCTGCTCGTCGCCGTCGTATCCGTTGATGAGCACCAGCAGGCGGGTGGTCTCGAGGGTCATCCTGGTGCGCTCGTTGTCGCTGGTGGGTGTGCCTACGCCGCCCTGCCGGTCGCGGTAGACGGGCAGGCCCGCTATGTTGAGCGTGCCCCGGCCTATGCCCTCGTAAGGCTCGCCCTCGCGGCCAATGCCGAGGATGAGCGTGTCGCCCGCCACGCGATCGGCGTCGAAGCCGCCGATGCTGTAGCCGTAGGCTATGGAGGCCAGGTTCACCAGGTCTACCAGCGTGTCTATCTGGTAGAGCTCCTTACCCTGCAGCATGCGGCGTATGAGCTGTTCGGAGGCCGGCCGGTAGCGCGACGGGTCTTTGCCGCAGGCCTTGTAGACGCGGCGTGTGGCCGCTATGCCGCTCTGCTCCTTCAGCGTCTCGGTGGTCAGTTGTTGGCGCAGCCGTGCCTCCAGCTCATGGATTTCGTCCCAGAGCGCCGGGCAGTAGGGGCTGTTCACCACCCGTGCCTCGACGGCGGCCCCCACAAACCGGGGGCACACCGCCGCTATCTCTTGTGAAACAATGATTTTCATTCTATCATATCTAAGAACTCGTCTTCCGCGACGATGCGGATGCCCAGTTTCCCGGCCTTCTGAAGCTTTGCGGGACCCATGTTGTCGCCGGCCAGTATGAACGACGTCTTGCTGCTGATGCTGCCGACGTTCTTGCCGCCGTTCTGCTCGATGATGTGTTTGTACTCGTCGCGGCTATGGTGTGCAAACACGCCGCTGATGACGATGGACAGCCCGGCCAGTTTGTCGGAGGCGGCTGCAGTCTGGCCGGCCGTGAGGGCGAACTGGAGGCCGTAGCCGCGCAGCCGCTCCACTATCTGGCGGTTCCGCGCGTTGTGGAAGTAGCTGATGATGCTCTTGGCCATCACCTCGCCGATGCCCTCCACCTCCTGCAGGTCCTCCAGTCCGGCCTGCATCAGGGCGTCCATCGACTTGAAGTGGCGGGCCAGCAGGCGGGCCGACGTCTCGCCGACGAAGCGGATGCCGAGGGCGAAGACGACACGCTCGAAGGGTACCTCCCTCGACTGCTGTATGGCGTTGACGATATTCTGGGCCGACTTAGTGCGGCTGCCGTCGCCGTTGATTTGCTCTACCCGCAGGTCGTAGAGGTCGGCCGCGTCGTGGATGAGTCCGCGACGGTAGTAGTCTTCAATAATCTCCGGTCCTAACCCGAGGATGTTCATGGCCTTGCGCGACACGAAGTGCTCAATGCGGCCTTTGATCTGCGGCGGACAGCCGGCGTCGTTAGGGCAGTACCAGGCGGCGGCCTCAGCTCCGACAGCCCCGACAGCCCCACCCCCGGCCCCTCCCGCTGAGGGGAGGGGAGTGGTATGCTGAAGGGGGGTGCCGCACTCGGGGCAGCGGCTGATGAACTGTACGGGCCGGGCGCCGGCGGGACGCTCGTCGGTGTTGACGCCCACGATCTTGGGTATAATCTCGCCGCCCTTCTCGACGTAGACCATGTCGCCGATGTGGAGGTCGAGCGAGCGTATGAAGTCCTCGTTGTTGAGTGTGGCCCGGCGCACGGTGGTGCCGGCCAGTTGCACCGGCTCCATGTTGGCCACGGGGGTGACGGCGCCGGTGCGGCCTACCTGGAAGGTTACCTCGAGCAGGCGGGTGCAGGCGCGCTCGGCCTTGAACTTATAGGCGATGGCCCAGCGGGGCGACTTGGCCGTGAAGCCCAGGACGCGTTGCTGGCGCAGCGAGTTCACCTTGAGCACGATGCCGTCGGTGGCTACGGGCAGGTTCCGGCGTTCCTTGTCCCAGTAGTTGATGAAGCTGAAAACTTCATCAACGGTGGCGGCCTTCCTCATGCCCTCGGAGATTTTGAAGCCCCAGGCGCGAGCGGCCTCGAGGTTCTCGTAGTGGCCGTCGGCGGGCAGGTCGTCGCCCAGCAGATAATAGAGGTAGGCGTCGAGCTGGCGACTGGCCACCACCCTCGGGTCGAGGCTCTTGAGCGTGCCGCTGGCCGCGTTGCGCGGATTGGCGAAGAGCGGTTCCCCGGCGGCCTCGCGCTCGCGGTTCAACCGTTCGAACGAGGCCCAGGGCATGAGAATCTCGCCGCGAATCTCGAACTCCTCAGGCGCGGGGTGGGGGGCGCCGGCCGAGGGGCGAACGGCCAGGGGTATGGAGCGGATGGTGCGTACGTTCTGCGTCACGTCGTCGCCGTGGACGCCGTCGCCGCGGGTGACGGCCTGCACGAGGCGGCCGCGGACGTAGGTGAGCGAGATGCTCAGGCCGTCGTACTTCAGCTCGCAGCACACCTCGAACGGCTCGCCGCCCAGCCCGCGGCTGACCGACTCGTACCACTGGCTCACCTCCTGCTCGCTGTAGGTGTTGGCCAGCGAGAGCATGGGGTACTTATGGGCTACCTGGCGGAACCCCGTCTGGAGGTCGCTGCCTACGCGCTGGGTCGGCGAGTTGGCGTCGTACAGTTCGGGATGGCGGGCCTCCAGCTCCTGCAACTCGCGCAGGAGCTGGTCGAAGTCGTAGTCGCTGATGGTGGGCTGGTTCAGCACGTAGTAGTTGTAGTTGTGCTCGTGCAGCTCGCGCCGCAGTTGCTCTATGCGCTGTTTCTCGTTCACGTTGGAAAATATTTAACGGTTACTTATCATTTATCACTACCTTCTTACCATTTATAATATAGATGCCCTTCTTC
>CAMNJY010000139.1 GCA_946541745.1 uncultured Prevotellaceae bacterium
GGGCGCCCTCGCCCGCATCTGGGGCGGGCGGGGGCGCCCGCGTTCCCAGACAAAACAGTGATAAAAACCATTTAATTTTGTGTATTTACTTATATAGCCAAGCTAACTAAAACCAAACCGAAAAATGAAGAAGCCAACACTCTTTGCCCTGAGCGCGCTGCTGGCAACAGCTGCCACCACCCGGGCGCAAATCACACCGGCCAGCCAGATGGAACGGCTGGACCGCGGCGTCGTGGCCGTACCCGCTACCACGGGCAACTTTGTAAGCTGGCGGCTCCTGGGAACCGACGACGACCAGACCACCCGGTTCGACATCGTGCGCGACGGCATCGTCATCGCCCAGGATGTGATGAAGACCAACTACACGGACCGGCAGGGCACGGCCACGTCGAAGTACCAGATAGTGACCAAGGCCGACGGCAGGGAACTGGAAACGTCGGCCCCCGTAGGGCGGTGGGCCAACAGCTACCTGACCATCGCCCTGGACCGTCCCGCCACGGGCGCCAACGGCGGCACCTACACCCCTAACGACTGCTCGGTGGGCGACGTGGACGGCGACGGGCAGTATGAGATCATCCTGAAATGGGACCCGTCGAACTCGCACGACAACTCGCAGGACGGCGTCACTGACCGGGTGCTGCTGGACTGCTACAAGCTGGACGGCACCAAGCTGTGGCGCATAGACTTAGGCCCCAACATCCGCGCCGGGGCGCACTACACGCAGTTTATGGTCTACGACTTCGACGGCGACGGACGGGCCGAGATGATGTGCAAGACGGCACCGGGCTCTACCGACGGCACGGGTGCCTACGTCAACCAGGCGGCCACCGACGCCACCATCAAGGGCCACAGCAACAGCGTGAAGCACGCCAACAGCAAGGGCCACGTCATCAGCGGCGCAGAGTATCTGACCGTCTTCGACGGGCTGACGGGCAAAGCCCTCCACACCACCTGGTATCTGCCGGGACGAGCCGGCACGGGCAGCAAGCTGCCGTCGGGCGGAGCTGCCACCGAGGGCGGCTCGGAATTGGGCAAGGTGAGCAGCTTCCCCAGCGGCTTCTGGGGCGACAACTCCGGCAACCGCTCTGAGCGCTACCTCGCCGCCGTGGCCTACGTCAACGGCTACGACAAACCCGCCTGCGCCGTCTTCACCCGCGGCTACTACACGCAGGCCTATGCCTGGGCCGTCAGCTTCGACGGCACACGCCTGCACACCGAGTGGCTCCATGCCTCGCCGACGGCCATGCAGTCGGTGGTCTTCAACCAGACGGGAACGACCTCGGTGAAAATCACCGTCGACGGCGAGACCCTGGTAAGAAACGGGCTGAAAACGGCTCCCAAGAACACCGGCGGCCTGACCCAGGCCGACAGCGACGGCGGCCATGCCGGCAGCAACACCCTCTACAGCAACGGCAACCACAACCTGTCAGTGGCCGACGTCGACGGCGACGGCTGCGACGAAATCATCTGGGGCTCGGCGGCCCTCGACAACAACGGCACCCTGCTCTACGCCACGGGCTACGGCCACGGCGACGCCATCCATTTAGGCGACCTGCTGCCCGACCGGCCGGGCCTGGAGGTGTTTCAGGTTCACGAAGAGAAGATGAAGAACGGCACGGGGTCCTGGGACCTGCACGACGCCGCCACGGGCGAGATTATCTACAAGGGCGGCCCCGACGGCACCGACAACGGTCGCGGATTGGCGGCCGACATCTCGGCGGCCTACCGGGGCTATGAGTTCTGGTCGAGCGACGAGCGCACACCGCGCCGTGCCGACACCGGCGCCAACACCAGCCTGAGCAACCAGTCGGTGAACTTCCGCGTTTACTGGAACGGCGACCCGCAGGACGAGCTGCTCGACGGCCACTATGCCCGTAACTCCAGCAACGAGTTTGACCACGTGGACCATATCTATATCACCCAGGGCAACGCCAGCCGCATTGTGGACTGGACCAACCGTTCCAACTGCAACACGACGAAGATGACCCCCAACCTGAGTGCCGACATCATAGGCGACTGGCGCGAGGAAATCGTATTGTGGAACTACCAGAAGCCGACGGAGCTCTACGTCCACACCACCACCATCGAGAGCAACTACCGTGTGCCCACGCTGATGCACGACCATACCTACCGCATGGGTGTCTGCTGGCAGAACACGGCCTACAACCAGCCTCCCCACTTAGGCTACTACCTGCCTGACTACATTGACGGCAAGCTGACCAACAGCGTCGCTCAAGTAACGGCACCGTCAGCGCCATCCGGACAGGTGTTCGACCTGCAGGGCCGCCGGCGTAGCGGCGTCAAGCCCGGCCTCAACATTGTCCGCCAAGGCACTGAGGTGCGCAAGGTGCTGGTCAGGTAATCAGGTTCCCTACTTGGAGAACAGCAAGCGCCCGTCGGGAGTCACCCCGGCGGCGCTTATTTTTATGCGGGTCTCCTTGCCGTTGTTATAGAAGTTGGCGGTAAAGCGGCCCTCGCCGTCGCTCCGCGCATTGGGGTTCCAGTAGAGCGTGCGGCGGTAGTCGGCAGGAGCCTCGCCTACGGGGCGGTGGCTGTAGTCAGGCTGGTAGAACTCGGCAGGCTCGCTCATGCCGTGCAGGTAGATGTGGCGGTCGCGGTAAACCACCTGCTTGCCGTCGTCGGCTATGGGCACCATCTCCACCGTGGCGTCGGCTATGTACTGGCTCACCACCATCGTCGAGTCCTCATTGCGCGGCTCGTAGTCGGTAAACACGCGGATGTCCTGCAGGCGGCTCAGCTTCAGGTTGTTATACACGGCCGCCGCCGCCCGCGTCTTCTCGGCCGCCCGTGTCACCTCGGCCATGGCGGCATCCATGTTGCCCGTGGCGTCATAGTTGCGCCAGTAGGTCTGTCCGTTCAGCCGGCCGTCCACGTTGAAGTGAACGGGCCGCCCCATGTTGCCCAGCAGGAACTTGGCCACCTGCAGCGGAAACTGGCGCATGTCGAACTTGCCGAAACTCAGGCCGTAGTCCGTCAGGTCGTTGTACAGGTCGTAGGCATCGCGCACAAAGGCGGGCTTCTGCCAGTCTACGGCCCGGCGGCCGCGGCGGTGGCCGCTCACGTTGACGTTCTGCAGCTGGTGGACGTCGTTCTCCATCGACAGTTCCGACAGCGAGTCCTCGTCGATGGTCACCTCCCACTCGGGGGCGTGGTTCTCGTAGTAGCTGTATTTATGTGTAAACATGGGGTAGGGCATGTCGCGCTTCACGAAGTAGTCGGCATAGGCATCCTCGCGGAACACCGTGGCGTCGCTGCGCGAGAGCATCGACTTGCTCAGTGAGTCCTTCTCCTTATAGGCTTTCAGGTTCAGGTAGGTGGCTCCGTAGAACGGCGGTATCTCAAACAGGAAGCGCCCGTTCCGGGTCTTCTGGCGCCCGGCCACTATCTCGTCGCCCATCAGCAGCTCGGCCTCCACCAGCACGTCGCGCTTCAGGGTGGAGTGGTTGATGCCGACGGCGTCGTTGGCCGTGGTGATGTCGCCGAACTCTATTGCCGACACCTCTTCGGCCGCTGGGGCGTCGTAGGCGTTGTTGCCCACCATCTCTGTGCCGTCGCCCTCCTCGGTCTCGGCCCACGGGTTCTCATCGTCGCCTGAGCCGTCCTTGTTCTTGATGCCCACCATGCCGACACCGTTCTGCCACGACGGCACCTCGTCCTGCTCCACCTCGGGTATGCTTACCATCTTGTAGACCTCGCCGCTGACGGTCATCGTCTGTTCCGGCTTGTAGCGCATGTGGCGCGCCGTGTCGCTCAGTTCCTGCCACTTGTACTTGCGCCAGCCCTGCACCATCATCAGCAGGTCGAGGTGGCTGCGATGCTGCTCGTCGTCCTTTTCAAAGTAGTAGGCCGGCTTGGCTATAAACCCGCGCAGCTCGCTCGACAGCAGCAGGTCGGTCATCAGGTTGCCGTCGTTGTAGGTAGGCTCGTCGGTGCCCGTGTCGCGCACCGAGAGCGAGAAGGTGGTGTTGGGCGTCAGCTCCACGCATACGCTGACAGGCTCATAAGGCTCGTAGGTCGTTGTGGGCTTCATGGGGCCTGTGGGGCTGATGAGGCCTATGGCATTTGTCGAAATCAGACGGCCCATACCGCCATTGAAGAACAGGCGGTCGGCCAGGATGCCGCCCTCGCTGTCGAACACGGTCACGTCGTTCACACCTACGGGCAGGCTGTCGGCGGGCAGCTCCACGCTGACCGCCACGCCGTCGGCGAGGGGCCCTACGGCCTGGAAATGCCTCAGCGACCCGCGGCAGAGCACCGACAGGCCGTACTCGCGGTCCTGGGGCAGATGGCGCCCGGTGATGGTCAGCCGATGGCCGTCGAGCGTCACCACCGCTCCGCTCTTCTCGGCCTTGGGCAGTGTGAACGTGTACTGCTTGCCGTGCCACGTGAACAGGGCCTTGGGCTGCTTAGCGCCGGGGGTGACGGTAAACACGCCGCGCCCTAAGTGGGTGGTGGCTATGGTGCCTAACGGGCGGTTGCCGTCGGTCAGTGTGCCCTTGATGCTGACGGCCTCGCCCAGCTGGTTCTCCACGGCGAAGGCCACCCGGCTCCGCAGGCCTTCCACCAGCGAGCCACCCTCGGGATAGAACGTCACGAACAGCTCCTCCTTCTTGGGCTTCTGCAGGCGGGTCTTGGGCCGCTGGTACATGCGGCGGGCATCATAGTCGCCGGGGTTCTCAGGTTTACTATATATAGGTAACACGCGCGAGTAGAGACCGTCCCAGAGGCGGTAGTAGTCGGCACACATCTGGCGGCTGAAGAAGCGCCACGTCTCCTGCACGGTGTACATGTGCTCGCTGACGTTGAAGTTGAGCATCCATCGCGTATAGGCCCGCAGCTCGTAGTAGCCGGAGTAGAGCGAGTCTTTCAGCGCAAACTGGCCGCAGGTGTAGCCCTCGGGGGCCACGATGATCTGCTGGCGCTCCACCAGCAGCCCGTCGGGCGAGAGCAGCTCCACATACAGGATGCGGCTCATGTCGGTAGGCTGCAGGTTGTCGGCCCTGACGACGTAGGCCTTGTACCACAGCGTGTCGCCCACGAAGTAGCACTGGTTGTCGGTATGGATATACACCTTCTCCTGAACTTGCGACACCGACGACTGCTCCAGCGCCTGCCGGATGCCGTCGAGGCTGGAGGCCTGCACGCTGCCGAATGCCGCCATGAGCCCCGCCAAAAGACTTAATAAACGCTTCATCACTTGCAAATGTTTCTCTTTTGACGCATCACGGCCCGAAAAGTTTAACCTTTCCTTGGCTATTACAAAAAAAAACACTACCTTCGCGCCCGCTTAATTAGCTTTTTACAAATTATTATTTCATGTACAAACCACATTTCAACAAGCGCCGCGTGCTCGTGTTCCACCAGTTCCAGAACAAGGGCTGGTCGCTCTTCAGCTGTCTCGGCCGCGAGGTGGTCTGCTCGGTGCTCTCGGTGTCGACGCTCACTTATGCGTCGGCCGGCAGCGTCAGCATCCAGCCCGTGGTGACCGACACGGTTGCCGCCACGACAGCCCGCGAGCAGCTTCTCGACGAGGTCAGCGTCACCGGGTCGAGGGCGCCCCTGACACGTAGTCAGGCAGCGAGAATGGTCACTGTACTGGAGCAGGCCGACATTCAGCAGGCTCCGGTACAAAGTATTAACGATTTGCTGAAATACGCCGTCGGCGTCGATGTCCGCCAGCGAGGGCCTATTGGCGCGCAGACCGACATCTCGATGCGAGGCGGCACCCAGGAGCAAGTCATCATCCTGCTCAACGGCATCAACATCTGCGACCCCCAGACGGGCCACAACACCGTAGACCTGCCCGTACAGCTGAGCGACATCCTGCGCATAGAAGTGCTCGAAGGTCCCGCCGGCCGCATCTACGGCACCTCCTCGCTCACGGGGGCTATCAATATCGTGACAAAGGCTGGTGACGGGTGTTTGGAGAAGGGTGATGGGCGGTATCTTCAAGCACAGATAGAGGGTGGCTCACATGGCTATCTGAAAACCGCCGCCCGCTTGTTGCTCCCTCCCTACAGGGAAGGCTGGGGTGGGTCAGCATCAGCCTCCTACACCCGCAGCGACGGCTACAGCCGCGCCAGGTCAGGCTCGCTGAACTCAGACTACAGCGGCTCGAAGGCCTTCTGGCAGGGGCATTACGCCAACGGCAATGTCTGCGCCAGGTGGCACTTCGGCATCGCCGATAAGGGATGGGGCTCCAGCACGGCCTACGCCTCGCCCAAGTGGCAGGCCGACGACCAGTATGAGCACACCACCAAGCTCACCGCCGCCCTCCAGGCCGACGTCCGGTGTGGTGCCGCCGCGCTGCACCCCACCGTCTACTGGAACCAGCACCAGGACCGCTACGAGGGCTACCGCAGCCGCCCCGACTTGATGAAATACAACTACAACCGTACCGACGTGGTAGGGCTGGCGCTGAACAGCCACTTCGACTGGCAGTGGGGACGCACCGCCTTCGGTGCCGAAGTGCGCAACGAGAACCTGCTGAGCGCCAACCTGGGCGAACCGCTGACGCGACCCCACCACATCTACGGCACCGACCGCGACTACACCTTAGGGCTGAACCGCACCAACATCAGCGCCTACGCCGAGCACAACGTGCTGCTGAGCAACCTCACGGTGTCGGCAGGCTTCGTCGTGGTGAAAAACACGTGGGCCGACATGAACCCTACCTTCTACCCCGGCATCGACGCCAGCCTGCGCTTAGGCACCCACTGGCGGCTGCACGCCTCTTACAACACGTCGCTGCGCATGCCCTCGTTCACCG
>CAMNJY010000140.1 GCA_946541745.1 uncultured Prevotellaceae bacterium
AACATCAAGGACATGCTGGCCGCTCTGCCTGCCGAGGCCGATGCAGCCCTGAAGTCTCGCGTGGAGAAGCTCATTCCCATCTATGAGGACGCGCTGAACTACGCTAAGAGCCTCGACTCTCAGGATGCCTTCGATTTCCTGGCTCGCCGTCTCTACGACATGACAGCCGAGCTGGTCATGTCGCTGCTCATCATCCGCGATGCCGCCAAGTGCCCGGAGCTGTTCCAGAAGAGTGCTCAGGTGTACGTCCGTATGACCGAGGAAGACGTCATCGGCAAGTCGGCTTACATCAAGGCTTTCAGTGCGGAAGATCTTTCCTGCTTCCGTGCCTCGTAAACCGGTGGCATGCTGCCAATAGCCAATCGCCGCTTTTCACTGAGACATACAGTGGAAAGCGGCGATTCCTTGCTTACGGCGCATAACCGTTATTCAGTACGTCACCATCGGCTCCAGTTCCTTGGCCTGGTCAATCATCTTCTGAATTTCGCTGACCACGGGCACGCGGCCGCAGATGTTATACTGGTCGTTGGTCTCCACCAGCTTTGGCTGTAGGTTCTCGGCCACGCGGTGGCGGAACTCTTTGACGGTGTCTACACCAGCCTTCTCCAGCAGTTCTGCAAACTGCGGGCCTACGCCGTTGATACGGAACAGGTCGGCGTGGTTGGTCCAGCGCAGTATCAGTTTGTCGCTGATGCCCGTCTGCTCAGCCAGTTCCTTGCGGCCCTTGGGGGCTGCGCACTTCTCTAACAGTTCGCTCACCTTGTTGATACCTGCTGCTTGCAGCTTCTCGGCGTACACGTCGCCTACTCCTTCAATGTCGATAATTTTGTAATCCATAGTTGTGTTGATTGGTTTTTAGTTTGTGAATAATAAACATTCTGGTTGCAAAGTTAGTCATTTTTCCTGAAACACCTCACATATAGGTTCCTTTTTTTCGCAGTCACCTATAAAAATCTCCAGTAAGCAACGATGCAACATTACAAACTACGATTGTCATTATATCTGCTGTTCGGTGGTGGCGTTTTCGTAGAGTTGTAACGACTCCACGGAGCCAGCCAAGAGTCCGCTTTGGAGAAAACCTTCCCCTCTTGTGGCAATAGGCTGGGAAGAATCTTTTCTTGATAGAAATTACAGATGGAATGGCGGTAATGTCGGGGAAAAACATTATCTTTGCACCGTCATTGCAGTGTTTTCATTTAAAAGAGTAATAGCCATGGGTACATATATTAATATTGGTAATGCTGGTTTCCAGTCCGTTCGTAACGGTGAGTATATCGACAAGTCGGGGCTTATTGCCGTGGTGAACAGCACGCTGTTCACGGAGCGCAGGTTCAGCTGCGTGACGCGCTGCCGCCGCTTCGGCAAGTCGCTGGCGGCCAGGATGCTGGCGGCCTACTACGACCGCTCAGTGGACTCGCGGTCGCTGTTTGCCGACCTGCAGATAGCCGGCGACCCGTCGTTCGAGCAGCACCTGAACAAATATCCCGTCATCTATCTTGACCTGAGTGCCTTTACCGAGCGGTTCAAGAACGACAGCATCGTGGATAAAATCAAGGAGAAACTGCGCGATGATATCCTTGAGGCCTATCCCGACGTAAAGGTGAAAGAAGATGATGACCTGATGGAGGTGCTCTTGCGGATTAACGACGCTACGGGCGATACCTTCATTTTCATCGTGGACGAATGGGATGCCATCTGCCGCGAGTTCCCACCTTCGTCGCCTGCCATGGACAACTATGTGGGCTGGCTGCGCCGCATGTTTAAGGATGTCAATGCCGCCCGCGTCTTTGCCGGCGTCTACATGACGGGCATACTGCCTATTAAGAAATACAAGACCGAATCGGCCCTGAATAACTTTATCGAGTACTCCATGGTGGAGCCTGTGGATATGGGAAAGTTCTTCGGATTCACCAAAGACGAGGTGCGCACGCTGGCTGCCAGGCACGGCATGGACTTCGACGAGCTGGAGAAGTGGTACGACGGCTACCAGATAGGCGACGAGCTGTCGATGTTCAATCCCAACAGCGTGATGCAGGCCGTCAGAACCCGCCGCTGCCGCAGTTTCTGGGCCTCGACGGGAGCCTTCGACGCTGTGGCTCACTACATCAACATGAACTACGAGGGGCTGAAGGACGACATCATCAGCATGCTGGCCGGCGGACGATGTACGGTAGACCCCACGGGATTCCGCAACGACATGTCCTCCGTGGAAAGCAAGGACGACGTGCTGACGGTGCTGATACATTTAGGCTATCTGTCGTATAACTGGCAGGAGAACGAATGTTACATTCCGAATCTGGAGGTAGCCGGCGAAATGGTGAATGCAGTCAAATCGAACAAATGGGCTCCGCTGGTGGATGCTATACAACAGTCGCGCCAGCTGCTCCAGTCGGTGCTCGACCGCGACGCGGAGGCTGTGGCCCGCGGCGTGGAGGCTGCCCACGACGAGCACACGAGCATCCTCTCCTACAACAACGAAAACTCGCTGGCCTGCGTGCTGAGCATCGCCTTCTACTATGCCCGCAACAACTATGTCATCCACCGCGAGCTGCCTACGGGTAAAGGGTTTGCCGACCTGGTGCTCATCCCGCGCAAGAACGTCGACTCGCCCGCCATCGTGCTGGAGCTGAAGTTCAACAGGGATGCCGATGCCGCCATCGACCAGATCAGGCGCCGCCAGTACCCCGCCAAGCTGCATGACTATGCCGACCGCCTGCTGCTCGTAGGTATCAACTACGACCGTGAGACAAAGACCCACAGCTGCCGGATAGAGTAATCATTTCGTAACTTTGCAGCGACGTGACAATACTGATAGACCACCATATAGACGACTTCGACCTGCAGGCGGCTCTCGCCGACATCTCGGAACAGCGGCGGCAACAGGCCCTCCAGTTCAAGTTTGAGCTGGGACAGCGTACGTGCGTGCTCGCCTACCAGCTGCTGAAGCGTGCCCTGCGCCAGGAGTTCGGCATCGCCGGCAACCCCCTCTTTGAGTACGGCCCCCACGGCAAGCCCCGCCTGGCGGGCTATCCCGACATACACTTCAACCTGAGCCACTGCCGCGAGGCCGTGGCCTGCGCCGTCAGCCGGCGACCCGTGGGCATCGACGTGGAGAGCGTGCGTAACTATAAGGACTCGCTGGCCCGCTACACCATGAGCGACGACGAGTTGCAGCTGATATACGCTGCCGAGCGGCCCGACGTGGCCTTCATCCGCCTGTGGACGATGAAGGAGGCGCGGCTGAAGCTCACCGGCGAGGGCATCACCGACAACCTCAAGACGGTGCTCGCCGCCGGCGGCCCGCGCTTCACTACCGTGGAGCGTATAGACAGGGGCTATGTCTACACCGTGTGCGAGGAGGGGCAGACTGATGATTACACCATATAAGCGTATGAAAGCAACCAAAAGACTTTGCGCCGTGATGATGATGGCGGCATCGGCCATCAGCCCGCTGACCGCCCAGCCCGCCGGCCATCAGCCGCTGACGGCCTGGGGCGACCAGGGCAACGGCACGTATGTAAACCCCGTGCTCTGTGCCGACTATAGCGATCCCGACGTCATCCGCGTGGGCAACCGATACTACATGGTGGCCAGCGATTTCCATTTCACCGGCATGCAGCTCTTAGAGAGCGCCGACCTGGTGAACTGGCACATCGTAACCCAGGTGTACCGGCGGTTTGACCTGCCGGGGTGGGACACCAACGAGCGCTACGCCGGCGGCTCATGGGCCCCAGCCCTGCGCTATCACGACGGTCGTTTCTGGATATACTTCTGCACCCCCCACGAAGGCCTGTTCATGACCCAGGCCGAGCGGCCCGAAGGCCCGTGGACACCACTGCACCGGCTGAAGGCCGTCGAGAAGTGGGAAGACCCCTGCCCCTTCTGGGACGACGACGGCCAGGCCTACCTGGGGCGCAGCCGTCACGGAGCGGGACCTATCATCGTTCACCGCATGAGTGCCGACGGTAGTCAGTTGCTGGACGACGGCGTGACGGTCTACACCGGTCCCGTGGCTGAGGGCACGAAGCTGTATAAGCGCAACGGCTACTACTACCTGTCGATCCCCGAGGGCGGTGTGGGCACGGGCTGGCAGACGGTGCTCCGCGCCCGCCACATCTACGGTCCCTACGAGAAGCGCGTGGTGCTGGAGCAGGGCGCCACGCGCGTCAACGGCCCCCATCAGGGCGCCATGGTCGACACGCCGCAGGGCGACTGGTGGTTTCTGCACTTCCAGCACGACGGCGCCTTAGGGCGGGTGGTACACCTGCAGCCCATGTACTGGCACGACGACTGGCCCGTCATGGGTGTTGACATCGACCGCAACGGCATCGGCGAGCCGGTGGCGGTGTGGACCAAGCCGGTAGGCGGCTGCCGGCCCTCGCTGCCCCAGACGAGCGACGATTTCGACACGGCGGTGCTCTCGCCACAATGGCAGTGGAACCACAACCCCGATGACGGGTCGTGGTCGCTGACCGAGCACCCGGGCCGGCTGACGCTGCACGCGCTGAGGTCAGCCGATTTCCGCCACGCCCGCAACACGCTGACACAGAAGGTGATGGGCTATCAGAGTGAGGCTATGGTCTCTATAGACTGCCGCCACATAGCCGACGGCGGGCGTGCCGGGCTGGTGTGCATGGGCAAGACCAACGAGCTGATGGGCGTGATGAGGCAGGACGGGCGGCTGACCCTCTACCGTGAGGACGCCCAAGGGCGGCTGACGCCCCTCGGCCCCACCAACGGACGGTTGCTGTTGCGGCTGACGCTCGACATGCAGGCCCGCCAGTACCGCTTCAGCTACAGCACCGACGGAAAACGGTTCACCACCGTGGGCGAACCGTTCTTCGTGGATTTCGGTAACTGGAAGGGCGTGCGCTTCGGCCTTTACCATTATAATGTCTGTGCCGCCGGTGGCTATGCCACCGTGGCCTGGGTCAGGTATTAGCACTCTGGCAGCAGGACGACGCCGAGCTGCTTCTTGCCGTCCATCATGACCTTCAGGGGGCGCGAGAAGCGCACGTGGCGCACGTACTCCGTCTCCTCCACGGCTGGCATCTGGTCGAGCACCTGCTGCTGGAAGATGCCGTCGCCGGTGTAGGCATTGACGGTGAAGTAACCCACGCCGAACGACGTGAGGTTCTGGAAGAAGTGGGTGCCCTGCGAGGGGTCTACATGGTAATTCTTCAGGCCAGTCTCCACGATGACGCGGGCTGCCGAGATGTGAGGCCACTTCACGGGAATGCCTAACCACGGGTCGCTGGAGCCCCAGCGTCCTGGGCCTATGAGCACATAGTTGGCCCCCCACCCGTCGTCCGAGGTAGAGGCAAAGTCGCCGTTGAGGAATCGCTGGTTGATTTTCTCTATGTCGCGGGCTATCATGGGGTTGTTGGCAGCCGTGAAGTCGTCGCCGGCCTTGACGTAGACCACGTCGACCACATCCTCGGAAATGCCGTGGCCCAGCGAGTTGGCTGAGCGCAGCAGGCACTGCTCGTCGGCTATCTGCGTCAGGTCTTCGTCCAGCATTTGCTTGGAGTCCACGATGGGGCGTATCTGCAGCAGGTAGAGAGAGCCCCCGACCGCGCCCGTGGGGGCTGCCGGGCAGGCCATGCCCTCCTCCTTGGACGAGAGTGAGGGCAGATTGCACGCAAACTCTATCTCCACCGGGCGGCGCATCTCCTCGGAGCCCAGCTTCTGGACCATCTGCAACAGCTGGGGTAGGGGGAAGACCCCCTGCTGCAGCACACCGCAGAAAGAGATGATCTTGCGTCCCCCTTCGTAGATGCCGTCGCGGATGACCTGGTCTACAGGGTCGTAGGTTGAGGCGATGTAGTTGAGGGCACCGTCCTGGTCGGCCTGCTTCACCCGCAGCTTCTTGATGTTGAAGCCGTCGTCGACCTTAAAGTCGGCCCCTACGTGGCTCATGTCCAGCGCGTAGAACCTGGTCTGCGTGTCGCGGAGGGCCGTCTCCATCTCGCTGGTCTGCAGCACTTGGGTGGGGTGGTAGGGGCTCACGCGCAGCGTCTGTCCGCCGTCGACGATATACTTGCCCAGTCCGAGGGCCAGGCTGGCAATGCCCTCCTCGGCGGTCTCGTCGCCGATGGGGTAGTAGTTCAGCGAGCGCAGCACGCCGCTGAATGTGGGGTAGTAGTGGTCGCCGTACTGCCGTCCCACCACCTCCTGCAGTATGACCGCCATTTTTTCCTGGTCGATGACGTTCTGCGTGGCCACCATGTAGGCCTTTGAGTCGCGGTAGTAGACCGAGGCGTAGACCCCCTTGATGGCGCAGGCCAGCATGCGCAGCATTTCGTACTTGTCGTCCAGATAGGGTATCATGTAGGTGGAGTAGATGCCGGCGAAGGGCTGGTAGTGGCTGTCCTCTAAGAGCGACGATGAGCGCACGGCGATGGGCGACTTCACGGCGTCGAAGAAGGTGAAGAAGTCGGCTATGAGCGAGTCGGGCAGCTGTGCCCGCAGGAAATGCTGCAGTATGACCTCGTCGGGCGCGTCGCTCAGGGCGATGGGGTAGAGGTTGTTTTTCTCCATGAACTCGTCGAAGAAGTCGGTACAGAGCACCACCGTCTTGGGGATGCTGACCTGCGCCCCTGGCAGTTCGTTCAGCTCGGGGTGTCGCTTGATGATGCGGTCGAGGAACGCCAGGCCGCGGCCCTTGCCGCCTAAGGAGCCCTCGCCGATGCGTGCGAAGTGGGCGTAGCGGTCGAACTTCAGCCGGTCGAAGACGGCCACCACGCCGATGTTCTTCATGC
>CAMNJY010000141.1 GCA_946541745.1 uncultured Prevotellaceae bacterium
AATCTTTGTTGAATAGCATAGTTTATAGCATGGTTATAGCATAGTTTGCGGAAACTATGCTATATGGTAACTCTATGTGTGTCAGCTTATTACGCCCAACTATAGCACACATAGCATAGTTTTCCGCAACTTTAATCACAGTACGTTTCCACTTTTGAAAATCCAGGCCCTGGATTTACCGAAAGGAAGTCCCTTTCGCGTAAAAAGGAGTCCCTTTCGCGTAAAAGGGAGTCCCTTTTGTATGCCGGGCATGAGGAAGCGTGCCTCGCGGGGTTCCCGCGGCGGGCAGGGTAACTTCATCTAATTCCGCGCCAAACATTTGGCCGTTTCGGAAATAGTTCGTATCTTTGCAGCGTCTATAGCAATCAGGAAAACCATGAGCATGAACAGATACATACGCTTTGACTGGGCAGCGAAGTACATGCTTTGCAACAAGGCCGACTTTGCCATCTTTGAGGGCCTCATCTCGGTACTGGTGAAGGACAGGGTGACCATCGTTGAGCTGTTGGACACCGAGTCGAACAAGGTGACGAAGGACGACAAGAACAACCGCGTGGACATCAAGGCGAAGAACTCCCGGGGCGAAATCATCCTGGTGGAGATTCTGCAGACCCGTGAGCGGGACTACCTTCAGCGTATGCTCTACGGGGTGGCGAAGACCGTTTCTTCGTGTTCAGTTAAAATCGTCCGAAGTAATTATTTAACGGATACGCAAAGAGAAAACGTGTCGTGATGAGGCCTTCAAATACAGATTGTGCCAACAGTTCTGGACGCACTGCCGAGGTAGTGCTATGGGTGGTGGTGCCTTGCTACAACGAGGAGGCAGTGCTGCCGCAGACCATGGCGCGGCTGGAAGGGCTGGTCGGTGAGATGGCCGCCTGCGGGGCGGTGTCGTCACGGAGCCGCATCGTCTACGTGGACGACTGCTCTGATGACGGTACGTGGGGACTCATCAGCCGTGCCCACGAGCGCAGCGGGCTGCACTGCGGGCTGCGCATAGGAGTGAACAGCGGGCAGCAGGCCGCCCTGATGGCTGGCCTGGAGGCGTCGGTTGAGGAGGCTGACTGCGTGGTGACGGTGGACGCCGACCTACAGGACGACATCAGCGTAGTGCCGCAGATGGTGGGTTACTACCGCGAGGGCTACGAGGTGGTTTACGGCGTGAGGAGCGACCGCAGCCGCGACATGGTGCTGAAGCGGTGGACGGCGCAGGCCTTCTACCGGCTGCTGCAGCGGTTAGGCTGTCGCACGGTGTACAACCACGCTGACTTCAGACTGATGGGCCGCCGGGCGGTTCAGGAGCTTACGCTTTACGGCGAGCGCACGCTCTTTCTGCGCGGCATCGTGCCGCTGATGGGTTTCCGCAGCACCACGGTGAGTTACGAGCGCGGCGTGCGCGAAGCCGGCACCACGAAATACTCGCTTGGCAAGATGACAGCGCTGGCTCTGCACGGCATCACCTCTCTGTCGGTGAGTCCCATCCGGCTTATCTCGCTCTTCGGCCTGCTGTTCATGCTCATCGCCGCCGGCGTGGCGGTGTGGGTGGTATGGTGCATGGCGGAGGGCAGGAACGTGCCGGGCTGGGTGTCGCTGATGCTGTCGATGTGGTTCATAGGTGGCAGCATCCTCGGGGCCTTGGGGCTGATTGGCGAATATATCGGCAACATCAGCCTCGACGTGAAGCACCGCCCTCGCTACCGCATAGAGGAGCGCCTGATATGAGAAGCAACCAACAACCTGACAAATAATATGGCTAATAAGAAAGAAACGACGACTGAGGGCAACAACCTGCGGCTGTTGCTGCTGATGACACTATGGTCGGCGGCAGTGCTGCTGCTGATGTCGATTGACTCGCCGCTGCACGGCGGTTACAACCACTTGGACTCCGGGTGGTTCTTCATGTGCGGCAAGGCAGTGATGAACGGGCTGCAGCCCTACGTGGAGTTCAGCGACTCTAAGGGTCCGCTGCTGTGGCTTGTCTACGGGGTGGGCTACCTGCTGAGTCCGCATACCTACCACGGGGTTTACGTGATGGGAGTGCTGTTCTATGCGGGTACCTTCTACTACAACTTCAAGACGGCGCGGCTGCTGCTGGGCGACGACCGGCGGGCCTGGGTGGTGACGCTGCTGATGCCGATGGTGTATTTCCAGTACTGGTTTTACTATGAGTTCAGGGCGGAGGATTTCTGCAATCTGTTTGTGGCGGCTTCGATGTACTTCCTGTTTGCGGCGGTTTATGGCAGTGGCGGTGCCACTGCACACAGTACCGGTGGCGGCGTGGCGGCACAGCAGGGAGGCAGACCGACGGCGCGGCGGTGCGGGCTGGTGCTGGGCGGGTGCTTCATGGCGCTGGTGATGGTGAAATACAGCATCGCGGTGATGCAGGGGTCGATGGTGGCGGTGGCCCTGTGGTACTGGCTGTGGGTGCGCGGCGACTATGGCTTTGTCAAATGGTTGGCAGCAGGCATGGCTGCCGTGGCTCTGCCGTTTGTGGGGTGGTTAGCCTCAGTGGGGTCGCTGTCGGCCTTCATCGGGGAATACTTCGTCAACACGCTGCGCACGGTGTCGTCCGACAAAGGTCTTGCCCCCACGCTGCTTCATGAGATAGCCCAGTCGTGGGGCACGGTGAACAGCCAGGCCCTGCTGCTGCTGACAGTCCTCGGCGGCTGGCTCTTGAGCCGCCGTCTGGAGCGCTGCCGCTACGTGCCGCTGGGTATAGCGCTGTTTTTCTTTCTGATAGCCACGCGCCACAACATGAACTACTACTATGCGGCCTGCTACATGTTTGTCATCTACCTTTTTATATATATAGCCGGTCTGTCGTCGAAACCGCTGTCGCAACGCGCCGTGGTGGCGGCCGTGGCCGTGGTAATAGGCTGGGGCGTGTTTGAGAACGTCCGCGACCTGTCGTACATCGGCCGTACTGCGGTGTGGGCCGACAACAAGGACCGGCAGAACTACGAGCGGCTGTCGGCCAACATCACCGGCGACAAGCCGACGATGATGACCCTCTTTGCCGGCGAGTTCGGCTTCGGCATGAAGGCCGGTGCCCTGCCTGCGGGCAAGTACTGGTGCCGCCAGGTGGGTTCTACGCCCGAGATGGACCGCGAGCACGTGGCCCTGCTGCGTTCAGGTCGCGCCGACTATGTGGTGGCCTACAACGCGGCACTGTGCCGCAGCAGAGGACTGTCGACAGAGTTGATACACAGCTACGGCTACGAGCCCTGCGACTCGCTGACATACGTAGACTACAAGAATCACCGGCGCACGACCATCGTCTACCGGAAGGTGGCGCGATAAAACCCTTTGAACAAGATGGAGAAAATATCGGTTGTCATCAACACCTACAACGCTGAGCAGCACCTGCGGCGCGTGATAGAGGCCGTGAAGGGCTTCGACGAGATACTGGTTTGCGACATGGAGAGCACCGACCGCACGGTGGAGATAGCCCTGAGGGCCGGCTGCCGGGTGGTGACGTTTGCCAAGGGCGGGCACAGCATTGTGGAGCCCGCGCGCGAGTTTGCCATCCACGAGGCGCGCTGCGAGTGGGTGCTGGTGGTAGACGCCGACGAGCTGGTGACGCCGCCGTTGCGCGACTACCTGTATGAGCAGGCCCGCCGCAGCGACGCGCCGGCGGGCATCGCCATTGCGCGGCGCAACTACTTCATGGGCCGTTTTCTGCACTCGGCCTACCCCGACTACGTGCTGCGCTTCTTCCGCCGCGACGCCACCCACTGGCCGCCGGTCATCCACTGCTCGCCGGTGGTGGAGGGGCGCGTGGAGCGCATCGACCGCCGCCGGCGGGAGCTGGCCCTGGAGCACCTGGCCAACGACTCGGTGGCCGACATCGTGCGCAAGTCGAACACCTACTCCGACTACGAGGTGCCCCGGCGGCGTCACAAGCACTACGGGCTGGCGGCGCTGGTGTGCCGTCCGCTGTTCAGGTTTCTGAAGTCATACGTGCTGAAGGGCGGTTTCCTCGACGGGCGGGCGGGGCTTATCCACGCCTGTCTCGACGCCCACTACCAGTTTATGGTGGTGGCGAAGCTGATGGAAAAGTAAGGCTTAGCGCCTCACGAGGGCGCGGAGGACGAACCAGAGGTGCATGACGACGGTGGTGAGCAGCCCGTAGTGACGGCGCATGACGGCGAAGCGCTCGCGGAGCGAGGCGCGGTGGTGGCGGGTGGTGGCGCCCTGCTCCGTGTAGCAGGCCACCACGGCGTGGAGGTTGAGCATGGGCACCCGCTCATGGTCGGCCTGCTTCATGATGCGTATGCACCAGTCAACGTCGGCCGAGTAGCGGTAGCGCCGGTCGTAAGGCGTCTGCACGGCGAAGTCGGTGCGGGCGTAGAAGGCCTGGTGGCATACCAGCATGCCGTGGCTGAAGGAGCGCCACGTGAGGCGGTCGGGGGGCTGCAGGCGGCGGGGACGCAGGAATCGGCCCTCGCCGTCGACGATGTTGGTGTAGCCGTAGAGGACGGCGGGCAGCACGGTGCGCTGTGTACTGTTGATTGTAGCGACGATGTCGCTGACGGTGGTGGGCGCGGGCAGGTAGTCGCCGGCATTGAGGAAACAGACGTAGTCGCCGGTGGCCGAGCGCAGGCCCTTGTTCATGGCGTCGTAGATGCCCCGGTCGGGTTCCGACGTCAGCTGCACGTCGTGGCCGTTGGCGGCGGCGTTGGAGCGTGCCACATAGTCGGCCACCATCTGGAGCGTGCCGTCGGTTGAGGCGCCGTCGATGATGATGTGGGTGATGTGGGGATAGTCCTGGCTGAGCACGCTGTCGAGCGTGCGCTGCAGCACGGCGGCGGCGTTGTAGGTGACGGTGATGTAGGTGACGGTGACCATCTATGGCAGCTGGTTGTAAAGTCTGACGTATTTCTGTGCGACGACGCTCCCGGTGTAGTGGGTCATCACGTTCTTGCGCAGCGTGGCGCGGCTGACGTCGGCGGTCAGTGCCCATCGCAGCCCGTCGGCGAGGCTCTCTGCCGACAGGCGGTCGGCCAGGTAGCCGTTGACGCGGTGGCTGATGATGTCGGCCTGTCCGCTGCCGCCGAAGGCCACGGGCGTGCATCCGCAGGCCTGTGCCTCGATGAGCGTCTGTCCGAAGGTCTCGTAGAGCGACGACGACACCACGGCGTTGGCCGCCGAGTAGATGAGCGACAGCTGGTGGAGGTCGTTGACGTAGCCGTAGTAGGTATAGCCTACGGGCACCTGGCGCAGCACGCCCTCGTCCTTGATGCCTCCGAAGAAGAGCATGTGGAGCTCGCCGGGCTTGGCGAAGCCCGTGGCTACGAGCCGGCGCAGGGCCTCTATGAGGTAGGGCACGCCCTTGATGTCGTCGTCGATGCGGGCGGCGCCGAACACCACTATGTAGCGGGCCTGCAGGTGGAGCGTGGAGCGGGCGTCGGTGCGGTCGATCATGGCGAAGCGCCCCAGTGAGATGGCGTTGGGCACCACGGCTATGGGCTTGTCGCCGATGAGGGCACTGCGGCGGGCGCGGTCGGCCAGCCACTGGCTGACGGCCACAAACGTCAGCTTGCGGCCCGCCAGGAGGCGCTGCTTGCGGGCGAAGGTGCGCGCCGCGAGGTCGTCAGGCCCGGGGCGGCGCAGCAGCGGACAGCTGTGGCAGGCCGTCTGGTAGCGCTCGCACTCGTAGGCATGGTGGCAGATGGCCGTCATGGGCCACATGTCGTGCATGGTCCACACCACGGGCTTGCCCGACTCGAGGACGAGCTGCAGCGTGCGCAGCGAGAGAAAACCCTGGTTGACCCAGTGCAGGTGGATGATGTCGGCCTCGCGGAACTCGCGCAGGCGGGTAATGTCTACCCCCGTGTTGGCTATCGACACCTTGAACAGGTTGCGGCGGCTGAAGCCGTTGGCCGCCCAGATGACGACGCGCTCCCAGAGGAAGTGCCACTCGTCGAGCAGCCAGTGGTGGCAGTCGCTGACGTAGACATCGTCGCTCTGCTTCTCCATGACCAGCATGCGGGCCTTGACACCGTTGTTGATGAGGGCCTCCGTCAGCCGGTGGGCAGCCACGGCGGCCCCGCCCTTCAGCTCGCTGGTGCTCACTATGAGTACTCTCATCGGCTACTCCTCCTCCACTTCGTCGCCGTCCTCGGCTTTGCCGCCGTTAAGGGCCTCCTCCAGGTGTTCGCGCAGCATCTCCTTGTCGAAGGTGAACACATGGCCCAGCAGGCCCACGGAGAGCAGCTGCTCCTCGCCGTCAATGCGCACGTAGGTGCTGTTGGCCACCACGTAGTCGTGCATGCGGAGCTTGGAGTTGAGCACCGTCTTGACGGAGCCTATGACCAGCTGGCTGCCGAACATGGAGAGCGGATTGCGCCCGAAGCGGCTGTCGGCCTCCTCCTTGACATACTCCTTCACGGCCTCCATCATGGCCGCCTTGTGGGCCTTGCGGTCGGGCTTGGTTACGGCCATCAGCACGGCCGCTACCAGCACGATGGCTATCACTAACAGTTTTTTCATTCTATGACCTTATGATATTTATAAACTGCTGGCAAAGGTAATGAAAATATCTGAGAGAAGGCGGCTTTTCAGGCGAAAAATCGTTGTTGGCGCACACAAACTGTTGATTTACGTCAAGAACAAGGGCAATTTTAGCAGAAAAAGCATCGCAAGCCATTGCCGGTTGAAAAAATCGCCGTACCTTTGCACCGTCGAAAGACAACAAGGTTAATAGATTGTTTTAGGTTAGTAGTAATATTTATAGTTTTAGGTTTTTA
>CAMNJY010000142.1 GCA_946541745.1 uncultured Prevotellaceae bacterium
GCAATTCTTAACATGTATAAAAGCCTAATTATCTCAAAAAAGTGCTGCAAAATTAAGGAAAAAATTTCGATTGTGCAATTAATTGTGTAATTTTGCGCCCAAAATGTTAGAAAAACTCATTTATATCATATTGCTCTGTGGTTTTCTGGCGGGTTGTAGCGAGCGGAAAGAGCAGGAAAAGGTGATTGCACCGTGGGGTGAGGTCGTCGACTCAGTCACCTATGGCGACGATTTCGACCTGGAGCAGATCCAGGGTAGTGGCGAAATGATACTGCTCACGCTCAGCGGGCCTGAGTTCTACTACGACTACCACGGGCGTCCGCTCGGCACGCAGTACCTGCTTGCCGAGAAGTTTGCACAGGAGTTGGGCGTGAGGCTCCGTGTGGAGTTGTGCCGCGACTCTGCCGAAATGGTGGCCAGGCTACAGGCCGACGAGGGCGACATCATGGCTTCCACGGAGGTGGGACGTCTGGTGGCCAGCCCTGGCAAGGGCCATCTCGACAGTGAGCTGAAGCGGTGGTACAAGCCCTCCATGCTCGACGAGGTGCGCCGGCAGGAGGCCCGCCTGCTGAGCCATAGCAGCGTCAAGCGGCGCGTCTTCTCGCCGATGCTCGACCGCAAGAGCGGCGTCATCTCCCACTACGATGCTCTTTTCATGCAGTACTGCCGCTCTATACGCTGGGACTGGCGCCTGATGGCTGCGCAGTGCTACCAGGAGTCAACCTTTGACCCCAAGGCCACGTCGTGGGCCGGCGCCAAGGGCCTGATGCAGATTATGCCCACGACAGCCGACCTGTTAGGTCTGCCCCGTGATCAGATGTACGACCCTGAGCCGAACATTGCCGCGGCCGCCCGCTACTTAGGACAGTTGGAGCAGAAGTTCAGCGACATTCATGACCGTCGTGAGCGTACCAATTTTATATTGGCCGCCTATAACGGGGGCATCCACCACATTCGCGACGCCATGGTCCTCTGCGAGCGCGACGGCCACAACCCTCATCAGTGGACGGCTGTCTCGGAGTATGTACTGAAGCTGTCGCAGCCCAGCTACTATAATGACCCGATTGTGAAGAGCGGCTATATGCGTGGCACGGAGACGGTCGACTATGTGGCCAAGATTAACGAGCGCTGGCAGTCCTACCGCCATGTACGCACACCGCGTCAGGGGTTTACCCAGGAGCCTCGGCGTGCCAAGCGCTCTGCTGACAAGTACAAATTGTAGTCGGCCAGAGAAAAAATCGGGACATTTTTTTGGCTGAACGCTTTTTTTGCTGTAATTTTGCATGCTGATAACACAAACCAACATAGAATCATGTGCGGAATAGTAGGTTACATAGGCTCTAAGGAAGCTTATCCCATCCTGATTAAAGGTCTGCGACGGCTGGAGTATCGTGGTTACGACAGTGCAGGCGTGGCCATTATCAGTGGCGACGACCATCTGAACGTCTACAAGTCTAAAGGCAAGGTTGACAATCTCTGCGAGTATTGTGCCGACAAGGATGTCAGCGGCACCGTGGGCATAGCCCATACCCGCTGGGCCACCCACGGCGAACCCTCCAGCCGCAATGCCCATCCCCACTATTCAGAGAGTCACAACCTGGCCATCATCCACAATGGCATCATAGAGAACTATGCCGAGATCAAGGCTAAGCTCACCGCTAAAGGTGTACACTTTGTGTCAGACACCGATACCGAGGTGCTCGTCCAGCTGATAGAGTATATCATGGAGCGCAAGCAGCTGTCGCTGCTGGAGGCCGTTCAGGTAGCCCTCTATCAGGTCATCGGTGCCTATGCCATAGCCATCCTCGACCGTCGTGACCCCAACCAGATTATAGCCGCCCGCAAGCAGAGTCCCCTGGTGGTGGGCATCGGCGACGACGAGTTCTTCCTGGGTTCTGATGCCAGCCCCATCGTGGAGTACACCGACAAGGTGGTCTACCTGGAGGACGGCAACATTGCCGTCATACGGCGTGGCGAGGAACTCCACGTGGTCAGCATTCTCGGCGAGGAGCAGGAACTCAGTATAAAGACGGTTGACATCGACCTGGGCCAGATAGAGAAGGGCGGCTATCCTCACTTCATGCTCAAGGAAATCTTTGAGCAGCCCGAATGTCTCACCAACTGCATGCGAGGCCGGGTCAACGTAGAGGCCGATCATGTCACACTGTCGGCACTCATCGACTACCGCCGCCAGCTGCTCTCGGCCAAGCGGGTGGTCATCGTGGCATGTGGCACCTCGTGGCACGCCGGCCTTATAGGCAAGCAGTTGATAGAAAGCCTGACCAGAGTGCCCGTCGAAGTGGAGTATGCCTCCGAGTTCCGCTACCGCAATCCCGTGGTGGGCCGTGGCGACGTGGTGGTAGCCATCAGCCAGAGCGGCGAGACGGCCGACACACTGGCCGCCGTCCAGCTGGCCAAGGAGAAGGGCGCCTTCATCTATGGGGTATGCAACGCCATCGGCAGCAGCATCCCCCGTGCCACCGATACCGGCACGTACATTCATGTGGGGCCTGAAATCGGTGTGGCCTCTACGAAGGCGTTCACAGGCCAGGTCACCGTGCTCGCCATGATAGCGCTGGCTATGGGCGAGGCCAAGGGCACCGTCAGTCGCAGCGAGTACCTCAAGGTGGTTAAGGGGTTGAGTGAAATTCCCGGTAAGATACGCGAGGTGCTGAAAACCAATGACAAGGTGAAAGACCTTGCACGCACCTTCACTTATGCTCACAACTTCCTCTACCTGGGGCGCGGCTACTCCTATCCCGTGGCCCTGGAAGGGGCACTGAAGCTGAAGGAAATCAGTTACATTCACGCTGAAGGCTATCCGGCCGCCGAGATGAAACACGGTCCCATCGCCCTGATTGACTCCGACATGCCAGTTGTGGTCATCGCCACCCACAATGCCATGTATGAGAAGGTACTGTCCAACATTCAGGAAATCAAGGCCCGGCAGGGTAGGGTGATAGCCCTCGTGTCGAAGGGCGACACCGTCATCTCCAAGATAGCCGACGAAGTGATAGAACTGCCCGACGTGATGGAGTGTCTGGAACCACTGGTAGCCACCATCCCCCTGCAACTACTGGCCTACCACGTGGCCGTCTGCAAGGGGAAAGACGTTGACCAGCCTCGCAACCTGGCAAAGTCGGTCACTGTAGAATAGATAGCGTCAGTAAAGGCCTTTTGTGAGTTTTATTAAGTAAAAAGTCATAAAAATGGTGCAATAATTTGGTTATTCCAAATTATTGCATTATTTTTGCATTCTGAAACATTAACCACTCAACATAATGGATGCTGGAAATACTTTAGAATCACAAATCAACCGCAGTGATTACAAAATACTCATCGTGGACGACGTGGTAAGCAACGTCTTGCTGCTCAAGATATTGCTTACCAACGAGAAGTTCAAGGTCTGTACGGCCAATTGCGGCAACATGTGCATAGAGCAGGCCAGGGCCGAAAAGCCTGACTTGATACTGTTAGACGTGATGATGCCCGATATCAGCGGCTTCGACACTGCTGTTATCATGAAGAAAGACCCTGAGCTGAAGGAAATACCCATCATCTTCCTTACCGCTCTCAACAGTCCCGCCGACCTGGTAAAGGGCTTCCAGGTGGGTGCCAGCGACTTCCTGTCGAAACCCTTCAACAAGGAGGAACTCATCGTCCGCGTCATGCACCAGATAGCCCTCGTTGCTGCCAAACGGCTGATAGAAAAGCAGAACCGCGAGCTCATGGCCACCATCACCAATCGCGACAAGATGTATTCCGTCATTGCCCACGACCTGCGTTCGCCGATGGCCAGCATCCGCATGGTGCTCAACCTTGTGGTGGCCTCCACCTCGCCGGAATTGGTGGGGCCCGAGTTGTTTGAACTGCTCGACAAGGCCAACAAGGAGTCAGAGGAGGTTCACGACCTGCTCGACAACCTGCTGAAGTGGACCAAGAGCCAGACGGGACGTCTGAATGTAGTGTTGCAAGACCTGGATTTGAACGACATCATCCCCGGCGTGGTAGACATCTTTGAGATGATAGCCGCCACCAAGAAGATACACCTCAACTACAGTGGCAGCTCATTGGTGGTAAGGGCCGACAACGACATGCTCAAGACCGTAGTGCGCAACTTCATGTCCAATGCCATCAAGTTCTCGCCCGAAGGCTCGTCAGTCGATATTGCGGTGGTGGCTGCCGATACAGACTTTGCCAAAGTCAGTGTGCGTGACCACGGCGTAGGTATTGCCGCCGACCGTCTCGGCTCTATTTTCCACAAGGGCGAAACCACCTATGGCACAGGCGGCGAGGAAGGCTCCGGACTGGGACTGCAGCTCTGTCAGGACTTTGCCCAGAAGATGGGTGGCGACGTGATGGTAGAGTCCACCGAGGGTCAAGGCTCTACCTTCAGTGTGCTGGTGCCTTTAAAGAAAGATTAATACATTTAGGGTGATGAGACAAATAAAGACTCCCTCTTCACCAAGCGTGGTCCGTTTGCGTGAAGAGGGAGTCTTCTGTCTGTCTGGGTCTACTTGATATTGAGCGTCAGTTTCTGTAACGACCGGTCGTCGCTGCTGTTGCCAACCATCAGCTCATACCGGCCGGGCACTACACGCATGGTGTTGGTCTGGGTGTCCCAGTTCTCAAACTGTTGGCGGGGCAGAGGGATGGTTACCATCTGCTGCTGGCCTGCTTTCAGCCGTACCTGCTTGTAGGCTCGGAGCGACTTCAGTGGTCCTTCAGTATCGGCCGTGCGCCGCAGGTAGACCTGTACGGTCTCAGTACCCTCGCGGTTGCCCGTGTTCTTGACAGTGAGGCTTACCTGGCCGTTCTTGTAGACGGGCTTGCCCATCTCGAAAGTGGTGTACGACAGTCCGTGGCCGAAGGCAAAGGTGGGCTGGCCCTGATAGTACCGGTAGGTGCGGCCCTTCATGGTGTAGTCAAGGAAATCGGGCAGCTCGTCCACATTCTTATAGAACGTGATGGGCAGCTTGCCCGACGGGTTGTAGTCGCCAAAGAGGACGTCGGCCAAGGCCCGTCCGCCCTGCTCGCCGGCGTACCACCACTGGACGATGGCATCGCACGACTGCAGTTCGGGCACCAGCCCCATGGCACCGCCGGAGCAGTTGACGAAGACTACGCGCTTGCCCGCCTCGTGCAGCATGCGCAGCACGTCGCGCTGGGCCTGCGGCAGTTCTATCGAGGTGCGGTCGCCGCCCTTGAAACCGGGTTCGCTGACTTTCATCTCCTCGCCCTCCAACGATGGCGAAATGCCGCCCACGAAGACGACGGTCTCGGCCGTGCCCACCTGTGCCAACAGCTGTTCGCGGGTGAGGGTGTACTGGTGCTCTATGTCGAAGTTCAGCGCGCCGAATCCCGTCTCCTGCACGTAGTCTATCTGCAGACGGTAGTTGTGGCCGGCCTTCACCTTCAGCTCCTTGCGGGCACCCTGTATGCGATGGCGCACGCGCCAGATGTCTACCAGGGTGTCGCCGTCAACGATGAGCCGCAGTTTGTCGTCGGCACTGATACTGAAGGTGACGGTTTCGTCCTGAGTGGGAATGAAGGTGCCGTCGAGGCGTGCCGAGAAGTTCTCCAGATTGACGCCAGGGGCAAACACGGTGTTGCCGCCGTTGCTCAGGTGGACAGGTTGCGTGAGCGTCACCGTCACGTCGGGCGTTCCCTCCATCTCGGTGTTGTTCCAGTAGGCGGCCTGCATGCCCTGAGGCCCCAGCGGTGAGTGAATCTGCTGGAAACGGCTCTCAAACACCTCGTTGCGCGTCAGTCCGCAGGCCTGAACCATGGAGCACTGAACACCCAGCGCCGCGCACTTCTCGCGGATGCCTTCGAGGGCGGTGATGGTACGGGTGGGGTAGCCTGAGTAGTTGCCCCACATCATGACCGAGTCGTTGGCATTGGGTCCCATGACCACCAATTTGCTATTCGTCAATTTACCATTTTCGATAGGCAGCACGCCGTTGTTCCTCAGCAGCACAATGCTCTTTTGCGCCATTTGGTAGGCCAGCTGCTTGTGGGCGTTGCCGGCAACCACGCTTTCCGGTATCTTTGTCCATGGCACGAGGTCGTCGCTGTCGAAATCGCCTAAGCGGAAACGGGCAACAAGCAGACGGCGGAGAGAACGGTCGAGGTCGGCCTCCTTGATGTCGCCACGTCGCACAGCCTCGGGCAGGTTCCTGTACTCAGAGCCGCACTCCACGTCAGTTCCTGCCAGTACGGCCTTGGCCGAAGCTTCGGCACCGTCCTTGGCCACATTGTGCCAACGGGGCAGGAAGTCGCGTATGGCGCCGCAGTCGCTGGTGATGAGACCTTTGAACCCCCACTCGTCGCGCAGTATCTGCTGCTCGTAGCGCGTCTGCGCACAGCAGGCCTGGCCGTCGATACGCTGATAGGCACACATCACCTCGGCCACGTCGCCCTCCTGCACCAGGGCCTTGAAGGCTGGCAGGTAGGTCTCCCAGAGGTCACGCTCTGGAAGGTTCTCAATATTGAACTCGTGACGGTTCCACTCCGGGCCGCTGTGTACGGCGAAATGCTTGGCGCAGGCCAGCAACTTCTGGTAGTGGTGAGCGGTGGGTGTCGGCAGGTTGGCCGGACTGTAAAGCGGCTTGCCGTCGTAGGTATAGCCCTGCAGGCCCCTTACCACGGCGAGCCCCATCTTGGCTGTCAGATAGGGGTCTTCGCCGTAGGTCTCCTGTCCGCGTCCCCAGCGGGGGTCACGGAAGATGTT
>CAMNJY010000143.1 GCA_946541745.1 uncultured Prevotellaceae bacterium
ATCGCCTTTGTGGATGAGGACTGCCTCGTGCCATGTCAAGATGATGTACTCCGCACCGAGGCCCGACAGAAGATAGACCGCTACATCGCCGACCATCCACCCGTAGAGACCTTCCCCCGCTTCTACCTCGTCCTGCTCCGTCAGCCAATCGCCCCGATGGAAGCCGACGGCATGAGCCGAGTGTATCAGATGTAACAATAAATTTTAGCGAAAATGAAAACAACGAAGATTTTTTTTATTCGATTCCCTGTTTCGTTAGGAGAACGCGGGCAGGGTTGTATGTACGTCTCACTACAAGAAATGTTTAAAAACCGCCTTCACTGTCACTTTTTGTGTATAATATGCTGATGTCTAATATGATATAGATTTTTATACCTTCACTTTTTGGCGGTTTGCTGTCACTTTTTGGGGCGTTTTGGCGGTGAATAGGCTGGCTGCAGTCACATCGGCGTGCTTTTTCGTGTGCTTTTTGGGGGGTGCGTCAAAGGGGGTATCCCTCCCCTGACGGGGAGGGTAGAGTGGCTGAGCGCTGTTTGATAGTAGGCACTTGTAGCCTCAAACGGCAGTTGCTTGTGATGGGATTGGGCCTTTTGGCGGACAAAACCTGCGAAAAAGTGACAGTAAAACGGCAAAAAGTGAAGGTATATAAATTGATATGTTGCTGTAATACAGTGCTGTAACTATAAAAAGTGACAGTGAAGGCGGTTTTTAAACATTTCTTGTAGTGAAATGTTGTCTCGGGTAAGAGGGAGTTCCTTTCAGGTAAAAGGGAGTCCCTTTCGCGCAAAAAGGAGTCCCTTTTGAACAAAAAGGACTCCCTTTTACCTGATGGTCAGACCACGTGGAGTGAAGGGGCGGACGGCGGCTTGTGAAGGTCAGACGCCGAAACGGGCCTGGACCACATTGACGACATAGTCGCCCAGTTTCTCGCACTCGCCGACCATGTCGGTAAACATGGTGCCGATGCTGTAGTCGTAGGCCCGGTCGTTGATGCTGGTGGTGTTTTCGGCCTTCAGCCGCTGGCGCATCTGGTTGATGTCGTTCTCTATGCGGTAGGTCTCGCGGATGTCGTGCTCGCGGCTGTGACCGGTCATTACGCGGTTCATCTGCGTCAGCGCGTCGTCGGTGAGCTGCATCATGGCGTGCAGCTTGTCGTAGAGGGCGGGGGTGAAGTCGTGGCCCGACTCATGGCGGCGGTTCAGCGTGCGTGCCAGTTTGTAGCAGGCGTCGCCGATAGACTCCAGCTCGCTGATTTCGCGCAACATCTGGCGCACCTTCACCTTGGTGACGTCGCTGAGGTGGCCCACGCTGACCTGCTCCAGGTAGCGGGCAATCTCGATTTCCATCTTGTCGGTGATGTCCTCCTGGTTGGCCACCTTGTTAAACAGCTGGGCGAATTTCTCCTCGTCCTTCTCGTCCAGCAGCTGCCGCACCAGGCCGAACATTGTCTGTACGCGCTGTGCGAAGTGGGCCGTCTCCTTCTGTGCCTGGAGCACCGATATTTCAGGCGTCTGCATGAGGTTGGCCTGTATGTAGAGCAGTTTGAACTCCTCTTCGCCCGAAGCCTTGGAGTCGGGCAGTAGCCAGCAGACGAGGCGCTCCATCTGTGGTATGAGGCCAATGAGGATGGCGGTGTTGGTGACGTTGAAGCAGGTGTGGAACATGGCCAGCACCACGGGCAGCAGCGTGGCCTGTCCGCCCGCCGCCGGGTCGTAGCCCACCAGGCGGCACACCATGTCGACAAAGGGGTAGAAGACGCACAGCACCCAGACGACGCCGAAGACGTTGAACAGCAGGTGGGCCAGTGCGGCGCGTCGCGCCTGCGTGTTGGCACCGAGGGCCGCGAGGTTGGCGGTGGCAGTGGTGCCGATGTTCTCGCCCATGACGAGGGCAATGCCCAGGTAGATGGGCAGCACGCCCGTGGAGCAGAGCAGGATGGTGATGGCCATGACGGCTGCCGACGACTGGACGATGCAGGTGATGACGGTGCCGATGGCGAGGAACGAGAGTATGGTCCAGTAGCTGCCAGTATCGAACGAGGCGAAGAAGTCGACCACGTCCTGATTGTGGGCCAGGTCCATCTCCTTGCCGGCGGTGCTGAGCATGACCAGCGATAGGAACATGAAGGCGATGCCGTAGAGGAAGTCGCCCACGAAGCGGTGTCGCTTCTTGTAGATGAGCACCATGCCGACGAAGAAGGCCGGGAATACGAAGTTGGTCAGGTCGACGTTGTAGCCCAGCGACATGATCCAGGCCGTGAGGGTGGTGCCGATGTTGGCGCCCATGATGACGGAGATGGCCTGTCCCAGCGTCAGCAGTCCGGCCGAGACGAATGAGACGGTCATCACCGTCGTTGCCGACGACGACTGTACGGCGCAGGTCACGAAGGTGCCGGTGAGCATGCCCGTGAAGCGGTTGGTGGTCATACGTGCCAGGATGTGGCGCAGCTGCGGGCCCGCCATTTTCTGCAGGGCATCGCTCATCATGCGCATGCCGTAGATGAGCAGGCCCAGGGCGCCGAGCAGTTTGAGTGCGATAAAGAAGTAGTCTTGTGTCATATTGTTTTTGTAATCCGGCCGCAAAGTTACGCAATATAGGCTTTTGGCACAAGAAAAAACGGTTACGATGTGGTTACAACCGTGAATTGTAACCACATCGTAACAACGCTGGCAGCGTCATTGCTGCTGTGTCTTGGCGTCAGTGTCCAGGTAGCGCCGCACGTCGTCCTGCACCTTCTGGAACAGCGGCGACTGTATGTAGCCGGTGTTCTTTCTGAGCATCACCTTGACGTCCTGTAGCGAGTTTTCGTAGCACGACAGTTCGTTGCTCTTCTGTGTCTTGTGGGCCGAGGCGCGGTTAATTTCCGCCTGCCGCTCCTGTCGCAGCTGGTTGCACACCTTGGTCAGGATGGGTGCCACGACGGTGTCGAACAGGTGGTGGCCGTTGATGTAGAGATAGGTGGTCTGTGGCGTGACGCCCAGGGCCTTTATCTCGTCCTTCAGCTTCAGGTAGTCGTCCTTGGCGTCGGGAAACAGTCGCTGCAGGTCGTTGAGCTTGGCGGCCACCTTGCGCCGCACGTTGGCCAGCGAGGGTTCAGGGTCGCGCAGGTTGAAGCCTCCGGGGTCGGCCACCCGGTTGAAGTCGCTGATGGAGAACTGCGAGTGGCGTCCGTTGCGGTAGAGCATGACGCTCCAGACGAAGAGTGGGAAGATGGCCTCGCTGAAGCGTGCGAAGTAGGCACGGAAGTCGAAGATGCGGTGGTCGTTGAGGGCTATCGACACGCAGACGTCGTGCAGCGAGGGGGCGTAGCACTGGAAGTTCTCGATGGCATAGACGTAGGTGTGGAACACGTAGGGGCTTTCCAGCACCTTCTTCGACAGGGGCGTGGCCCCCTGCAGCAGGTAGTCGTAGTCGGCATCGACGCAGGCTATGAGCGCCCGTCCCAGTCCGTCGAGGGGCAGCGGCGAGTAGGTGCCGGCCTTGCTCCTGAACGAGCCTGAGGCGGTGAGCACGGCCTTCTTGCCCCGGTCGAGCTTGGCTTTGGAGGGCAGCATCACCTCGAAGTAGCGCTTGTCGTCCTCAAAGGGGCTGAGCACCGTGCGCCAGAAGTAGATGTCGTCGTAGCTCTCGACGTAGGCTACTATCCTGCGCCGGGCCTGCTTCGACTTCAAGGCGTTGGCGGCCTCGAAGTATCGGCTGTTGATGTTGTCCTTCAGTCGGTTAGCCAAAATCGGGAATTATAAATTGTGAATCGTCAATCACAAAGTGATGTCGCTGACCTCGGTCACGGCGTCCATCCATCCGTTCATGATGACCGCCGGCGAGTGGGTGGTTAGTATGATCTGCACATGGGGGTTCAGCTCCAGGCAGAGGTCAATGAGCCTTTTCTGCCACTCTATGTGGAGCGACACCTCAGGCTCGTCCATGAAGAGCACGTAGGGCTGGTCGTCCTCTATGAGTACGGTGAGCAGTATGGCCAGCATCTGCTTCTCGCCCGACGACAGCTGGTAGGGCATGAGCGTCTCGCCTATCTGTGCGAAGCGTATCTCGTTCTCGGTTCTTACTATCTTCTTGCCGGTGTCGGCAAAGAGTTCGTCGACGATGTCCTGAAAGCGTTTCTTCTTCAGCGACAGCTGCTGGGCGGCGTCGGCATTGCCCTGCTGCAGCTGGGCAATGATGCGGTTGCCCACGTTGACCTGGTAGTCGAGGTACTTGCGCTGCAGGTTGTAGAGCTGTATGTCGAGCATCGAGCCCCCCTCCCATCCGCTGCCCTGGGGTAGTAGTTCCTGGATGGGGTTTCTCTGTCCGGTGTAGGTCACGATGGGTGCCGGCGAGTCCAGCGAGCGTATGACGTCGTAGCGTATCCACTTGGCATCCTCAGGTACCACGTCGATGTGTACGCCCTTGAGCATGTGCGACGTAAACTCGCCGCCGGCGTTGAGCCCCTTCACCACCTTGTTGAGGATGGTGCTCTTGCCCACGCCGTTGATGCCGCTGAGGATGTTGACCCGTGGCGATAGGTTCCATACGATGTGCTTCTTGCCGCTCCACAGCGCGTCGATTTCTATGCGGCTGATGTAGTCTGCGTATTTCTGCATGGCGGTGGTGCTCTACTTCTTGATAAGGTTGCCGAGTATATCGCGGGTCAGTTCGCGGGTGATGGTGCGTGTGGCGGCGCTGGTGGCGTTCTTCACCACCTTCTCGCGGGCCGAGGTTCTCGACTTCGACTCCTTGCCCGACATCTTGTTGCTGACCCATGTGCCGAGGATGGTGGCCACGGTGGAGGTGACGGCGGTGAGGACGGCCTTCCACACCTTCGACACGATGCCGGCCTTCTGCTTCGTGGCCTTGGGCTTCGCCTTTGAGGCGGCTTCGGCGGGTTCGGCGGCCTCAGTGGCCTCGGCGGCCTGGCGCATGAGGACCTCGTAGGCGCTCTCGCGGTCGATGGGCGTGTCGTACTTGCCGTAGACGGGACTCTGGCTGATGAGCGCCTTGCGCTGGTCGTCGCTGATGGCGCCTATCTGGCTGAGGGGGAACAGCACCTTGGCCCGCTGCACCATGCCGGGGGCGCCCTTTGCGTCGAGGAAGCTGACGAGGGCCTCGCCGGTCTCCAGGTTCATGATGGCCTCGTCGGTCTTGAACGACGGATTGGGGCGGAAGGTGTCGGCGGCGGTCTTCACGGCCTTCTGGTCCTTCGGCGTGTAGGCGCGCAGGGCGTGCTGCACGCGGTTGCCCAGCTGTCCGAGGATGTTCTCGGGAATGTCTGTCGGGCTCTGGGTGATGAAGTAGATGCCCACACCCTTGGAGCGTATCAGCCGTATGACCTGCTCAATCTTGTCGAGAAGGGCCTTCGAGGTGTCGTTGAACAGCATGTGGGCCTCGTCGAAGAAGAACACCAGCCTGGGCTTGTCGAGGTCGCCCACCTCGGGCAGCGTGGAGTACAGCTCGGAGAGCAGCCAGAGCAGGAAGGTGGAGTAGAGCTTGGGCTGCATCATCAGCTTGTCGGCGGCAAGGACGCTCATGACGCCCTTCTGGCCGAACGGCGCCGTGCCGTCGGGGACGGTGGCCAGGAGGTCGTTGATGTCGAACGACGGCTCGCCAAAGAAGAAGTTGGCCCCCTGTGCCTCCAACTGTAGCAGGGCGCGCTGTATGGAGCCGACGGTCATGCTGCTGACGGTGCCGTACTGGGTGCGTATCTCCTTGGCGTGCTGCGACACGTAGTCGAGCATGGAGCGGAGGTCTTTGAGGTCGAGGATGAGCAGCCCCTGCTCGTCGGCTATGCGGAACACGATGTTGAGCACGCCGTCCTGCGTCTCGTTGAGCCCTAAGAGGCGTGAGAGCAGCTGCGGCCCCATCTGGCTGACGGTGGCCCGCATGGGGTGGCCCTGCTCGCCGAACACGTCGTACAGGCGCACCGGGCAGGCCTGGAACCGGGGGGTCTCAAGGCCGAACTCGGGCAGCCGCTTCTCAATGAAGCCGCTCATGCGCCCCGCCTGGGAGATGCCGCTGAGGTCGCCCTTCATGTCGGCCATGAAACAGGGTATGCCGGCCTGGCAGAAAGTCTCGGCCATGACCTGCAGCGTCACCGTCTTACCCGTACCCGTGGCACCGGCTATGAGTCCGTGCCGGTTGGCCATCTTACCTGTTATGCTGAGCGCCCCGTCGGCGCAGTGGGCTATGTATAGCCCGCGTTCCTTGTCGTACATGCTATGAGTGTATTGGTTTATTTTGGTGGCAAAAATACGCAAAAAAACGTAAAGCGCCAAAGAAAAAGCCTGTTTTTTATCTCGTTGCCGCTCAAAGTTCGGCCGCCGTGCGCAATATCTCCGACAGGGTGGGGTGGATGTGGACGATGTCGCGCAGCTGCTCCACGGTGGTGTCGCGACACATCAGGGCGGCCACCTCCTGCACCAGGTCGGCGGCGTGGGCACCGTAGGCGTGGCAGCCGAGGATGGCCTCTCCCCGCCCGTCGGCCGGCGGGGCGGCGAACAGCTTGAGCATGCCCTCGGTTTCGTTCATGGCCGCCGCCTTGCCGTTGGCGCGCCAGAAAGCCTTGCGGCAGGTGTAGGGCACGGCAGCGGCTTTCAGCTGGTCCTCGGTGGGGCCTACGCAGGCGGCCTCGGGGGTGGTGAAGATGGCGGCGGGCATGACGTCGAAGCGGATGCCGTC
>CAMNJY010000144.1 GCA_946541745.1 uncultured Prevotellaceae bacterium
GCTGCTTGCCGTACATCTTCTTGATGCGGTCGGTCAGCAGGCGGCGGTTCAGGCGTATGAAGTTCGATTTGGGCAACTCGCCTATCAGCGTGGCTATGTTTTTGTGCTCAACGTTGGCATTAGCGTCATACTTCGAACCCGTGGCCGCGTTCACCGATTCGCAGTACTCTGAGAGGAACTGCAGCTTCTGCAGCGTCTCGCGGTCCTCGCTGTGAGCCTGGCGGTAGAGCATGAACGACTTGGCCACCTTGTAGTAGCCTTCGCGCATCAGCGCCTCCTCCACCTGGTTCTGTATGTCCTCCACCTTGATGTCGTCCTTGATGTCCAAGTGGCTGATAATCTTTGAGATAGAAGCCAGGTCGGCAGGCTCGTCCACACTCTCGAACGCTTTGACCACGGCGTTCATAATCTTGTCTAACGAGAAGCGGTCCTTCGAGCCGTCCCGTTTGGTAATGGTAAAGTTCTTCATTTCCATTTCTATTTCTTGCTTGTCTTTTTTATCCGCAGTAGTTGCACCAGGTTGTCCGTTTCGGAAAACTTTGGCAGCAATAATTTTGTGAAAGTTGTCCGTTTAGGAAAACTTTTCCAGCTGCAAAGATACAAAAAATAATGTTAGCCTGTATCGTTTTAAATCTTAAAAAAAACTATAAACGGCATTTTATCAAATTTTTTGATTATTTTGCAGTTTTTGTTTGGCTAATACGAAATAAAATGTTACTTTTGCAACACCAATCTAAAAAACCTAAAACTGATAATATGGCAAACACCTGAGAGTGTAATCCTGTGACAGGAGAGCACTCTCGGACTTTTTTTAGGGGGCACTCACGAGATTCTGGGATATTTCAAAAGAAGATCCACCAATGCTCCGGCAGAATCGTAATCCCTGCACCCATCCCATCTTCTTCACCCACCGCCATACGGTTGACAAACGGATATTCGGACTTTGACAGCCGCCGTCGCGCTGTCAAACAACAGCGTAACAATAAAAAAAGTTTTTGATTTTTGCCTACACTCCTACACCAGCCTTGTAATAACTTGACAGCCAACATGTTAAGTGGTGTAGGATGCGGTGTAGGAGGTGTAGGATGACCCCTAAAAACGGCCCAAAACGGGTCTTCTACAATCTGAAAGTACTATTTTTTTGCGAATGTCTGAAGGTGTGTCTACGGCTTTGACTGCAACAGAAAGCTATGTCTTTTGGGACTGAACGGGCTACTTAACAAACGCTCCAGGGGTTGGAGCGTTTTACTCCAACCCCTGGAACGTTTGCCAAGTTGTTTTTTTCTGGTTGTTGCCGGATCTTCTTGTTGTTGCCGGACCATTTCAGCAAAATAACTACTTTTAGATTGTCCAAGACCCGTTTTTGGCCGTTTTTTGGGGTCATCCTACACCTCCTACACCCTATCCTACACCACCTAACACGTTGTTTCACAATGTGTTATAGGCTTGGTGTATGAGTGTAGGCAAAAATCAAAAACTTTTTTTTATACTATCATGTTAGCAGCCTCATTCAGTTTGCAATGGAGTAGCCTATGCACTTGTCATGCTTCCGTGGTAAAAAAAACTTTCCGAACCGCTTGGCGGTTCGGAAAGTATGATAAGCCTTATCGGCTGACAGTGAACTTGCAGCTGACGGCGTTGCCGCCCTCGTCGGTGGCCCGTGCTACGTAGAGGCCCGGGGCGAGGCTGGCGGTGCTGAGGCGGGCCGTTCCGCCGCGGACGCTGAGGCGGGCCTGGCAGGCCGGTGTGCCGTCGGTGTGGTAGACGGTGACGGAGACCTCGGGGCTGTCCTCACTCTTGACGAGGAGCATCTGCGAGGCGTAGCAGAGGCGCAGACCGTTGGCGGCAGAGGACAGCGGGCGGACGGCCACGTCGCCACCCTGCTGCTCTACGCGGGTCGTGTAGGAGGTCATGAGGTTGCGCTGGCCTATGGTGACGACGTTCATGGCGTAGACGTCGGCGGTGCCGTCAGGATAGCGGCCTATGGTGGTACGGGCGTCGTGAGCGTCGTACTTCATCACGTCGGTCCATGAGCGGTCGGCAGCCGTCAGTAGCATGTGGCCGCCGCCGGCGTCAATCTTGAACGAGGCGTGGAGGCCGGCGTCGGTGGTGGCGCGCTTGTCACACCAGACGATGAGGTAGCCGTGGGGGGCTATCAGGGTGTTGGCGCGTGTGTCGCCCTTGGTTATCTGGTACTTGGTGGGGTTGGCCGGGTCGTCGGTCAGATACATGCCCTCCACGTCTACCTGGCGGTCGGTGGTGTTGTATAGCTCCACCCAGTCGCCCTTCTTGCCGTACTCGTCGACAAAGCTGTCGTTGGAGCCGCTCACCTCGTTGATGCGCACGGGGGTGATGCCCTCGGCGGCTTTCCGGCTGTTGCTCATGGGGGTGAAGGTAGCCTTCAGGTTGACAGTGCCTGTAGGCAGGGCGATGTCGGCATCGGTGTAGAGGATGCTGCCCTGGGCGTTGGCCCATCCCTTGAACTCGTAACCGGCGGGAGCCAGGGCTCTCAGACGGACGGGAGCGAAGAGATGGCCCTCGAAGTGGGCCGTGGGCACCTCCTCGTCGCCGATGAAGAGCCTGGCACCCTCGGTGTCGGCACTCAGTGTGACGGTCTGGCGCGTGGTGTTGCGCAGGCCGAAGAGGGAATAGTTGCGCAGCGTGGTGCTGGCAGAGTTTAGGCGGCTGTTGAGCTTGTTCTTGAGGTCGTTGACGGTGTTGGTCAGCGCCCATGAAGCCCACTCCATGTCCATGGCCGGCTGCACGTTGCTGCTCAGTTCGTCGATGATTTTGGTGGCGCGTGTCTTCTGGTAAACGCTGCCGCCCATGATGCAGTAGGCGTTGATGAAGCGGTGGCGGAAGTCCTCGTTCTGCAGCAGGTTCTTGAACAGGGTGACCAGTCTTATCTGCTCGTTGACGTGGCGCTTGAGGGTGCGGGGGTACAGCTCGTCGAAGGTGTAGTACTCCTTGCCGAAGAAGTTGTTGAAGCCGTTGTCGGTGCTGAACGACCCGTCGAGGTCGAAGAGCACGAAGCGGAAGCGCCCGCCGTCGCGGTGGCGGAAGGCCTTGACGTTGTTCTGCGGCCAGTCCCAGTTGCCCAGGAACAGTTGTGCGGCCATATAGTTGATGAAGGCGTCGATGTCGAGCACGCGGCCTATCTCGGCGTAGGTGTCGCCGTTGGCGGCGTTGGGCGAGAGCACGTCTACCAGCTCGTTGAAGGCGTCGGGCGTGCCGCACTTCTGCACGTAGCCTGAGTCGGGCGACATTTCAAACTGGTCTATCTCGTCGTCGTCCCACCCGTAGTTGGCGTAGACGTAGTGCTTGTTGTTAGGCTCGCGCACGTTGAGCACGCCGACGTATGAGCCGTTGATGAACTCATGGACGGGCTGATAGCTCTGGCAGTCGAGGTTCATGCCCGCCGACTGTATGATGACCTGCAGCGCCGGGTCCTTGATGCGGGCGTTGTTGTCGTTGCCGCCGTTGCGTATCTGCAGGGTGCGGTTGCGTATGTATGGCTTCTGGCTGAAGAAGGGGTAGGGCAGGTTCTTGTCGCCGCCCATCTCCTTGTTGCCCTTCAGCTTGAAGGCGCGTGGCGACCAGGCGCGGCTCCATCCGCCGCACATCTCAAGGTTGACGTCCTGGTTGAGCACCATTTCGCCGTCGGGGGTGATGTATGAGAAGTTGACCGGCCGTTCCCAGTCCATGTTCCAGTTGCACTTGGCCGACTGGCCATTGCCGGGGCGGCCGTTGGGTCCCTGCTCAAAGACGCCTATCTCGCGGCTGTAGAGGAAGTCGGGGTCGGCCACTACCGACACCACCGGCAGGTAGTAGTCGTTATCCTTATATATATAGGAGCGGGTAGTGACCCTTGAGGGCAGCATGTCGCTGCTGTAGAGGCGGAAGCGGTAGATGCTGGTGTCGGTGACCCTGAACTGCCCGGTGCGGCTGGTCTGTCCGTTCTTCATGGTGGGCAGTGTGCCGTCGGTGGTGTAGCGCAGCGTGCAGCCGCCGGGTATGGTGACGTTGACGCTCAGCTGGCCCTGGAAGAGCCGTGAGGGCTGGTCTACCACGGGTGCCGCTATCTGGGAACTGGCCGTGGCGAAGGTGCCGTTGTCGGCCCCCGGTGTGGGCTCGGCGCAGTGGCCCCACTGCCCGTCGCTGTTCTGTGCGTAGCTGATACGCTCCAGCGAGGCGGGGTACGACTGCCGGGCTATCTCCCGCCCGTCGGCCGAGCTGACGACCACGGTGCCGCCGTCGGTGTCGAGCTTGAAGGGGGCGTTCTGCGGGGCGATGTTGTTGGAGTCAAACCACACCACCTGGTAGCCGTTGGGCGGCACTACGCCCATGACGGGCGGCATCTGCCACGGTCCCAGTCCGTTGGTGGGGTCGCTCACCCTGAGCCCGCCCAGCTCCACGGGTCGGTCGGTGGTGTTGTGAAGTTCTATCCAGCCGTCGAAGTTGAAGGCCGGGCTGATAAACTCGTCCACGTTGGAGGCCATGATCTCGGTGATGACCAGCGCGCCCGGCGTGGCGGGGTTGCCGCTGACGGTGACGGTCAGCGAACCCTTGACCCCTGAGCCGTCCGACGTGGTGGCGGTGATGGTGGCCGTGCCCTGGCCGAGGGCTGTCACCGTGCCGTCCTGGCTGACGGTGGCCACGCGCTCGTTGCTCGACGTCCACTCTATCCAGGCCACAATGGCCCCTAAGGGCTTCACCGTGGCCTCGACGGTGAGCTTCTCGCCGCGCACCAGCTCGGTGCGGTCGGCACTCAGGACGATGGCCTCAGGGGCAACCACCCGGCCATAGTATTCCAGCCTGAAATTGTCGAAGAGGCACCAGTTGCCGCCCCAGGCCTCTTCGCTCTTGAGGCCGACGCGGAAATCACCCTCGGCCTCAAACTCCATGGTGTTCCAGTACATGTCGGCGTCGAAGCACATACGACCCGCCTCCATGCTGTTGGGGAAATGGCGGCCGTCCTGGCTCCATCCCCCGTTGAGGGCCTGGGGGTAAGACTCGCTATAGACGCTGACCAGCGGCTGGCTGTTGTTGCCGGCATAGAGGGTGGCCATGCCGCTCTCCTGCCCCGTGGTGTGGAGGATGTAGCCCCAGTCGTTGTCGGTGACGCGGTAGTAGGCCTGCACGCTCAGGCGATACTTGCCCAGGGGAGCTCCTGTCACCTGCTGCCAGAGGTCGAAGTTGCCGTTCCAGAATTCCATGCAGTTCATGCGTGCCGTCTGCGACGAGGCGTCGCTCTCCCACTGCCAGCCTTCCTGGCTGTTGAGGTTGAAGCCGGGGTTCTTCAGCATCAGGTCGGTCACGTCTATCCACGCCTTGCCATCGGCGTCGGTGGGCGTGGCATATTCCAGGCGGAAATTGTCGAGCACGCAGTAGTTGTCAGTCAGGTATTCGTTGCAGCGAACGCCTATCTGGACGCTACCCTCAGCGTCGAACTCCAGGGCGTTGGTGTAAAGCCCCTGACTGAAGGCGGCCAAGGCGGCCTCCTTCCCGTCAGGGTAGTAGTGGGTAGCGTCGGGCGAGAAACTCCGTCCCGGGTCGTCGCTCATAGCCGCCGAGAAGGCACTGACGAGCGTCTTGGCCGAGCTGCCGGCGTAGAGAACGGCTGTCAGCCGCTCGTTGCCGGCGGTGTAAGCCTGGTATGACTCGGTGTTGTTGGTCTGACGATAGAACCCCTGCACCGTCAGGCGGTAGTGCCCCTTGGGCAGCGAGTTGAGCTGCTGGTGCATGTCGAAGGAGCCGTTGAAGAAACTGATGCACTCCACGCGTACCTGCTGGGTTGTGGCATTGCTTACCCATGTCCATCCTTCGCTGGAGTCGCCAGCGAAGTCGGGGTTAACGACAAAGCGACGGGTGACGTCCGTCCACAGTTCGGCGCCGGTGGCAGTGCTGGCCAGCGACGAAAGCATCATCAGCAGCAGGGTGTAAACAAATCGAGTCATGGCTTAAGCTTGTTAATTTAAGTTTCCCATCTTTCTTGAAAACACAGAGAACACTGCTTTGTGTCCTCTGTGGTGAAAAATGGGTGTAAAGTTTGGTTTATTAGTAGGCGAAGAGGGGATAGTTCTTCATAGTCTCGTTGACACGGGCGCGGACGGAGGCAATGACCTGCTCGTCCTCAGGAGCGTTGAGCACCTCCTCAATCCATGCGGCTATCTGGACCATCAGGTCCTCCTTGGCACCACGGGTAGTGATAGCCGGCGTGCCGAGGCGTATGCCGCTGGTCTGGAAGGCTGAGCGCGTGTCGAAGGGCACCATGTTCTTGTTCACGGTGATGTCGGCAGCCACGAGGGCGTTCTCGGCTACCTTACCCGTCAGCTCGGGGTACTTGGAGCGCAGGTCTACCAGCATGGAGTGGTTGTCAGTGCCGCCGCTGACGATGCCGAAGCCGCGCTTGATGAGCTCCTCGGCCAGCACCTTGGCGTTCTTCTGCACCTGGGTGGCCCACTCCTTGAAGGCCGGCTCCAGGGCCTCGCCGAAGGCTACGGCCTTGGCGGCGATGACATGCTCCAGTGGGCCGCCCTGCTGTCCGGGGAAGACGGCAGAGTTGAGCAGCTGTGACATCTTCTTGACCACGCCCTTCGGGGTGGTCAGGCCCCAGGGGTTG
>CAMNJY010000145.1 GCA_946541745.1 uncultured Prevotellaceae bacterium
GATGCAGACATCGACCTCCTCGAACAGTATGGCCAGATTGGTGTCTCTGACGGTGTTGTATATAAATACCAGTGGGACGATGAAGCTAATGACGGAAACGGTGCATGGGTTTCTCCTGAGGAGACTGTCTTTATCCTGGACAACCTGCAGGCTGAGCAGCAGGTAGTGGAAGGTGAGTGGACCTTCGTGTCCTACGGCGACGCTGAGGGTGAGAACTATCTGGCTGAAGGTACTGCCAATGCCGGTGACTCTGGTGAATACCAATACGCCACTACCACCGAGGTGGAGACCATCAAGGGTACTCCCGTTACCGTCCTCGAGAACACTGTTGACGGCTTCGTAGGCAACACCTACTACATCAACGCAGAGGTGCCCGCCGCTGAGCCCGAGGCTATCGAGCCCATCAACAACGAGCCCATCCAGGGTGCCCGTCGTCTGGAGGGTGAGGACGCTGCCCTCTACAAGCTCTTCACGAAGGACGCCGAGACCGGTGCATTCTCATTCGCCGGCATCTATGTTACCATCGAGCCGGCTGAGGGTCTCTGGGTAGAGAACTACTCTTCTGTTGAGCCCAACACGCTGAACTGCCTGATCGCAAGCGAGAAGGCTCTGCTGGATGCCAACGTTGCCGCACAGAAGGCCCTGGCCGCTAAGCTTGACGATGTCAACCCGAAGAATGCTTACGACGAGACTAAGGCCGAGGAGGCTGCCGCTGCCGCCGAGGAGTCTGCAGAGGCTGCTGAGGACTGGGCTTGGCTGTGGTACACCAAGCAGGTTCGTGCCGAGAACTTCGAGGAAGGTGCTGATGAAATCCACAACTATGAGATTGCAAAGCGCAACCACGACCTGGAGAAGGAACAGAAGGAAGCTCAGGAGAAGCTCGACGAGCTGCAGGCACTGGAGTGCTACGCTGCATACGCAGTGGCTAAGGAGAATCTCGGTACTCCGCTCATTATGGCAGTTCCCGCCATTGAGGATAATCCCGATACTCCTGAGGATGAGAGCAGACCTGCTATTCCTGCAGTTATGCCTACCGGTGCTTACCTTGCTGTATATAATGCTATGCTTGCAAAGAATGACAAGGTTAAGGAAGTTAAGGCAGCTCTCAATGCTATCGAGACTGGTGAGGACACCGCTGTGGAGCCCGATCCCGCTCGTCTGAACATCATCTGGACCGATCGCGACGAGCGTAACGACGTTGTTGGTATCATGGATGCTGTTGTCAACGGCACTGCTAAGCGTGTCAACGACGGCGCTATCTACAACCTCAACGGTATGCGCGTGAAGAACGCCGGTAAGGGTATCTATATCCAGAACGGTAAGAAGTACATTAAGTAAGCTTCGGCTGAAGATGATTTGATACTTCATTAGAATTCCATGTGCGGGGGTGTGACTCGGTTTGCACGCCCGCACATAAATACAAAAAAGATTGCATAAGAAAAAATGAAAAAAGAGTATTTAACACCAGAAACAGAAGTCGTCGAACTCGACGCTCTGGAGACAATTCTTGCAGGAACTACGCCTTCCACCGAGGACCCGGCTAATCCCGTACCCATCATTGAATTTGAGGAGTAAGATTCGACCAAGGTCAAAAGGTGTATTATAATTATGACGGGGCTGCATACCATTAAAGGTGTAGCCCCGTTTTTTTTGATAATTGTTGCCTTTCCGTCAGGGAGCGAGGTTACGGTTCGGCAGTAGCGAGGTTACGGTTCTCCATCGCCATGCAGTAATTTCGACAGCGCATATTGACCCGCCGGAGAACCGGCGGGCACGAGGGCGAGGGGAGAACCGGCGAGCGCCGTGCCTACGAGGACTATATGGTCAGCGTCCACGCCGCCAAGGATGTCTATGAGACTGCTATTGCCGAGGGCCGTGCCGAAGAACGCATTGGTTAGAAGCATGAGGATTTATTCCCTATGCTTCTATCTTTTTTTTTCAGGTAACCATCTTTGTAGCCTGGGTAGCACCCGATTTATGATTTTTTCCGCGATTTTGTTGCACAATTCAGCGAAAATGCTTACTTTTGCTGACAAAATGTAAACGAAACCTGTAAATATGGAAAAAATAGACAATCTCGACAAGAAGATACTGAGCATATTGTCGAAGAATGCGCGCATTCCGTTCAAGGATGTGGCGACGGAGTGTAACGTGTCGCGGGCGGCCATCCACCAGCGCGTGCAGCACCTGATAGAGGCCGAGGTCATCACTGGCAGCGGCTTCGACGTGAACCCCAAGAGCCTGGGTTACTCCACCTGTACCTACGTGGGCATCAGCCTTGAGAAGGGGTCGATGTACAGGGACGTGGTGGAGGAGCTGCAGCATATACCCGAGGTGGTGGAGTGTCACTTCACCACCGGGCCGTACACGATGCTGGTGAAACTCTACGCCCGCGACAACGAGCAGCTGATGGAGCTGCTCAACGGCCGTCTGCAGGGCATTCACGGCGTGGTGTCGACGGAGACGCTCATCTCGCTGGAACAGAGCATCAAGCGCGAGATACCAGTACACTTTGAAGATTGATTCAGAGTTGGAAGGAGATAGAAGGAGTTAGATGGAGTTAAAAGGAGTTAGAAGGAGTTAGAAGTCAAATGACTGAGAACGACAATAAGCTCTGAAACTTGCAAAGAGCCAGACTAATTTGGAAACGTTTGATTTAGAGGCGCACCTCAGAGAGGTGTACGCGCAATATCCGGCGGCACCGGCCAAGCCGGTCATCGGCATCACCGCCAACTACGCCGACGACAGCTGCAAGCTGGGTCGCGGCTACTACCAGTCGGTCATCGAGGCGGGAGGCACCCCCGTGGTGATACCGCCGTCGGCCGACACGGCGGTGCTTATGAACACACTCGACCATATCGACGCCCTCATCCTGTCGGGCGGCGCCGACATCAATCCCCTGTGGAGCGGCGAGGAGCCGGCGCCGGGCTTAGGCGGCATCAACCGCGAGCGCGACCTGCCGGAGCTGCTCATCACGCGGCTGGCCTACAACCGCCAGCTGCCCATGCTCGGCATCTGCCGTGGCATTCAGACCCTGGCCGTTGCCCTGGGGGGCAAGGTGGTGCAGGACCTGAAGCTCCTCCCCGGCACCCCCGAGGGGGTGGAGCCCCCCCCCGGCCCCCCCGAGGGGGGGAAGCCCCTCCCAGCCCCCCCCAAGGGGGGGAGAATGAAGCCCCTCCCCAGCCCCCCCGAGGGGGGGAGAATGTTGGTGAAGCACTCGCAGGATGCTGACCGGTCGGAGCCTACGCATACCGTCATCATTGACCCCAACTCCACATTATATAATATATATTTCCACCCCTCCGCCGGTGATGCCCTTCAATCTCCCCCCCTCGGGGGGGCTGGGGAGGGGCTCCACCCCATCGCCGGTGATGCCCTTCAATCTCCCCCCCTCGGGGGGGCTGGGGGGGGGCTCCACCCCCTCGTGGGGGCCGGTGACGGCCTCCTCTTCGTCAACTCCTTCCACCACCAGGCTGTCAGCGACCCGGGCGAGCGGCTGCGGGTGACGGCGCGCGCTGCCGACGGGGTGGTTGAGGCCGTAGAGAGCACCGAGATGAAGAGCATCATCGGCGTGCAGTGGCATCCGGAGTGCCTCGGCGACGGCGGCCAGCCGCTGTTCCGCTGGCTCGTAGCCGAGGCCCGCGCCTACCGTCAGGCCCACGACGTACACAACCGCGTGCTGACCCTCGACACCCACTGCGACACGCCGATGCTGTTTTCACAGGACATCCACTTCGACCGCCGCGACCCGCGCATCCTCGTAGACCTGCACAAGATGACCGAGGGCCGTCAGGACGCCACCATCATGGTAAGCTACCTGCCGCAACCCAAGATGGGCGAGACGTTCTCGAGCCTGGTGGCGTTCCCCGTGCAGGGTCCCACGGAATATGCCGACCTCATCTTCGACAAGATAGAGGCCATCGTGGCCGCCAACAGCCGCTACCTGCGCATAGCGCGCACCCCGGGCGACCTCTACGACAACAAGCGTCGTGGCTGCAAGAGCATCATGCTCGGCATAGAGAACGGACTGGCCCTGGGCGGCCAGCTGCAGCAGGTGCAGCACTTCGCCGACCGCGGTGTGGTCTACATCACGCTGTGCCACAACGGCGACAACGACCTGTGCGACTCTGCCCGCGGGTGCAACACCCACGGCGGCGTGAGCCGTTTCGGCGAGCAGGTCATTCGCGAGATGAACCGGTTAGGGCTGCTGGTCGACCTGAGCCACGCCTCAGAGAAGTCGTTCTACGACGCGCTGGACATCAGCCGCGTGCCCATCGTGTGCAGCCATTCGTCGTGCCGTGCCCTGTGCGACCATCCCCGCAACCTGACCGACGAGCAGATGCGCCGTCTGGCAGCGCGCGGCGGCGTGATGCAGGTGACGCTCTACAGCGGTTTCCTGCGCCCTGCCGGCAGCCAGCCGGCCACCATCCTCGACGCCATGGCCCACCTGGAGCATGCCATCAAGGTGATGGGCATCGACCATGTGGGGTTGGGCACCGACTTCGACGGCGACGGCGGCGTCTGCGGTCTGCGCGACTCGTCAGAGCTGCTGCAGTTCACCCGGCAGCTCCTGGCCCGCCGCTACAGCGAGCGCGACATCCAGAAGATCTGGGGCGGCAACTTCCTGCGCGTCATGGGAAAGCGGGTTTAGGCCAGCGTGTGCTGGTCAACGTAGCGCATGATGTCGTCCTTGTAGTTTTCGGAGATGGGCACCGCCTCGTCGTCGAACATGATGCGCTGGCGGTCGACGGTGGTGATGAGCGTCATGTGGGCAATGTAGGAGCGGTGCGAGCGCAGAAACTCGGGGCGCGGCAGCAGCTCCTCCAGGCGTTTCATGTTGATGAGCGACATGATGCGGTCGCCGTTGGCCAGGCGTATGCGCACGTAGTCCTTCAGGCCCTCAATATACAGAATGTCGTCGAGGGCGACGCGCACCAGTCGGTAGTCGCTCTTGACAAAGATAAACCTGTCCTCGCGGGCGGCTCGCAGCTGTTGCTGCGAGGTCATCCGCTGCAAGGCCTTCTCCGTCACTGCCAGGAAGTCGTCGAAGCTGACAGGCTTCAGCAGGTAGTCGAAGGCGCCCACCTTGTAGCCGTCGATGGCGTACTGCTTGAAGGCGGTGGTAAACACCACGCGCGTCTCCTGGGGCAGCAGCCGTGCCAGTTCCATGCCCGACAGTTCGGGCATCTGTATATCGAGGAATAGCAGGTCTACGGGGTGCATCCGCAGGTCGGCCATGGCCTTGAGTGCACTGTTGTAGGTGCCCGTTACGGTGACGTAGGGCACGTTCTTGGCATAGCTTTCCAGTAGCTGTGCTGCCAGGGGCTCGTCGTCGATGATGGCGCAGTAGAGTGTCATTGCTGTTGAGTCTTTGTTAGGATAATGCTGGGGTAATGATGATATGCGAGAAGTAGCGCGCGCCGTCCTCAGTAGTTCCCTGCTCCCACCAGTACTGTCCCGGGTAGGCCAGTTCCAGCCGCCTTCTGACCTGCGTCAGTCCTATGCCGTGGCCGCTGTGGTCGCTGGCCGGCTTGGGATGGTTGGAGTTCTCTATGAGGAAGTCGATGTGCCGGTGGTCGGCCACCAGCCTGATGTGTATGAAGCTGGGGCGTGTTGGGCTGACGCCGTGCTTGAAGGCGTTCTCCACCAAGGGTATGAGCACCAGCGGCGCTATCTTCGCGTCGTTGGCCACGCCGCTGGTGTCAAACTGTATGTCTACCGTGCCCGCCTGTCGCAGCTTCATCAGCTGTATGTAGTTTTCCATAAACTTCACCTCGTCGCTCATCTGCACCTCCTGCTCCTGGTTGTCGTAGAGCATGTGGCGCAGCATGGCCGACAGCTGCATGATGGCCTCCTGGGCGCGTCGCGTGTCGAAGGCCGTCAGGGCGTAGATGTTGTTGAGCGTGTTGAGCAGGAAGTGGGGGTTGGTCTCGTAGCGCAGGTTGGCCAGCTCGGCGTCGGCCTTTGCCGCCTCGGCCGCCAAGCGTGCCTCCTCTGACTCCTGCCAGTGGCGTGCCATGCGCATGGTGACGGCAATGATGATGGCCACGGCGACGTTGAAGAAGTAGGCGCGGTTGATGCCGATGAGGAAGTGGAGGCCCACCGTTACGCCTACGGACAGCACGGCGTTGGCCACCCAGCACACGGCGCGCTGGCCCTTCATGTAGTAGTGGGGCGTGAGCCACCAGTAGTTCAGGTAGAACACTACCACGATGATGGCCGTTGGCACCAGCGACAGCGGGTACTCCAGCTGCCGGAAGGTCATCGGCAGCAGGAACAGCACTCCCCAGGTGGCCAGGTGCGACATCACTTTAAAGTAGCGGCGCTTCATCTTTACGCCGCAAAGGTACTAATAAGTCGTGGAACCTGCAAATTTCAGCGCCGTTTTCTGACGGCTCGCGGCCAGGGCGGCGCAAAAAAAAGTCCGCTGCAACTTTCGCAAGCTACAGCGGCACAAGCCTATGTTTAACTAAAAATCCTTTTCTCTAAAAGAAATTTTCAGCCACAATGGGCTAAAAATTTGAAAGTTTAAATGGATGTCTCACGACGGCCACCTGTTATCCGACAGTTGAAAACTTTCTCTTACCAATAACTAAAAACCTAAAACTATAAATATTA
>CAMNJY010000146.1 GCA_946541745.1 uncultured Prevotellaceae bacterium
TGAGCAGTGCCCAGCGCTACGAGCTGGCCATCCTGAACACCGACTACATGTGGCCGTCGGCCGGCTCCGGCAAGCAGCTCGCCACTGGTTTCGGCAACGGCTTCTCGCTGGTGTCGTACTTCGCCAAGGTGAACTACACCTTCGCTGACCGCTATATGGCTTCGTTCACCATCCGCCGCGACGGTTCCAGCCGCTTCGGTACCAACAACCAGTACGGTACGTTCCCCTCGTTCAGTGCCGGCTGGCGTATCTCGCAGGAAAGCTTCATGAAGAAGACCAGCAACTGGCTCGACGACCTGAAGCTGCGCTACTCATGGGGCCAGACCGGTAACTCGGAGATTGACAACAACGCCCGCTACACGCTCTACCGTGCCATCACTTCGACCGGCCTCTGGGGCTCCGGCGCTGCCGGCACGTCCTACGACATCGGCGGCACCAACGGCGGCATCACGCTGCCCAGCGGCTATGTGCGCAGCCAGCGCGGCAACGAGGACATCAAGTGGGAGACCACCATGCAGCACAACATCGGTGTTGACTTTGCCCTGCTGCGCAACGAGATTTACGGCAGCTTCGACTGGTTCTACAAGAAGACCACCGACATCCTGCTGCCCATGGACGGTATTGCCGCTATGGGCGAGGGCGCCAGCCAGTGGATCAACGCCGGCGAGATGAAGAACGTCGGCTGGGAGTTCACCTTAGGCTACCGCCACAAGACCTCGTGGGGCCTGTCGTGGGACATCAACGGCAACATCAGCCGCTACGTCAATGAAGTCAGCCTGCTGCCCGAGACGGTGGCTGCCAAGGGCACCTTCGGCGGCAACGGCGTGAAGAGCGTCGTCGGCCATCCGCGCGACGCACAGGTGGGCTATGTCGCCGACGGCATCTTCAAGAGCCAGGAAGAGATATACAACCATGCCGTGCAGGACGGTGCCGGCCTGGGCCGCATCCGCTGGAAAGACCTCAATGGCGACGGCCGCATCACCGAGGCCGACCAAGACTGGATATACGACCCGACGCCCGACTTCGCTTGGGGCCTGAACATCTACCTGCAGTACAAGAACTGGGACTTCACCATGTTCTGGCAGGGCCTGCAGGGCCGCGACGTTGACTGCCGTGCCTACAAGACGAAGACCGACTTCTGGGCCAACAGCGAAGTCAACGTGCCCAACCTGAACAAGGGTGTGCGCGTGCTCGACGCCTGGAGCCCCGCCAATCCCGACAGCAACATCCCCGCACTCACCACGTCGGACACCAACCGCGAGGGCCGCGTGTCGTCCTACTATATAGAGAACGGCTCCTACGCCAAGCTGCGCACCATCCAGCTGGGCTACAACCTGCCCAAGAGCGTTACCGACAAGATTCGCATGGACCGCATCCGCCTGTACATCTCGGCACAGAACCTGGTGACCATCAAGAGCAGCAAGTTCTCCGGCAACGACCCCGAGAACCCCGGTTTCGACTATCCTATCCCCCTGAACCTGACCTTCGGACTTAATGTGGGATTCTGAACCAATAAACGTGAAACAATAAACATTGATTGAGACTATGAAGAAAATATCGATAAAAAAGCTTGCCAATAAAATAACGCTTATTGGTTATGGTTTATTGGTGACGGGCTTTACCGCCTCGTGTACCAGCTTCTTGGAAGAGCAGGTGCCGCAGGCCACGCTGACACAAGACCAGGTGAAAGACCCGAAATATATTGACAACGTGCTCATTTCGGCCTACGCCGGCCTGGTGAGCATTGAGGACATGAACGCCTCGTTCTCGCTGTGGAACTACGACACCCGCTCTGACGATGCCTACGTGGGCGGTGCCAACTTCGCCGACGGCGATGTGTTCCACAACCTGGAGCGCGGCACGGGCATCCTGACCACCGACTGGAACTTCAGCTCCATCTGGACCCGCTTCTACAACTACCTGTCGCGTGTGTCGCTGTCGCTCGACATGCTGGCCGATGCCGACCAGAGCAACATCACCATCCAGCAGCGCACCGGCGAGATGAAGTTCCTGCGCGCCTACGGCCACTTCCAGCTGAAGCGCCTGTTCAAGAAGATTCCCTTCGTCACCAAGCCCAACATGACCGAGGACGACTACAACAACCTGTCGAACGTGGAGTACACCAACGACCAGGGCTGGCAGCAGATCATCAACGACCTGCAGGATGCCTACGCCGTGCTGCCCGTACAGCAGGCCGAGAAGGGCCGTCCCACCAAGGCTGCCGCCGCTGCCTTCCTGGCCAAGGTCTATCTCTACAAGGCCTACCACCAGGACGATGCCGCCAGCAACCGCGTGACCAGCATCAGCGCCGACGACCTGCAGCAGGTGGTCAACTACACCACCCTCTCTATCTATACCTCGGCAGGCTACGGCCTGGAGAGCGACCTGCACAACAACTTCCGCCCGGAAGAGCAGTACGAGAACGGCAAGGAGAGCATCTGGGCCATCCAGTATTCGAAGAACGACGGCACCACCTGGGGCAACCTCAACTTCTCCAACCGCCTCATCGTGCCCTGTATCCCCAAGGTTCACGACTCGGGCAACGACTTCTACAAGCCGTCGCACAACCTGGTCGATGCCTATCGCACCAATGTTGACGGACTGCCCCGCCTCGACGACTTTGCCGAAACCGACTATGCCGTAGGCTCGGCCGAGACCGTCGATCCGCGCCTCTTCGTCACCGTGGGCATGCCCGGCACGCCGTATATGTTCAACCCCGGCTTCATGATGGAAACCACCACCAGCACCTGGAGCCGCAGCGGCGGCCAGTACGGATACTTCGTGTCGCTGAAGCAGAACGTTGACCCGGCACTGACCAACAGGTATCTCTTCAACTGCGACAACCAGTGGGCATCGTCGATGAACCGCATCGTGTTCCGCTATGCCGACGTGCTGCTCATGCGCGCCGAGGCACTGGCCCAGCTGGGCAACACCCCCGAGGCCATCCAGCTGGTCAACCAGGTGCGCACGCGTGCCGCCAACATGGCTACCAGCAGCGTCGTGGCCAACTATCCCACGAAGTATGGCGTACACTTCATGGTACGCGGATACAACGGCAGCTACTCGAAGGACGAGGCCATGAAGATCATCAAGATGGAGCGCCGCCTGGAGCTGGCCATGGAGAGTGAGCGTTTCTTCGACCTGGTGCGCTGGGGCGATGCCGCCACCGTCATCAACAAGTTCTACTCCGACGAGGGCCGTACCATGAACTTCCTCGACGGCGCCCACTTCACCGCCGACAAGAACGAGTACCTGCCCATCCCCTTCGAGCAGATGTCAGCCTCTAACGGACACTACCAGCAGAACTGCGGCCAGTGGTAAAAAACGACGAGACCCCCATCCCTGCCCCGTGAGGCAGGGGGAGCGGTCAACAAAAAGGAAACGAATTACAAACAAAAAACAAGATATTATTATGAACACACCTATTAATAATATAGTTGCTTCCGGTAAATACTGCTTACGCCAGTATCTGCTGAGGGGCAAGGGCGCGGGCCTGCTGCTGCTGTTTGCCCTGTGCATGCTCACTGCCTGCAGCAGCGACGACGACGCGAGCCTGAACGTCAGCGGCTCCTGCCTCGTAGAGGAACTGGTGCTCAACAACCAGTACACCGCCACTATCAATCTGGAGAAGCGGCTCATCAAGGTGAAGGTGCCCGTCACGTTCAACCAGAAGGCCGACATGCAGATTACCAGCCTGCGCACGGCTCCCGGTGCCGTCACCAATTTCCATGTGGGCGACCGCCTCAACTTCGAGTCCGACAAGACGCTGCACGTGCAGAACGGCGACCTCGTGCTCGACTATCAGGTCAGCGTGCGCAACGACGAGGCCAAGATGACGCTCTTCCTCTTGGGAGGCGTCAAGGGCTCCATCGACCAGGAGAACAAGACTATCAAGGTGGCCGTCAATGCCAAGAGCGGCATCGACCTGAGCAACGTCGTCTTCGAGGTGCAAGGCTCCGAGGATGCCGTGTGCAGCCCCGCCAGCGGTACCACGGGCGACTTCACCCAGCCGTTCACCATCACGCTGACCGACAATACGGCCACGACCACCTACACCGTGTATGTCACGCTGATTACCGACCCCGTGGCCCTCTTCGTGGGCGAAGCCGAGAACGAAGAGATGCTGAACCCGGAGGAGAAGGCCGCTGCCAAGTGGCTCATCGGCAACATCACCGACGGTGTCTATGCTTCGTGGGACGACATCATCAGCGACAACATCTCGCTCGAAAAGGTGAAGTTCGTCTTCTTCCACCGCCACTGCACGCCCTACGGCACGTACAACGGCTTCGTGGATGCCGAGAAGAAGGCCATGACCGCCCTCTCGAAGATGAAGGAACTCAGAGACCGCGGCGTAGGCTTCGTGCTGCAACGCTCGGCAGTCAACTACGCCATCGCACTGGGTGCCATGCCCGAGGATGCCTTCCCCAACAACGTCTGGGGCACCGACGGCGAAGGCTCCGACCTCATGGGTGCTGACCCCTGGACCTACCGCGTCTATGACATCAACCACCCGCTGTGGCAGAACCTGAAGCGCTCGGCAACGCTCGGCGACGACCGCATCATCACGCTCGACGAGGGATACACCATCTGTAACACCACGTCGCAGTACGGATTCTGGGGCGACTATCCCAACAAGGAGGCCGTGGAGGCCAAGACCGGCGGGCGCGCCCTGGGTGGCGACGGCAACGTGTCGTCGTGGGAACTGAAGGCTGCCGACGGCAACTACGGCAAGGGCGGCATCATCTGCCTCGGCTCGGGTGTGCTCGACTGGAACTCGCCGACGCCCTACACCTCTAACTACCATGACAACATGGGACAGATCCTGCTCAACGCATACGATTACCTGACCAAATAACAAATACTGAAAACGATTATGAAAAAGATGCTTAATATCATGTTGACAGGACTGGTGGGCTGTGCTTTATGCACAGCAACCACCTCCTGCTCCGACAAAGACGACGTGACAGGCGACCCCCAGTACAACTGGGCAGGCACCACACAGTTCTTCAATCCTACCGACGAGCAGGGATTCTCCACCTACTATACCCCGGCCATCGGACGTGTCGGCGACCCCATGCCGTTCTACGACAAGGCTTCGGGCATGTTCCGCGTGCTCTATCTGCAGGAGTACGACAACAATGCCAGCCACCGCTTCCACCCATACTGGACGGTGCAGACGCCCGACGGCGCCAACTACATGTCGCTGGGCGAGACGCTCGCTGTAGGCTCCAACGACTACCAGCAGGACGCTGCCCTCGGTACGGGCTGCTGCTACTACAACGAGAAAGACGGCCTCTACTACATCTACTACACCGGCCATAACGGCAATGCCAAATACCGCGAGGCAGTGATGCGCGCCACGTCGCCCGACTACATCAACTGGAGCCGCGACGAGCTGTGGCAGCTCAACGGCCCCGACTACGGCTACAGCAGCAACGACTTCCGCGACCCGCAGGTCTTCGTGGCCGACGACGGTCTCTACCACATGGTCATCTCTACCTACCCCGCCAGCGGCGGCGACCCCTGCTTTGCCGAGTTCCAGTCGCCCGATATGAAGACGTGGGAGCACGTAGGCCGCTTCCCCATGATCTGGAGCCGCATGCTGGAGTGTGCCGACATCTTCAAGATGGGCGACTGGTGGTATCTCGTCTATAGCGACAGCAACCAGCAGCCGTGGAGCCGCAAGGTGAAATACAAGAAGGCTGCCACCTACGAGATGCTGAAAGGCAGCTTCGGCGGCGATGCCGGCGAGGTGGCTCTCGACAACCGCTCGTTCTATGCCGGCAAGACGGCCTCGAACGGTACCGACCGCTTCATCTGGGGCTGGTGTCCCTTCCGCTACGGTGCCAATATCCACGAGAAGAATATCAACCACGGCGGAGCCTGGGCCGAGCCGGCCTGGAGCGGTGCCATGGTGTGCCACAAGGTGATTCAGCACGAGGACGGCTCGCTGACGCTGGGTGCCGTGCCTGCCATGGCTGCCAAGTACAACGTGCCGCAGCCCGTTGCCGTCATGGCCTCCAACGGCTATAGCAACGGCACACTGACGGGCGACGGGGCCTACGTGCTCTACAACCGTCTGGGCGCACACAACCACATCACCTTCAAGGTGAAGACAGCAGGCAACGGCGACAACTTCGGCGTGTCGTTCGTCCGTGGTTCCGACTCGGAGAAATACTACTCGCTGGTGGTTGCCCCCGACGGCGACGGCCGTGTCATCCACATGGAGCAGGAAGGCGTGAGCGGCATCGGCGAGATTAAGGACGACGGCCAGGCACTGACCCGTGGCAGCTGGTTTGCACAGCCCGCCGACAACGTGTTCAACGTGGACATCTACACCGACAACTCGGTGCTCGTGATGTACATCAACAACGTGGCCTGCTACACGCAGCGCATCTACGGCATCCAGAAGAACTGCTGGAGCATCAACAACTACGGCGGCTCCATCGCCGTCAGCGATGTCACTGTCTGGCAGTATTAAT
>CAMNJY010000147.1 GCA_946541745.1 uncultured Prevotellaceae bacterium
CGAGCACGCGGTCTTTCTCGCCGAGCACGAACTTGGCGCGCTTGTAGTCCTCTTCGCCAACGGCTTCCTTCACCTCCTCAAGCTGCTCCCAGGTGCAGTCGCGCAGGGTCTCGAACTTGCCCTCGGGGTGCTTCTCCTGAATGTGCTTGACGACGTTCTCGCATGAGTTGCGGCGGTCGTTGTAGGGCGAGCCTGCCAGCTGGTGCTTCACGACGCTGTCGAGCAGCACGAGACGGTAGCCGTCGGGCTTGAAGGGGAAGTACTCAAACTCGCGGGAGCGGCAGTCGAGGCGCATCAGGCAGCCTGCCTTGCCGAATACCGAAGCGAACTGGTCCATGATGCCGCAATTGACACCGCAGTAGTTGTGCTCGGTGGCCTGTCCGGCGAGTACAATGTCCCACTGCGACACCTTGTTCTCGCCGAAGATGTCGTTCAGACCGCAGGCGAAGCAGCTCTCCATGGCTGCCGACGACGACATGCCGGCGCCGAGGGGCACGTCGCCGGCGAAGGCGATGTTGAAGCCTTTAACGGGAACGCCCAGCTTCTTCATCTCCAGGGCGATACCGTAGATGTAGCGAGCCCACGAAGCCTTGGGGCCGGCGGGGTCGCTCAGCTTGAAGTCCACGCGGTCCTTCAGGTCGATGGCATAGGCCATGACGGTATCTTCCGTACCGTTGGCACGCATCTCGGCAGTCACGCCTTTGTCCACAGCTCCGGGGAATACGAATCCGCCGTTATAGTCGGTGTGCTCACCAATCAGGTTGATACGACCGGGCGAAGTGTACACATTACCGGTTTTTCCGTCAAAATGCTTGATGAAGCGACTTCTTACAAATTCAATGTCAATCATGTTAGTTTACGATTTAAAAAAATTTATTTACTGTTTATATAGGTTATTCAAGTTTCGCATTCGCTCAATTTTCGGAGTTTGAAGGAGTTAGAAGTAGTTATCGGCCTTTGGCCTCATGAAGTTAGAAGTCATTAGTCTGGCGCTCTGCAAGCTTCAGATATTATTGGCGTTGTTAGTCATTTGACTTCTAACTCCTTCTGACTCCTTCCGATTCCTCAACTTGAGATAGTTGAATAGGTTATTTTGCAGAAATTCCAATTTTGCTGCCGAAGTTGCAGAACCAGATGATGTAAGCGTAGAACACGAACATAGCGCAGAGGGCGATGATGACACCGGCAGCATCAACCATGGCACCCATGACCGGCATGAGCAGTGCACCGCCGATGACACCCGTGTTAATAACGCCAGAGGCAGCCTTGGTGTGAGGGCCAAGCTCCTGCAGACCGAGGTTGAAGATGAGGGGCCACATCACTGAGTGGAACAGACCGGCGGCCAGCATCAGCCAGATGCCTACCATCGAGGTGGAAAGCACGAGCGACAGAGCAATGCACAAGGCGCCTAAGCAGAGGCAGCAGGTGAGCAGCTTGCGCGGCTCGAACTTGGTCAGGATGCCGGCACCGACGAAACGGCCCACCATCATGCCGCCCCAGTAGAAGGCCAGATAGTTGGTGGCCATGGCCGCACAGGCGGCAGAGTCCATGTCGGGGTAGAGCAGCTGGAAGCGGTAGGGCAGCATGGAGGGCACGCCAATCTCGACACCCATATACATGAAGATGGCCAGTGCGCCGAGCCAGACGTGGGTGTACTTGAACACGCTCGACTTGTACTCCTTCTTCTCGCCTGACACTTCCTCGGCCTGCTTGCCTTCGTCAATCTTCGGGAGCTTGAGGAACACCAGGATGCCGCAGATAATGAGGGTGAAGATGCCCAGTCCGAGGAACGGTCCGGGAACGGCATCGGGCGTGGGAGCCTTACCGGCAATGATGACGGTGGTAATGAAAATAGGTGCAACGGTGGTGGCCACCGAGTTGAGGGCCTGCGACAGCGTCATGCGGAAGGCGCCGCTCTCAGGCTTGCCGAGCACCATGACGTAGGGGTTGGCCACGTTCTGGAGCATGACCACACCCATGGCGACGACGCACATAGAGAGCAGGAAGACGACGTAGACGTTGCTTCCAGCAGATATTGCAGCATTGATGCCGAACGAGTTGATAACGAAGCCGATACCAGCAACGGCGAGACCAAGCAGCAGGGTGCCCTTATAGCCAATCTTGCTCATGAGCATGGCGAAGGGGATGGCCAGTAGATAGGCGCCATAGAAGGCGGTGTTGACATACTGGCCCTGCTGGGCACTGAGGTTGAAGGCTTCCGAGAGGAAGGCTATCATGGAGTTGTTCATCGTGGTAATGAATCCGATGAGGAAGCAGACGATGAACACGATGATCAACGGGAACAGGTAGTTCTGGGATTGTTGCTGTTGTGACATGTTGTTATTTTCGATTTACAAATTTTCGATTTACAGATTTTCGATTTACTCCACGACACCGAAGCGGTAGATGGTCTTCTGCTTGTATCGCTCGCCGGGGTTGAGCACCACGCTGGGGAAGTAGGGACGGTTGGGCGAGTCGGGGAAGTGCTGGCACTCGAAGCAGATGGCCGAGCGGCGGGGGAACGTAGCCCCGTTGGCACCGGCATAGCCGTCGGCCCAGTTGTCGCTATAAACCTGTACTCCAGGCTCGGTGGTGTAACACTCTAACACGCGGCCGCTTACGGGCTCCGTCAGGCGGGCGGCAAAGCTCAGCTCGCCCTCCTCGCGCTTGTTGAGCACGAAGCAGTGGTCATAGCCTGCACCGTTCTTGATCTGCTGGTCGTCGGCATCGATGTCCTGGCCTACGGGCTTCGGTGTACGGAAGTCGAACGGCGTGCCTGCCACCTTGAGGATTTCGCCCGTGGGGATGCTCGTCTCGTCGATGGGGATGTAGAAGTCAGCGTTCATCTCTAACAGCTGGTTGTCGATAGTGGGCGTGGGGTTGGCCGTACCTGCGAGCGAGAAGAAGGCGTGGTGGGTCAGGTTGATGATGGTCTTCTTGTTGGTCGTAGCCAGATACTCAATGACCAGCTCGTTGAGGTCGGTGAAGGTAAACTCCACGGTCACGTCCAGTTCGCCGGTGAAGCCCTCCTCGCCGTAGCTCGATATGCGGTGCAGGGCCAGCGAGCGGGGCCCCATCTGGCGGGCATCCCATACCCGTGCATGATAGCCCGTGGGGCCGCCGTGCAGGGCGTTGGGGCCGTTGTTGATGGCCAGCTGATAGTCCTTGCCCTTCAGGGTGAACTGTCCCTTGCAGATGCGGTTGCCGAAGCGGCCGATAAGCGTCGAGAGGAACGGCTCGGGCGAGTTGATGACGTTCTGGATGGTGTCGTGACCCTGGATGACGTTGGCCACATTGCCGTCCTTGTCAGGCACCATAATAGCACAAACTGCGCCGCCGTAGTTGGTAATGGCTACTTCGTAGCCCTTGCGGTTGCGCAGGATGTACAGATCGGTTTTCTTACCATTGACAGTGGTCTGGAAGTTCTCCCGCTTCAGACCACAGAGATTCGCATTTTCTGTAGTGTTTGCCATAACTGTTTGTTTTAAGTTTGAAGTATTTGCCTACAAAGTAACAAAAAATAAACCAAACAAACGAAAGAAACGACGAAAAAACACTTAACGGAATGTTAAAAACACCTAAACACGCGATTTTAGGAAGTCTGCCACCACATAATTGCTACCTCCGATGAAAATTAAGTCATCATTTCCGGCTGCTTTCAACGCGGCTTCGTAGGCTTCGGCCACCGTGGGGTAGCTCTCGCCGCCGAGTCCGAACTGCTGGCCAAACACCTTCAGCGACTGCTCTGAGAGGGCCCGCTTGGTGCTGCCTTTGGTGAAGTAGTAGACGGCGTCTTTGGGCAGCAGGGCCATGACGCCGTAGATGTCCTTGTCGTCGACCATACCGAAGACGATGTGCATCTGCCCGCACTTGACCGAGGCCAGCTGCTGGCTCAGGTACTGCCAGGCGGCCACATTGTGACCTATGTCGCAAATGACGGTGGGCTGTGTGCGCACAGTCTGCCAGCGTCCCTGCAGACCGGTGATGTCGCACACGTGGAGGAAGGCCTCGCTCATCTCCCTGCCTATGGAGATTTGCGACTCCCTATGCAGTGCCTGGCAGAGATAGCCCTGCTTCACCAGCTCGTTGAGCGACGTCAGGATAGTGCGCGTGTTGCGGGGCTGATACTGGCCGCAGAGCCCGCCCTTGAAGTTGCCGCAGTGGGCGGTGGTGTAGTAGATGGTTGAGTCGTCGGCTATAAATTCGGCTGACAGCAGTTCGCCGTCCTCCTCGGCATAGCTTATCGGCGACTTGTTCTCGGCCGCCAGCGCCTCAAAGATAGGGCGTGTCTCAGGCATGGTCTCGCCTACCACGACGGGCACGCCGGGCTTGATGATGCCGCCCTTCTCCATGGCTATCTGCTCCACCATCGTGCCCAGCAGGTTGGTGTGGTCAAGGCTGACGTTGGTGATGACAGATAAAATAGGTGTAATGATGTTGGTGCTGTCCAGTCGTCCGCCCAGTCCCACCTCGACGATGGCTATATCCACATCGTGGTCGCTGAAGTACTGGAAGGCCATCTCGGTGGCTATCTCGAAAAAGGTAGACCCCAGGTTGTCAAACGTCTGCTTGTTCTGTTCCACAAACCTCACCACATACTCCTGGTCTATCGGCTGTCCGTTAATGCGTATGCGCTCGCTGAAGTCCACCAGGTGGGGCGACGTGTAGAGTCCTATCTTGTAGCCGCAGACCTGCAGGATGGCCGCCAGTGTGTGGGACACAGACCCCTTGCCGTTGGTGCCGGCAATGTGGATGCTCTTGAAATGTTGGTGGGGATGACCGAAATGCTCGTCCAGCTTCTTCATGCTGTCGAGTCCGGTCTTGTAGCCGCCCTGTCCCTGGCTTTCGTAGTTGGCAGTCTGGTTGAACAGGTAGTCGCAGGTCTCTTCGTAGGTCATGTATTTGGGTTCAGCTAAAATAGTTCTTGAAACGCTGGAAGATGGTTTCCTTTGTCTGACGGTCACCCTTGAAGTTGTCGCTGTCCTTGAAGCGCTCTATGGCCTCCTTCTCGTCGCGGCTTAGGGTCTTGGGCACGTAAACGCTGATGTTAACCACCAGGTCGCCGCGCCCGCCAGCGAAGCCTTGTACGGCAGGCAGACCCTTGCCGCGCAGCCGCAGCGTCTTGCCGGGCTGAGTGCCGTTGTCAAGCTTCACGCGCAGCTTGCTGCCCTCAATGGTGGGTATCTCTACCTCGCCTCCAAGTGCCGCTGTAGGGAAATCAAGCAATAGGTTATATATCAGGTCGTTACCGTCACGCACAAACTGGCTGTGTTTCTCCTCCTCAATGAACACCTGAATGTCGCCGTTCACACCGTTGCGCCGCCCTGCATTGCCTTTGCCCGGCACGTTGACCACCATGCCCTCGGCCACGCCGGCGGGTATCTTAATCTCTACCACTTCCTCGCCTTTGACGATGCCCTCACCGCCACACTCGTGGCACTTGTTCTTAATCACCGTACCCTCGCCGCCGCAGGTGGGGCACACGCCCTGGGTCTGCATCATGCCGAAGATGCTCTGCGTGGTGTGGGTGATGACGCCCGAACCGTGGCACGTGGGGCACTGCTCACGCCCGGAGCCGTCCTCGGCACCCGTGCCGTGACAGTGCTGACAGGGAACATCCTTGCGCACCTTGAACTTCTTGGTGACGCCCTGATTGATTTCCTCCAGTGTCAACCTCACCTTCAGTCTCAGGTCGCTACCCCGGTGCTGCTGCCGACGGGCGCCGCCACCGAAGCCGCTAAAGCCGTGACCGCCAAAGATGTCGCCGAACATCGAGAAGATGTCGTCCATGTTCATCGAAGCACCGCCGAAGCCGCCGAAACCGCCGCCCATAGGGCCGTCGAATCCGAACTGGTCGTACTGCTGACGCTTCTGCGGGTCGTGCAGCACGTCGTAAGCCTCAGCCGCCTCCTTGAACTTCTCCTCGGCGTCCTTGTCGCCGGGGTTGCGGTCGGGGTGGTACTTGATGGCTATCTTGCGATAGGCCTTCTTTATCTCGTCCTCTGAAGCGCCCTTCCCGACGCCCAGCACCTCGTAGTAGTCTCTCTTTTGTGCCATTTAACTATCAATTACTATTGACCCACTGCCACCTTGGCGTGGCGTATCACCTTGTCGTTCAGTTTGTACCCCTTCTGCAGGCAGTCTATCACCTTGCCCTTCTTGTCGTCGCCCATACCCGGCACCATGGCCACGGCCTCATGAACATCGGTGTCGAAGTCGGCCCCGTCGGTCTCTATCATGCTCACGCCCTGGGCCTCCATCACCTTCAGCAGCTTGTGGTAAATCAGTTCCATACCCTCACGCAGCACCGCCGGATCGTCGGTCTTGGCACCGTTGTCGATGGCACGTTCCATGTCGTCGACCACTGGCAAAATGGCAGTGAGCACCTTCTCGCCGCCGTTCAGTATCAGCTCTGCCCGCTCCTTCAGCGTGCGCTTGCGGTAGTTGTCGAACTCGGCCACCGAGCGCAGGTACTTGT
>CAMNJY010000148.1 GCA_946541745.1 uncultured Prevotellaceae bacterium
CTTTTTGGTGAAGGGTGAAGGGTGAAGGGTGAAGGGAGATAACATAATGCCAATATTTAATGTTAAAGTTCAATATTTAATGTTAACGTTCAATGTTCAAAGTCAGAAGATTTGCCACCAGCGGCGGCGGCGACGGTGGCGCTGGTCGTAGTCGTAGGGGCGCGAGCCGTCGAGGGTCTCCTCTATGACGTCGTTCCACGTGCAGTTGCGGGTTATCATGCGGTAGATAGTGCCCCAGTCGGGCAGGCCACCGAGGTTGCGGTCGTCGATGAAGACGTCGACCTTGAGCTTGCGCGTCCAGTGCTCGTTGTTCTGAGGAGTCTCTTCGGGGTAGTCCAGGTTGACGGCGTAGAACTCCACGCCGCGCTGGCGGCACCACTCCACGGCCTCGTCGAGGAAGCGGCCTTGGCGGACGGTCCACAGTATGAGGCGGTGGCCCTTCTCAGTGAGCATGCGCAGGGTCTGGGTGGCGAAGGGTATCTCCTCGCCTATCTCAGGGTAGTTGTGGGTGACGATGGTGCCGTCAAAGTCTACTGCGATGGTCATCTTTGGTATTTACGATTTTCAATCTTCATCGTTTCACGCTGTCGTCCTGCTTGTCGCCGTAGTTGGAGTCGGCGTAGCGGCCATACTGGCCATAGGCACCGTAGGAGCCGTAGTTGCTGTAGCCGTAGCGCGAATAGCCGTAGCGGCCGTAACCATAGCGCCCATAGCCGTAGCGGCCGTACTTGCCGTAGCGGCCATAGCCGTAGTAGTAGCCATACTTGCGGCGCGACATGTCGATGCCGTTGAGCACGACACAGGCGTTGGGCAGCTTCTTGTCGCGTGCCAGGGCGTTGACCAGTCCGAACGACGACCTGGGCGTGTAGTCGGCACGGCAGACGACTACCGACACGTCGGCGTGGCGGGCTATCTGGAGCGTGTCGCTGACCAGGCCCACGGGGGCGGTGTCGAAGATGATGTAGTCGTATTGCTGGCGCATGAGGTCGATAATCTGGGGGAACACCTCGCGGGCCAGCATCTCGGTGGGGTTGGGCGGCACGGGACCGGCCAGCAGCAGGTCGAGGCCGTCGGCCACGCCTGAGGGTACCACCTGCTGGCGCAGCTCGTCGAGAGTGACGCTGTCGCGGGTGAGCAGGGGGGTGATGCCCTGCTTGCGGTCGGCCAGTCCCAAGAGGCGGCCGAGGGCGGGCTTGCGGATATCGAGACCGCAGAGCAGCACGCGCTTGCCCAGGAGGGCGAAGCTCACGGCAATGTTGGCGGCGATGAACGTCTTGCCCTCGCCGGAGGTGGAGGAGGTGATGAGGATAACCTTCTGGTCGCCCTGGAGCATGAACTGCAGGTTGGTGCGCAGCGAGCGGAATATCTCGTCCATCTGGGTGTTCTTGTTGGCATGCACCACGACGCCGGCCACGCCCTTGGCGGTGTCGCTGGCCATGGCCACGTCGGCAATGACGGGCAGCGAGGTAAGGTCGACCACGTCGTCGTGGCCCTCAATCTTGTAGCGGAAGAGGCTGAGCAGGAAGAGGATGCCGAAAGGCAGCAGGAAGCCCACGGCGACGGCGGTGGTGATGATGGAGTTGGGGCGGGGGCTGACCTGCCCCATGAAGAGGGGCTCGTCGATGAGCTTGCCCTTGTCGGCGGTGGCGGCCAGGGCTATGTTGTTCTCCTCGCGCTTCTGCAGCAACAGCATGTAGAGGCTGGAGTGGACGTCCTGCTGGCGCCCTATCTCGGTGAGCACGCGCTCCTGGTCAGGGACGCTGGCGGCGCGGCTGAGATACTGGGCGTACTGCGACTGTATGCCGAGGCGGTTGACGTCGGCCGAGTGGCGGGCCTGCATGAGGGCGCTCAGGATGCTGGTGCGCAGCTCGTCGATGGTGGCCGTCAGCGTCTGCACCTGGGGAGCCTGCTCGCTGGCCGCCTTGAGCATGCGGTTGCGGTCGAGCACGGCCTTGTTGTAGTTGCCGATGAGGGTGGTGTAGACACCGTCGGTCAGGCCTACGTTGGAGGGCACTATCTGGTTGTGGTTCTCAGGGTCGTTGATATAGTCGCGCAGGTGGTCGATGAGTTTTATCTGGGCGTTGGCCTCCGACAGGCGGTCGGTAAACTCATTGGTGAGCGAGGGGGTGCCGGCACTGACGCCGGTGACCACGTTCTGCTTCTTGTACTGGGCTATGGCCCCCTCGGTGTTGCCCAGCTCGTTGCTGATCTTGCGCATGCGGTCGTTGATAAACTCCTCGGTGCGCAGGGCTATCTCGTTCTTGTCGGCATTGGCCTGGCGGTTGTAGCAGTCGGTGAGGCGGCGCAGGAAGTCCATGCCCCGGCGCACGTTCTTGTCGGTGAGCGTCACCACAGCAATGTCGGTGCGGCCGTATGGGGCGATGCTCATGGCGCCAAGATAGGAGGCGGCTTTCTGCATGGGCGGCACCAGGCTGACGTTGACCACGCCGCCGTCATGAAGCTCGCCGCCGTAGCCCGTGGTCAGGGTGACGGTGCCGATGGGGGTCTTGAAGCAGGCGGGCAGCGACTGGGTCTTGCGGGCGAAGGGGGTGGCGACACCGCCGTTGTTGACAGTGCCGCTGACGAGGTAGTACTTGCCCTGGCGCCTCACCTGGGCGGTGATGCCGCTATAGCGGCCACCCTCAATGAGGGCCTTGTCGAGGCTGTCGAGGTGGGCGGGGTCGAGGTCAAGGTTGACGGGCTGGTTGCCGTAGAGTATCTGGTCGAGCACGCGACCCTCGGTGTGGTACTCGGTGTAGAGCTTCAACTCGCGGACGACGTCGCGCAGCAGGATGCGCGAGCGGATAATCTCTATCTCGTTGTCAAGGCCTGAGGAACTGGCCACCGTGCCGCTGAGCATGGCCGAGGCGCGCCGCGAACCATCGCCCTTGATGAGCATGCGGGCCGACATCTGGTACACCGGCTCTATGTAGCGCAGGTAGATGAGGGCGCCGCAGACGAAGATGAAGATGGAAAGCAGGAAGTACTGCCAGTTGAGCACAAGGATGGAGAAGATGGTCTGTAAGCGGAAGCGGAACAGCGAAGGGCGCTCCTCCTCCTGACGCTCCTCGAGTAATTCTTCCAGGTCTTCGATATTAATTTTCTTGTCGCTTGCCATTTTGTTGACTGTTGACGATCAGTTTCTGAATGCTTTTGGTACAACTATCTTAAATAGGCCGCAAAATTATATAATTTCCACGATAAAAGCAAGTTTTTAGTAAAGAATCTTTGATAAATCCGTGTTTTTTTGCTTTTTTGTCGTAACTTTGCAGCCGATTTACTTTTATCAGTCAACCATTATGAATCACAGAAACGTCAACGAGACCCTACAGCGCAACGTGGCCGTCATGGCCGCCCACACCGAGAAGGAGGATGCCATGATGCCCGCCACGGGGGCACCCCTGCCCTCGGTGGAGGACGTGAAACGCATTGTACAGATAGCGAAGACCATCATCTTCACCGACTACTTCCACCGCCGGCAAGCCGACGAACGCATGCGGCAATATATAATAGGTGTCAACATGGAGGAGCTCTACGAACTGCTCTGCAGGCAGATAGCCTGCGGACTACAGTTCTGCACCGAATGCCAGGGCGACGACGTGGAGGAGACGGCGCAGCAGATGGCCCTCGACTTCATCAACCAGCTGCCGGAAATCAAGCGACTGCTCTACACCGACGTGGAGGCCATGTTCGACAACGACCCGGCGGCGCAGACCTACGGCGAGGTTATCTTCAGCTATCCCGTGGTGAACACCATGACCCACTACCGCGTAGCCCACGCCCTGCACAGCATGCAGATACCCATACTGCCACGCATCATCACCGAGCAGGCACACTCCAGCACGGGCATCGACATACACCCGGGGGCCGAGATTGGCGACCACTTCGCCATCGACCACGGCACGGGCGTCGTCATCGGCGAGACCTGCATCATAGGCAGCCACGTCACCCTCTACCAAGGCGTCACGCTGGGTGCCAAGAGCTTCAAGTACGACGCCGAGGGCAACATGCTCAACGTGCCGCGACACCCCATCATCGAGGACTACGTCACCGTCTACTCCAACGCCTCCATACTGGGCCGCATCACCATAGGCCACCACTCGGTGGTGGGCGGCAACATCTGGGTGGTGAACGACGTGCCCCCGTACTCGCGCCTGCAGCAGAGCAAGGCCGTAGACCTGAGCTTCCAGGGCGGACTTGGTATTTAGGGCGAGGAGCGAGGAGCGAGGAGCGAGGAACGAGGAACGAGGAGCGAGGAACGAGGAACAAGGAGCGAGGTTTATGAAGGAGCTGTTCTTCCTACTGCTGAGAAACGCCCTATGGCGGCGTGACGAGCCGCTGCCCCGGCAGCCGCTGCCGGAGGCTATGGTGAGACGACTGCTGGCAGGCGCCGACCAGCAGGCCGTCGGCAGCCTGATAGCCGAGGCACTGGTGCGCTGCGGGTTGGTGACGCAGGAAGACCAGCGCTATGAGTGCTTAGGGGTGGTGGCACAGGTGCAGCAGCACAGCAGCCAGATTGACAAAGGGGTGAGCCACCTGGCAGCCCTCATGACGGCAGCCGGGGTGGACTATGTCGTGGTGAAAGGTCAGGCGGTGGCGACCTACTACCCCGACGGGTCGCTGCGCGAGGCGGGCGACATAGACTACTACGTGGCGCCGGCCAGCTTTGACCGCTCGGTGGCGGTGGTACGCCAGCAGTGGGGGGTGGAGCCTCGGCGCGAGGGCTCCGACTACCACGTCCACTTCCAGCGCGAGGGCGTAACCTTTGAGGGACACTTCGCCCTGACACAGCTCTACAGCCGACGGCGCAACCGGTACTGGCAGCAGCTCATGGCCACCGACACGGGGACAACGGTCAACGTGGACGGAAGGCCGGTAAGGACGCTGTCGCCGACGCTGCACGCCCTCTACGTCTTTCTACATCTATATCACCACCTCATGGAACTGGGCGTGGGACTGCGGCAGCTCTGCGACCTGGCGGTGCTGCTCCACTACGGCCTGCTGCCTGCCGACCGCGAGAGGCTGAGGGGCCACCTGCGCCAGCTGGGCATGGAGCGCGCCTTCAAGGCCTGCGCAGCACTGATGGCTGACCGTCTGGGCCTGCCGCCGGAGGACCTCCCCTGCGGCGAGCTGACAGCCACCGACCGGCACTATGCCGACCGCATACTGGCCGTGATGCTCTACAGGGGCAACATGGGCCGATGGAACAAGCGCAGCGGCTTCAGCGGCTGGCGCCACAAGTTGGAGTCAACGCTCATCAAACTCTCGCACTTCGCCAAGTTCGCACCCTTAGCCCCCGCCTACAGCTGCAGGTGGATGATAAGGCGGGCCGTGAAGAGCATGGCATAAAAAAGAAAAAGGCAACTGCCCAAGTAAAAGACAGTTACCCTCGTGGATGGTCGAGGTGACAGGACTCGAACCTGCGACATCCTGGTCCCAAACCAGGAACGCTACCAACTGCGCTACACCTCGAATATTGGAAAGCGGGTGCAAAGGTAATAAGAAATATTTAAAAACAGGGATTTACGGCTTTACTATTTGACTTTCGTTAAGTTTTTTTAAATATAGCGCACGGTCAACACCTCCCTGCACACGCAACTCGTCAGGCTGACTCGTCGGCCAATATCTTCTTGATTTCCTCGTCGGTCTTTGTAAGCTTGTCCTTGCAGAAGCGCAACAGCTGTTGGGCACGCTTCAGCTGTTCTGTCATCTGGTCAATATCGAGTTCGTCGTTTTCCATGCGACGGACAATGGTTTGCAGTTCCTGATAGGCCTGCTCGTATTTCTGTTCCTGTTTCATATTACTGTTGATTTGATGGTTCCTTTTTCCAGTCGTGTTTCTATCAGATCGCCCTGCTGCAACTGCTGGGGGTCGCGCACGGCGCGTCCGTCCTTCAAGGTGATGCTGTAGCCACGACTGAGCAGCAGTGCGGGGTCGAGCATTTTGAGTTTCTCGGCGGTGAGTTCCAGCCGGTGGTGCTCGGTGGTCAGACGGCGCTGGACGATGAGCGGCAGCCGCTGCCCGAAGGTGTCGAGACGCCCGCGATGGGCAACGACCTTCTGCCCGATGAGAGCCAGCAGCCGCCGGTAGAGCGTGTCGATGCAGGCCTCCTGGCGGGTCTTGACCACCGTGAAGAGCCGTGGCAGCGCAGACTGGAGCAGCGAGAGCCTGGAGGCAAGGAGTAAGAGCCGTTGCTGGGCACGGGTGGCCAGGCGGCGTTGCATGTCGTCGAGGGCGTCGCTAACGCTCTGGGCGTGGTCTATGAGCAGGGCGGCGGCGGCGGTGGGGGTCTTCACCCTGGTGTGAGCCACCATGTCGATAATGCTTTCATCGCGGTCGTGGCCAATGCCGGTGATGACGGGCAAGGGGAAATTGGCCACGTTCTCGGCCAGGGCCAGCGTGTCGAACCCCGACATGTCGCTGGTGGCACCACCGCCACGGATAATGACTACGCAGTCGAAACCGCCCTCGC
>CAMNJY010000149.1 GCA_946541745.1 uncultured Prevotellaceae bacterium
CGTTTCAGGTAGGCCTTCTTCACATCCTTCTGAGGTATCGACTTGTCGACGCCCAGAATCTTATAGTAATCGATAAATGCCATAATCTAATCCTCCACTATTTTTTATTTCTTTACAATACAGCCAGCAAAAAACGTGCCAACCGGCAAAACAACGAAAAAAAAGGTACGGGGAGGGCGATTATTTCAAGAAAAAGCAGTATTTTTGCAGCCGATACCGGGAACGCGGGCGCCTCGCCCGCATCTGTGGCGGGCGAGGGCGCCCGCGTTCCCGGGTAAACAGTGACAATAACTATTAGTTACATAGAAATCTAAAGCTAAAAACTAATGAAAAGGACAGCCATCCTCGCTACCGCCGTAGCACTGACACTGTCGGCCGCTACAGCCCAGACCACCACCAAGAAGGTGAGCATCAAGGTGATAGAAACCAGCGATGTTCACGGCCACTTCTTCCCCTACGACTTTATGGACAAGAAACCGCTGAAGGGTACGCTCGCGCGCGTTAACACCTACGTCAGGCAGCAGCGCCGGCTGATGGGCGACCACCTGCTGCTCATCGACAACGGCGACATCCTGCAGGGACAGCCCTGCGTCTACTGGTCGAACTACGTCATGCCGGAGGACGAGAACCTGGCCGCCTCGGTTGTCAACTATATGGGCTACGACGCCGAAACCGTTGGCAATCACGACATTGAGCCCGGCCACAAGGTGTACGACAAGTGGATTCGCGAGGTGCGCTGTCCGCTGCTCGGTGCCAACATCGTGAAGAAAGAGCAGCCTGCCCGCGACCGTTTGAAAGGCCGGCCCACACAAGTCTACGACGGCCTGCAGCCCTACTCTGTCCACAACATCGACGGGGTGAAGATAGCCATCGTCGGCATGCTGACACCCGCCATTCCCAACTGGCTGACCAAAAACGTGTGGAAGGGAATGGAGTTTGAGGAGATGGTAGGATGCGCCAAGAAATGGGCGAAGTATATCAAGGAATACGAGCAGCCCGACCTCATCTTCGGCCTCTTCCACAGCGGAAAGGAAGGCGGCATCGTCACCCCCGAGTACGAAGAGGACGCTACGGGCGCGGTGGCGCGCGAGGTGCCAGAGTTCGATGTTATCTTCTTCGGCCACGATCACCAGGTACACAACGAGTGGATTACCAACGTGGCCGGCAGCAAGACGCTCATCATCGACCCTTCGTGCTACGCCCAGAACGTGGCCGTGGCCGACATTGAGCTGACCTACGTGAACGGACAACTGACGAAGAAGGACATCAGCGGCGAAATAGTCAGCGTGCGCGATGAGCAGATAGACCAGCAGATGGTGAGCCATTTCCAGCCCCAGATAGACCGGGTGAAGGCATACGTTGACCGCCGCATAGGCCGGTTTGAGCACCCTGTCTACACCCGCGAGAGCTTCTTCGGCAACTCAGCCTTTACCGACCTGATACACAATCTGCAGCTGCAGATATCGAAGGCCGACATTTCGTTCAACGCCCCGCTGTCGTTCAACACGGTCATCAACGCCGGCGACGTCACCCAGGGCGACATGTTCAAGCTCTACCGCTTTGAGAACCTGCTCTACGTGCTTCGCATGACGGGCGAGGAGGTGCGCAAGCATCTGGAGTTCAGCTACGACATGTGGACTAACACGATGACCAGCCCCAGCGACCATGCACTGAGGCTGAACGACAACTCGAAGGGCGATCAGCAACGTACAGGTTTCCAGTACTATACCTTCAACTTCGACTCAGCCTGCGGCATCGACTACGAGGTTGACCTGACCAAGCCCGACGGTCAGAAGGTACGCATATTGAAGATGTCGGACGGACAGCCGTTTGACGAGAAGCGGTGGTACCGGGTGGTGATGAACAGCTATCGTGCCAACGGCGGCGGCGAGTTGCTGACCCGCGGGGCCGGCATTCCCAAGGACTCGTTGGAGGGGCGCGTGGTGTTTCACACCGAGCTTGACCAGCGCCACTACCTGACGCAGGAGATAGAGCGCATGGGTACCGTCGCCCCGCGCCCCAACCACAACTGGCGCTTCGTGCCCGAGGAGTGGGTGAAGCCCGCACTGCGCCGCGACAGCCTGACACTGTTTGGGAAATGAGGGGCGAGGAACGAGGAACGAGGATATATGAGGAATGAGGATATGAGATACTATTTCGTGTTTTGCAAGGACGAGTTGCTGTTAGAGCAGCGGGCTGACGGGACTTTTAGCATCCCGCTGCAGGAAGAACCGCCCACGGAGGTGAAGGCGTGGACCCACCTGATGGACATCAGCCCCATGGACGACGGCACACCCGTGACGGCCTACAGCGTCAGCCAGCCCGTCACCGGACGGCCGGGCTACGTGATGAGCGGCCTGCGCCAGAGCTACTACCAACTGCCGCGCGAACTCTACCTGAAGGCCGGCAAGTGTCGTGAACTGCTTTATTGGGATGCCAATACCAGATACTGCGGCGTTTGTGGCTCACCGACGCGCATGGACACCATCATATCGAAGAAGTGTACGGGGTGCGGCAAGGAGCTATGGCCGCTATTGGCTACGGCCATCATCGTGCTCATTCACCGCGGCGACGAGGTGCTTCTGGTGAGGGCCAGGAACTTCCGGACCGATTTCTACGGCCTTGTGGCAGGCTTCGTGGAAACGGGCGAGACCCTGGAGGAAGCCGTGCGGCGCGAGACAATGGAGGAGACGGGCATCACCATCACCAACATACGCTACTTCGGTTCGCAGCCGTGGCCCTACCCCTGCGGACTGATGGTGGGTTTCCACGCCGACTACGTGACAGGCGAGATTCACCTGCAACGCAGCGAGATAGCCAAAGGCGGCTGGTTCAGCCGCGACAGCCTGCCCACCATTCCCGAGAAGCTATCCATAGCCCGCATGCTGATAGACGACTGGCTGGGCTGGTAGCCGCTATTGGCTGAGAAGACCGGCGCCTAATAGACCCTCGGTCCGAAGATGCTGGTGCCGATGCGCACCATCGTGCTGCGACACTCAACGGCGATGTCGTAATCGTCGCTCATGCCCCACGAACGCTCGCAGAACCACGGAGCGTCGGCAAAATACTGCTGCTTCACCTCGTCGAAGAAATTGGCCGCTACGGTAAACTCACGGCGTATCTGCTCGCGGTCGTCGGTGAGCGAGGCCATCATCATCAGGCCGCAAATGCGCACATGCTCCAGACGGCGCCACTCGCCGTCGGCCAGCAACTGGCGGCAGTCGTCGAGCGTCAGACCGTATTTGGTGGCCTCCTCGGCGATGTGCAGTTCCAGGAGCACGTCGATGACACGGTTGCACTTGGCCGCCTGCCTGTCGATTTCGCGCAGCAGCTTCATCGAGTCTACCGCCTCCACCATATTTATATAAGGGGCTATGTACTTCACCTTGTTGGTCTGCAGATGGCCTATGAAGTGCCACACGATGTCCTGCGGCAGCGAGGCATGCTTCAGCTTCAGCTCCTGCTCGTGGCTCTCGCCAAACACGCGCTGGCCCTCCTCGTAGGCGGCCTCTATATAAGCGTTGGGGTGATACTTGCTGATAGCCACAAGGCGTACGCCCTGCGGCAACCGGCTCAATACCCGCCTTAAGTTTCCTTTGACGTCGTACATAGTCACCCCCTACTGCTCATATTCGGGCTTATCGTCAGCTTTCTGCTCGTGCCCGTACTCGAAGACGTCCATAATGGTAGTTTCGGCTACCGAGGCAATGACGTAGTCAATCATGGTGCCGCCCATCACCTCGTCGATGTTCTTCACCGCGCCGTTCAGCGTGCCGGCGTTGACGAGGTAGTTCACGCTGGAACGCTTCTCCTTGGCGGTCTTCTCGTCAATGGTTATAAACTGCAGCTTGGCCTTGTACCAGCGGTCGGCACTGTCCATGTCGCTGAAGAATATCTCCTTATAGGGGGCAATCTTAATATCCTTGATGTTGAACTCACCGCTGATGTACGACGACATCTCCTCCATGATGCGCTGCTCGGCCTCGGTGAACGAGAGGGCGTCGATGGTATAGGTTTCCACCACTTTCTTCTGCAGCCCGTCGTCCATCGTTTTCTCGTACTGAATCTTGCATTCAAACCAGATAGCTGTTCTTGATCTCATAAATGTTTTTTAAAAGCTGTATTATTCGTTGTTCTTGTCTTTCTCTCTTCCTATGATGGGTATGCCGTGACGCTCCATCTCCATCTCACGCTGCCTGATGGTTTTCTTGGGCGTGGTCTGAGGGTCGCTGGGGTCTGCGTTCTCGGGGGGCTGGGTAGTCTCGGTGGCCTCAGGGGTCTTCTCAGCCTCAGTGGCCCTGGGGCGGGCGGTCAGCGGCGACTCCTCCTCAGGCTGTGTGCGGCGGGTGGCCGAGAATCCGTTCACCCTCGCCTTGCGCCTGCTGTCGGCCTGCGCCTTCAGCCGGTTGCTCACGGCCTCAATGATTTGTCCGGCTATCAGCTGGCTGCGCGAAGCGGGCAGGCCGGCGTCGATGCCCAGCTGTGCCGATGCCTTGACCAGCTCCTGCATCGTTGACTGGCTGGTAGCGAGGAACGCTTTCTCGTTGGCATTCATGCGCTCGTTGTTGTATATCTTCGACAGTATGCCCTCGGCCTTGCGTGTAAACTGCTTGCGGAATATCTGCTCGGCCTTCGAGTTGTACTCGCGCATCTTCCGCTCGTCCACGCTGGCCATCGTGGTGTCTAAGGGTAGCCCCAGTTCGGTGGTGGGGTCAAGGCCGTCGTCCAGCAGGTCGTCCTCGGGGGCTTCGGGAGCCGCCTTTACAAATTCTATCTTTTCTGGCTCAGGGTTCATCGTTGTGTAGAGGCCGTAGCCCACGAGGGCTGCTATGAGCACACCCGCCGCCACCATCGCCACGCTGCGCGAGTGCTGGCGGACGGCCATCGCCTGCAGCATGTCCTCAGGGGTCTGGTAGCGCTTATCGGGGTCGGTCTCGGTAGCTTTCCTGATGACGCCTTTTAGCTCGATGGGCACTTCCGACTGTCGGTACAGATAGTCCATGAACCGGCCTATGGAATAGATGTCGGCGCGCGTATCGAACACCTTCTCGTCGAGCACCTCGGGGGCAATGAACTCTGCGGCCTTGTCGCCATAAAGGGCCATCTGGTCGCCGAAGTCCTCGTAAAACGACCCGTGGAAGAGCAGCATGGGCCGGTGGTCGTTCTTGCGGGCCAGCACGTTGTCGGGTGCAAAGCAGATGTGGAGCACCCCCTGGTCGTGGAGATAGGACGTCAGCTCCAGCAGCTGGCGCACGGTACCTATGATGAAGTCCTTGCCGGCCACCACAGCCGGGTTGTCGGCCAGCAGATGTTCAAAGGTGGTGTAGCTGCCCTGGTCGGTCTTCACCTGCCGCTGACCCTCGGGGGTGGTGGTCAGCGTGAAGTGCAGCTGGCCCTGATGGTTGAGCGCCTTGTTGCGCTCGGCCTCGGTGTTGAGGGCATCGGCGAAGACCAGGCTGTCGAGCAAGTCCTCGCGAATGTCCACCACGTTGGCATACTTGCCGTCAATCAGTTTCCTACTGAACTGACCAAAGGGCAAGCTATCACCCGACATAGCCGCCCCGTTTCTCGATTCAACTAATTCTTCGTAGTTCACCGTTTACTATTTGCCGTTTTACAATTTACTTTTCAATAATTACGTGCAAAAGTACACATAAAATCTGAAAAAACGCACGAATTAAAAAAAAAATCGTAACTTTGCACCGTTTTTGGTGATAAAACGTAAATCGTAAACAGCTAAATAGTAAATAACGAAGATGCCTGAAATATCTGTCCGTGGCCTCGAAATGCCCGAGTCGCCTATCCGCAAACTGGCTCCCTTAGCCGTTGCCGCCAAGCAGCGCGGCACGCGTGTGTACCACTTGAATATAGGCCAGCCCGACCTGCCTACACCCCAGGTGGGCCTTGACGCGCTGAAACACATTGACCGCGACATCCTGGAATACTCGCCCTCGCAGGGCTACCTGAGCTACCGTGAGAAACTGGTAGACTACTACGCCAAGTACAACATACGGGTGACTGCCGACGACATCATCATCACTTCGGGCGGTTCCGAGGCCGTGCTCTTTGCCTTCCTGTCGTGTCTGAATCCCGGCGACGAGATTATCGTGCCCGAGCCTGCCTACGCCAACTACATGGCCTTCGCCATTTCGGCCGGAGCCAGGATACGCACCATAGCCACCACCATCGAGGAGGGCTTCTCGCTGCCTAAGGTGGAGAAGTTTGAGGAACTCATCAACGAGCGCACAAGGGCCATCATGATCTGCAACCCCAACAACCCCACGGGCTACCTGTACACCCGCCGCGAGATGAACCAGATACGCGACCTGGTGAAGAAGTACGACCTCTACCTGT
>CAMNJY010000150.1 GCA_946541745.1 uncultured Prevotellaceae bacterium
AAACAATGCTAAAGTATGAACCAATTATTTGGTTTGCAACATAGAAGGGGACAGATCCTGTGTGAGCAAATTTTCTCGAATCCTTGTGCTATTTTGCTATATTTCTGCAAAACTACCCTCGACTTTTCTTTCTTTTTGGTTGAAATCTTTCTAAATGCTTGCAACTTTGGAGAATTTTGCCTAATTTTGCAGCGAGAACCAAAAGGAGATACAGATATGGCAACACCGGTAAAGATTATCCCAACATTGCACGGTGAATCTGCAAGGAGATTCATAGAACGTGCAGAAGAGCGTGAGCGTAACCCACGCAATATCGTCATATTTACGGATGCAGAGGAGCGTGCTTATGTCAAGATGATGAAAAGATCAGGAATGCCTCTATGACAGTTGAAGAACTAATGAACGATTTTACGTTCACAGAACTTACGGAAGATGTGCTCGCAGAGTGCGAGCATTTTTCTTGTGGTATAAGCGACCTTGATGAATATTTTCGGAAAGATGTTATGACTAAAGCGCTATCCAGGCATCTTGATAGGACGATTGGCGGTCAATAAGGCTATGGCACATCAAGGCATTGGTACAGCCCTTATGAATTTTATCAAACGTTGGTTGAGCAGAGGTGGTAAAACAGGTTACCGCTTCTTGATAGTTGATGCTCGTAATGCGCCTGATGCATTGGCATACTACGAGAAGAACGGATTTACTTACCTGTTTGCTTCGGAAGAGGAAGAATCAATGAGTACCCGCAAGGACAAAGCAGTTGTTCCTCAGACCACCCGACTGATGTTTTTCGACCTCATGGATTTGCAGCCACGTAAAAATCTTGCTTGATGTTTTTTGTTTCACTCAATCATCCATCTCATAGCCTGCCCGCTCAAAGACGGGAATGTGGCCCTTGTCAACGGCCGTGGTCACCGTCTGTCCGCCGTCGTAGTGGCGGCCTGTGCGGCGGTCGGTCCATCCGCCCTTGTTGCGGGGCAGGTATGTGCGCCACTGTGTGACGCCCGGCTCGGTGACGGGGCTGATGAGCAGCGACGGGCCGAACATGTACTCATACTTCTGCTGCAGGGCCTCGGGGTCGTCGGCAAAGTCGAACACCAGGGGTCGCATCAGGGTGTAGCCCTCCGTGGCAATGCGCTTGGCGCAGGCCTCGATGTAGGGCAGCAGGCGGTAACGCTCGTTGAGGCACTCGGCGATGATGGCCTTCGCCTCGGGGCCGTAGTTCCAGGGCTCAGTGTTGCTCATATAGCCGTGGACGCGCATCAGCGGCAGGTAGACCGACGTCTCTATCCAGCGCAGCATGCGCTCGATGTAGTCCTGGTTGGTGTACTGGTCGCCGGGTCGGAAGAAGCCTCCGGCATCGTAGGTCCACCAGGGCACGCCTGCGGCCTGCACGCCCAGTCCGGCGACAATCTGTCGGCGCAGGGTCTCCCAGTCGTTGCCCACGTCGCCGCTCCACAGGGCCGAGCCGTAGCGCTGTATGCCTGGGAATCCGCAGCGTGTCAGTATCATGGGGCTGCCGGCATCCGGCTGCTGGCTGCTGGCAGCGGTCAGCCCCTCGTAGACCGTCTTGTTGACCAGCAGGGGGTAAACGTTGCGCACCTGCTCGCCGGCCCATCGGCCGCCGGCTCCGACGCGTCGGCCGGCCAGGTCGTCGTTCTCAGGCTCGGTGGCGTCCTGCCACCAGGCGTCGATGCCTAATGGCACCAGCCGCTCACGGAAGTTGCGCCAGTAGGCCGCTGCGGCGTCGGGGTTGAAGAAGTCTATCCAGTCGGTGCCGGGTATGTAGTAGTTGTCGGCCACCATCTGCCGGCCCACTGCGGAGTTCTTGTCTATCTTCGACCATACTGAGACCATCAGCCTGATGCCCATGCGGTGCAGGCTGTCGGTGAGTGCCTTCGGGTCGGGGTAGTACTGCTCGTCAAACTGCATGGAGTTCCAGCCGTACTTGCCCCAGTACTGCCAGTCCTGCACCATCACGCTGACCGGCAGTTGCTCGCTGCGGAACCTGTTGGCCGTCTGGAGTATCTCCTCAGAGGAGTGGAACCGCTCGCGGCAGTGTATATAGCCTAAGGCCCACGACGGCATCAGTGGGGCGGGGCCGGTCAGCTGGCGGTAGGTGGCTATGACGTCGTCGGCACTGCCTACGAACACGGTGTAGTCGACCTGGGTGGCTACGGGCGAGCGGAAGGTGGTGGTATTGGTCACCTTGCTATAATAGAGCACGGGGACGTCGCCGCGCGATAGCTCGGCCTGCAGCTTGTGGGCACCCTTGGTCAGGCGGACGATGGCCGAGGCCGTGGGGGGCAGCCACATGTTCTGCATCTCGATGACCGTCTGGCCGTCGATGGCCAGGTTGTGGCGGCGGGCCATCTTCTGACCCACGTCGAGCAGCAGGGCGTAGTCGCCCGTCTCGGCGATGTCGATGGTGGCCTCGTAGACGTTGCGCTGGCGCACCTCCTGGCGGCCGCCCTCAGTGGTGGTCACGTTGACCACCTCGCTCTGTCCGCCGCCTTCGCGGCGGGCCAGGCTGACGCTGTGGTCGCAGGGGTTGAAGTCTACCAGTCCGTAGTTGTTCCACAGCAGTCCGTAGCCCCGGCTCGACAGCACCATGGGCAGCGAGATCTGGGTGTTGACCTGCGTCAGCCGCCGGCTCAGTCCTCGCACATTGCTGTAGCCGTCCTGAAACTGCCCCAGGCCGTAGAGACACTCGCCCTGTGGCGAGTCGAACGTCAGCAGTGCCCCGTTGCCGTCCATCTGGTGGCGGCGGGCGGTGAATACGGTGCGGCCCCGGCCGTCCTTTACGGTGAGCACCTGGCGTCGGCTGTCAATGTCGACCTTGATGTCGCCCGACTTCACCTCGTCGTGCTTCACATACAACCAGTCGGGCAGGTCGCTGCTGGCATCGCCCTCAGCATACTGCACTCTCACGGCATTGCGGGCCACGGTGGTCACCGTCAGCCGCCCCTTGCCAAACGGCACCGTACGTGCGGCCTGCACCATGAGGCCCAGCGTCAGTGCCCAAACTACGCAAAAAAATCTGTTCATCTGTTTTTATACTGTTATGGACTGCAAAGTTACAAAAGAAAACGGCTCGCAGGGGCAAAAAACGTATCATAATGTTTGCCACACGTCACAAAACGGAACAACAAACTAAAAAAACATTAAATAAAGATACTACATAAGGAAAAAATTGCTATATTTGCTGCAAATATACGATTAACTTAAAACGTGGAACTATGAAGAAAGCATTACTCAGTCTGGCCGCCCTGCTGATGGCAGTCACCGCCAGCGCGCAGCCACACCCCAACGCCGACGGGACGGTGACCTTCGTTTACAAGAACGACTCGGCCCAAAAGGTTATGGTAGACGTGCAGTTTGCCGGGCGCAAGGATATGAAACGCGGTGCCGACGGGCTGTGGACCGTCACCCTGGGGCCTGCCGCCCCCGATATGTACCCCTACTGCTACATCGTTGACGGCACGAGCGTCATGGACCCCGCGAACCCGCAGTATTTCCCCAACGAGGGCTTCAAGAACAGTCTGCTGGAAATTCCCGGCGGCGGCAAGCTGGCCCACGACATCCGCCCCGTGCCCCACGGCCGGTTGGAGTACATACACTACTACTCGCAGACGCTGGGAGCCACCAACCAGGCGGTGGTTTACCTGCCCCCGCGCTATATGGAGGACATGCAGAAGCGCTACCCCGTGTTCTACCTTATCAGCGGCACCACCGACACCGAGGAGGTGTACTACAAGGTAGGCCGCGTGAACTACATCATGGACAACCTGCTGGCCGACAAGCAGGCCCGCGAGATGATCATCGTGCTGCCATACGGCAACCCGACGAAGCTGCTGGCCACGCCGCCGGCACCCGCGCAGCCGCAGACACGCTTTGGCGGCGACCCCTTCAGCAAGGACCTCATCAACGACCTCATGCCCTACATAGAGCGCAACTACCGCACCCGTGCCGACCGTGACTACCGCGCCATCGGCGGGTTCTCGCGCGGCGGCAACCAGGCCCTGTACAACGGTCTGACCAATTTGGACAAATTCTCGTATCTGTGCTCCTACAGCTCGTTTACATCGACCGACATCCCCGACGTCTACGACCAGGCCGGCGATACCAACAAGAAGCTGCACCTCTTCTGGCTCGGCGTGGGCACCGACGACTTCCTCTACGGCAACGCCCGCGACTACATGGAGTTTCTCGACAAGAAGGGCATCCGCTCGGTCAAGGAGTTTACCAGCGACAAGTTTGGCCACACGTGGATGAACGCCAGATATTTCCTGGCCAAGACGCTGCCCCTGCTGTTCAACAAGAAAGCCGCCGAGGCCGCCATGAAGGCGGGCAAGCCGGCCCCCGCCGCCACCGGCCAGGAGCAGCAGTTCACGCCGGGCGTCATGGCCCGTCTGTTTCCCCGTCCCATCATCTCGCCGGAATACAGCCCGCAGGGCGTCACCTTCCGCTTCAAGGCCCCCGAGGCCCGGCTGGTGGAGCTGGAGTGCGAGATGCTGCCCGTGAATACCGTCATGGTGCGCGACTCCGACGGGGTGTGGAGCGCCACGCTGCACGACTATATGTTTGAAACCTTTGAGTACTGCTTCGTCGTCGACGGTACCCGCGTGGCCGACCCCAGCAACATGCGCCTGTCGGCCAACCGGGGCTTTAAGTACAGCATCGCCGACAATCCCCGCTCACCGTTCAACTTTGCCTCGATGGGCAACATGGAGCACGGGCGCACGGGCTACGACGTAGACCGCCAGGAGGCCTGGTACATGTCGCCCATGCCAAAGACGCCCACCATACCGGCCATGATACAACTCATTCCCGGCGAGGACGACACCATGGAGAGCTGGTTCAGCGTGGGCGGTGCCGACGCTATTGCCGACCGCCTGATAGCCGACGGCAAGACCCGCCCCTGCATCATCACCACCAGCTCGCTCGACTTCATGCAGCAGAGCGGCATGCCCCCGATGCCGGGCTTCGGGGTGAAGACACTGCGTGCCGACGACTTCGTGACATGGGGGCAGCGGCGCCGTGCCCTCGTCAAACTGCTGCTCGACATCGGCCGCCAGCCCGCCCCTGACTTCGGCGGTTTCGGCGGCGGTTTCGGCGGCGGCGGCTTCGGCGGTGGCGGCGGCAACAATTTCTAACCAACATACCCTATGATGAAAAAACTACTGGCTATGGCCCTGCTCCTGTCCGCTTTCGGGCAGGTGCAGGCACAGGTGTCTTTCGGACACGCCACTAAACTTAACGACGGATGGCGCTTCCTGCGTGCCGACACGTGCTGGAACATCAGCGAAACGCCCCAGATGAAGGATGCCGGCTACGACGACTCGCGCTGGCGGCGCGTCAGCCTGCCCCACGACTGGGGCGTGGAGCTGCCCATGTCGCCCGACAAAGGCAGTTGCCAGGGCTACCTGCCCGGCGGCATCGCCTGGTATAGGAAGACGCTCCCCCTCCAGTCGGAGGGGGCCGGGGGGAGGCTTTACATCTATTTCGAGGGCGTCTACAACCACTCCGAGGTCTATCTCAACGGCCACCTGTTAGGCCGGCGGCCCAGCGGATTTTCCTCATTCCTCTACGACCTGACACCCTATGTCAAGAACGGCGGGCAGAACGTGATTGCCGTTCGCGTGGACCACTCCCAGGAGGCTGACTCACGGTGGTACACCGGGTCGGGCATCTACCGCAACGTCTGGCTCGTCACCGCCCCCGCCATCCATCTGGCGCAGTGGGGCACGGCCTACCGCCTTGTCAGCATCAATGGCAAAAAGGCGGTGGTGGAGGTAGACGTGGAGACCACCGACACCCGTGACGACAAAACGCCCGAACGGCTGCAGGCCACCGTAGAGATGAGCGACGCCAAGGGGCGCGTGGTGGCAACGGCGAAGACGGCCATCGGCAGCCAGGAGAAGAAAACGGTCAGGATGACCATCGCCAACCCGCAGCGGTGGACGCTCGAACGACCTTATTTATATACGCTGACCACAAAGCTGAGCAACGGCGACCGGTCGGAGGTGAAGGCCGGACTGCGCACCCTTGACTTCTCGCCCGTGAGCGGCTTCGCCCTGAACGGCCAGCGGATGAAGGTGAAGGGCGTCTGCGTACACGACGACGCCGGCGTGCTGGGCACCGCCGTGCCCGCCGAGGTGTGGCGTCGCCGCATCCGCGAGCTGAAAGCCCTCGGCGCCAATGCCATCCGCATGAGCCACAACCCTCATGCCCCCGAGCTGTACGACATCTGCGACGAGGAGGGCATGCTCGTCATGGACGAGGCCAGCGACGAGTGGGAGTTCCCCAAGCGCAAGTGGCT
>CAMNJY010000151.1 GCA_946541745.1 uncultured Prevotellaceae bacterium
CAGTCAAAGCTATAGCATAGTTTATAGCACTGTTATAGCATAGTTTGCGGAAACTGTGCTATAGGTTAAACAACTGGTTGCCAGCGAGATACATCCAACCATAGCATACATAGCAGGGTTTTCTGTCTCCTTGATGCTTATGGAAGTGGTCGACAGCAGTTTCGCTCAACCTTCTAACTCCTTTTTCGCTCGGACTTTGATTTGCAAAAACAGACGTTTTGCTGCAAATGTATGAAAAAAATTTGGAACAGTCAATATTTTATCGTATTTTTGCAGGCGTAATGAGTAAAATATGTTTTCTGACCGACTCCGTGTTCTCGGTTGGCGGGGTGCAGCGGGTGACGGCGGTGATAGCCAAGGAGCTGTCACGCAGCCACGAGGTGACCATTGTCACCCTCGACGGCGAGGCGTCGAAGGACACCACACTCTACGGGCTTGACGAGGCTGACATGAGCTATCGCTTCTTTGCCTACCCGGAAACGGGCGGGCTGAAGATGAAGGCGTGCAAGGCCTACAGCTTGCTCTACCGCAAGGTGCTGCCCCAGACACGATGGACATCGAAGTGGTATGCACGCAGCTCGTTCCCCTCAGAGAAACGGCAGGCGTTGGCCAGCGAGCTGGCTGAGGGGGGCTATGACGTCATCGTGGGCGTGCATGCGCCGTTGGCCGCGCGGCTGGCCTCATGCCGCCCGTGGCTCGGTGGTGCCAGGCTCATAGGCTGGATTCACAACTCCTACCAGGCGCTGTTTGGCCCGGGGTCGCTCTACATAGGGCCCGAACTGCGCCGCCACTACGAGTATCAGCTGGAGCAGCTCGACGCGACGGTGGTGCTGAGCCACGACGATGCCCGCCAGTACCATTTCCCCACGCTGGTGGTCTACAATCCGCTGACGCTGAAGCCCGGGGCGCGCTCGCGGGGTGTCAGCAAGCGGTTTCTGGCTGTGGGCCGGTTCTCGCGGCGCCACAAGGGCTTCGACCTGCTGATAGAGGCTTTCCACCTGTTTGCAAAGACCGACAGTGAGTGGGTGCTCGACATAGTGGGCGAGGGGGTGGAGGAACCGCTTTACAGAGAGCTCATAGCGAGGTACGGGCTGGAGAAGCGGGTCAGCATCCACCCCTTCACCAACGACATACAGAGCTACTACAGCCAGGCGCAGGTCTACGTGTTGAGCTCGCGGTGGGAGGGCTTCGGGCTGGTGCTGGTAGAGGCAATGGCCCACGGGCTGCCCGTGGTGTCGACCGACCTGCCTACAAGCCGGGAGATTATGGGCGACTTCGGACTGTATTTCGACAACGGAAACATCGGCCAGCTGGCCCTCCGGCTGCATGAGGCCACGCTGGCAGACTGGCCCAGAGCGTCGGAGACGGCACTGGCCATAGCCCGCCGTTTCGACATCAAGCATATTGCCAGGCAATGGGAGCGCCTGCTGGAGGTGGGGCCTGTCACGCCTGCCCGATGACCAGCTCCATCTGCCGCTTCCACGCCAGATGGCTCACCGACTGGCGAATGTCCTGAGGGTTGAAGTGGTGGCGGTCGATGAAGTCGAGTATCCGGGCCACGTCGATAGGCGACTCGTCGGCAGCGGCCTTCAGCACGTAGGGCCGGTTGTCGAAATCGCTGTCCTGCTCGCTGTAGATGAAAGGTATGCCGCGCGTGGCATATTCACGGTTCTTCAAGGTCTTGATGACCGTGATGCCGCTACGGTGGCGCGCCAGCGAGCCTATAGCGAAGACACACTGGTTGAACACCTGGTCGAGCGGCTCGCCGAACAGCTGACCGTGAAAAATGATGTGCTCCTGAAGGCCGTAGCGGTCGATGATGGCCTGCAGCCCGGGGTGGTAGTCGTTGGCCCTGTAGCGCTCATAGGGGTGAACGCCGCCGACGATGTGAAAATAGACCTGGCGCGGACGGGCCGTCAGCCGGTAATATTCGCCCAGTCCGGCTATCAGGCGGTCGTAGCCGTGCCACAGGTGAACCTCGGCCACGCCTACCAGGTGGATGCTGCCATCCTGAGGCGGCTGGTAGCAGTGGAGGGGGATGCTGTCGAAATCTACACCGTTGCTGATACGGATGGTGCGCTGGCCGAAGATGCGCGTAGCGTCGGAGAAGGTAACGATGGCGGCCATCTCGCGCGACAGGCGGTTGCGGAACATCTGGTCTACTTTCAGTTCCATGCGCGCGCCGAGCCCGAAGTTGTCGAACTCATGGTCGTAGGGATAGGTGGGAACCTCGGTGACGGCCTTGATGCCGGCCAGCCGCAGCCGTCTGAAGAAGCGGATGAGAAAAGGGTTGGCGTTCTGGAAGCTGCGGGCATAGACAAACTCCAGGCCGTTCCGTATGCAGTAGTTGTAGACGTCACCGTAGTCCATGCGTTGGCGTAGGGCTGCCAGCAACCCCGTGCCGTAGTCCTTGAGCACGTGGCCGTCAACATAGCGGCAGCGATGGCCGTCGGGGGCAAAACCGTAGTAGCAGAGGTGTACTTCGTGGCCGTTTTCGCGCAGGCCCTTTACCTGGTAGTGTATCTTCTTGCTGATGCCGCTCACCTCTGAAAAACCGTGATAGACTAAGAACAGTATCTTCATCTGCTATTAAAATTTTTTGCAAAAATAGGAAAATATTTGGAATCGTGCAAAATTATTCGTATTTTTGTAGCGTAAAATGAAAATGTGTAGCCAAATGAACGGTGAAACCATTCGTCAGAAGCTGAAAGGCAGTCCCCGGCTGAAGCGCCTGCTGGACTGGATAATCATGAACCAGCGCGACGCACGGCCCAGGTGGTATGTGCGGCTGATAGCCCCGCTCTACCAGCATCGTGGGCGTGGGTCAAAGGTCTACTGGAGCGTGCGCATGGATACGCCGCCCTATCGCCGCTTCTCACTTGGAAGGCACAGCGTGGTGGAATCGTTCAGCTGCATCAACAACGCGGTGGGCGACGTCACGGTGGGCGACTACACGCGCATAGGGCTGCACAATACGGTCATCGGGCCCGTCGCCATCGGCAGTCATGTCAATATGGCTCAGGGTGTTACGGTGACGGCTTTAAACCATAACTTTAGCAACCCGTCAAAGTTTATAGACCAGCAGGGTATCAGCACCCGCATCGTCACCATCGGCGACGATGTGTGGATAGGGGCGGGGGCTGTCGTGCTGCCCGGCGTCACCATAGGCCCCCACAGCGTAGTGGCGGCGGGGGCCGTCGTTACCAGGGACGTACCTCCATGCTCGCTCGTAGCGGGCGTACCCGCCGGAATCGTAAAGACACTCAGCTGAACAGTGAATTTTTTTCCCCCAGAGAACAACGCCATGAGGATAGGAATAGAAGCACAGCGCATTTTCCGCAAGAATAAGCACGGCATGGACTATGTGGTGCTGCAGGAAATCATAGAGCTGCAGAAGATGGACCACCACAACGAGTATTTTGTGTTTGTAGCACCTGGCGACGACCACTGCGTAGAGGACTCTCACAACGTCCACGTCGTTGAAGTTGGCGGCAATATCTATCCGCTTTGGGAGCAGGTGTCGCTGCCTAAAGCGGTGCGCGAGGTCGGGGTGGATATTCTGCACTGCACCAGCAACACGGCCCCGATAGGCTGCGGGACGCCACTGATACTGACCCTGCATGACATCATTTTCCTGGAGCCTCGCGACAAGCGCAACCGTTCGCTCTATCAGAACATGGGGTGGCTCTACCGCAGGCTGGTAGTGCCGAGGGTGCTGAATAAGTGTCGCCGCATCATCACCGTCTCTGAGTTTGAGCGGAACAACATTGTCAACCGGCTGGGCTTGCCACGCAAGCGGGTGGCCATGATTTACAACGGCTACAACGACTGGTTCCGGCCGATGGACGACCCTGACTGCGTGTTTGCCAAATACATGAGCGAGCGGGGCTACCTGTTCTTTCTGGGGAATACCGACCCCAAGAAAAACACCGAGCGCACGCTGATAGCCTATTCCAAGTACCTGGAACGCTCAGCCATGAAGCGCAAGCTGCTGATGGCCGACCTTGACCGTTCTTACCTGGACGACATCATAGTGCGCAACCACATAGAGAATATTCGCGACCACATCGTCATGCCGGGCTACATCGTCAATACCGACCTGCCATACGTCTACAGCGGTGCCTTTGCGTTTCTCTACACCTCGCTTCGCGAGAGTTTCGGCATTCCGCTGTTGGAAGCGATGGCCTGCGGCACCCCCGTCGTAACGAGCAACACCTCGTCGATGCCAGAGGTGGCCGGGCCGAAAGCCATTCTTACCAATCCTGAGAGTGCCGACGACATCTGTAGTGAGCTGCTACGTTTGGAGACCGACGAGACGTTCTACCAGCAGCAGGTACAGATGGGGCTGCAACGCGCCAGGCTGTTCTCCTGGAAGAGCACTGCCGAGCAGCTGCTCAACCTCTACCATACGGTGTGGGATGAGGTGAAAAACTCAGAAGTCAAATAAGTTGAGGGAGAGGTCTGTCTGAGGTTTGTCCTCCTTTGCCGGTTCGGCGGGTTCTTTCTGCTCTGTGCCGAGTTCGGCCAGCAACTGGCGGGCGGCGGCGGTGCGCGTGTTCAGGCGGTAGTAGCCACGGCGGCCTGTGCGCGCTATGGGCGACCCCTTTGACTTAGAATGTTTCTGAAGGAACCTGCACACATAGGCGTAGACCTGCTGGAAGTCGGGTTGCGCAAACAGCGTACAATTCAGGTTGTAGACGTGCTTGGCCAGTTTCCTGATGCCTATGCCCTGCTCACCTACGCTGTGAAGTATCTGAATAATCTGCTTGTCGTAAACCATATAGTAAAAAAGGCCGGCAGTAGAAACTTACCGACCTTTCCTATCATTGTAGAATTTTAATTTAGGCCAATGTCACTTTGTTATCCTCAGCGGCAAGCTTGCCCTCCTTGAGAAGCCAGCCAAGACCAAGCAATGTCTCCTCCTCAGAAATCTTTGCTGCCTTGGCAATCTCCTTCACGGAAAGAGCCTTCTCTGCAGCTGCCAGTGCCTGATAAACATCTCCTGCCTTAAAACCGACATTCTCGGCATTGATTGCCAGAGGTGCCTTAGCGGCCTTCTTAGTGGTTTCGGTCTTCTCGGCTGCTGTTGCCTTAGTCTCAGTAGCCTTCTTAGTTGTTGCTTTCTTTTCTGCCATAATGCTTTAAAAATTAATACACATATTGAAGTGAATTTCTTCTTCTTCTTTTTGACACTGCAAAGTTAGCTCAACTTTCTTTACAACTTGCTGACTTTTAGCGTTTTTTGAGCGAAATGTCAATATTCTTGACGTAGGTCAATTTCCCGCGGTGCTCAGAAGAACAGCATTGAGAGCAAATAGGCTACCATTGTTGATGTGATGACGCAGACCAGTCCGGGCATCATGAACGAGTGGTTCAGCAGGTATTTGCCAATGACCGTTGTGCCCGAGCGGTCGAAGTTGACGGTAGCAATATCGCTGGGGTAGTTGGGTATGAAGAAGTAGCCGTAGACCGAAGGCAGTACGCCTAGCAGCACAGGGCCGGAAATGCCAAGTGAATAGGCCAGCGGGAGCATCGCCACAACGACGGCACCCTGAGAGTTGATAAGCACCGACACCATGAAGAATACAAGGGCGATGCTCCAGGGGTATTGAGACACTATATCGGCCAGCATGACCTTCATCTCGCCCAGGTAGTTTGAGAAGAAAGTGTCAGCAAGCCAAGCGATGCCATAGATGGCCACGACGGCCACCATACCCGACTGCCACACGGGGCCGGCAACGGCCTTCTTGGGCTGGGCCTTGCAGAAGATAATCATCAGAGCGGCGGCGGTTATCATTACTATCTGGATAACGATGTTCATGGGCAACGTCTTGTTATACCATTCAGTTGTACCTTCCAGATGAACGTTGGCCTTCACCAGCTGGTCGCCTGTAACGGCCAGATCTTTCGATATGTACAGTGCATCGGCATTGGGAATAGCGCGCAGGGTTTTGTAGGAGGGTAACGCTTCCTGGAAAAGGGCAAAAAAGACGATAACGGCCAGTGCGCCGAGGAAAATGAAGACGGCATTCTTGGCTGCCTGCGGAATCTCCTTGTCGAGCGTAGTGGCCGACGAGCCGTAGATGTATTTATACTGCTCCGGGTCCTTTAGCTTGGCCTGGAACTGCGGGTCCTTGTCGAGGTCGAGCCCCCGGTGGTAACTGGCGGTGGCGGCAGCCATCAGTCCGCAGAGGCAGGCGGGGATGCTGATCATGAGTACCTGCGGGATGGTGATGTCGAAGCCGTTGGTGTTGCTGATGCTGACGAAGGCTACGACGGCGGCAGCGATGGGCGAGCAGGTGATGCC
>CAMNJY010000152.1 GCA_946541745.1 uncultured Prevotellaceae bacterium
CAGAACTATCGTCTTTAACTCCTTTAACTCCCTTAACTCCTTTAACTCCCCAAATCTTCCCTTAACTCCTCCTAACTCCCCTTATATATAAATAAGGTGTAACAAGAAAACCGAGGGAACCGGCGGCGGCCCTCTCCCGAGTGCCGCCTCCGATCCCTTCGGTCAGAGCGTGTTCGTTCTATGACTATGCGTCATGAGCTTTACTTGCGAATCTTCTTGATAACCACGGTACCGTTGTCGAGCGTCTGGCGCATGATGACGATACCCTTCTGGTTCATGTTAGCCTTGCGGCCGTCGATGGTGAAGAACTCCACAGCCTTGACAGGCACGGTGGCAATCTCTTCGATGCCCTGGAACTGGTCGCCAGTGACCTCCTTGGTGCTGGCGGTGCCGAAGTAAGTCAGCGTCCAGTTGTCGAAGATGGTCCAGTCCTTAACCACGGGCTCGTCCTTGACAAGACCAATGCGGAGCTTGCCGTCGGCAGCCACCTTCACAGTCACCTTGTTGATGAGAGCCGACTCGTAGTCAACGAAGTAGTCGGCAGCGGCAGCCATATTGTTGGGCACAGCCTGGTTCTGCGACTCGTCGCCGAAAGCCCAGCCCGAAGGCAGCTCCTCGGTAGAGTACCAAGCGGTGGTAGCGCTCAGGCGCACCAGGGGCACGCTGCTGCGGCCGTTGGCCGTTGTGGCATAGAGGAAGGCATAGTCCTTAGAGTGGTCGTCGCGATACTCGAACTCCTGTGCAGGGCCGTCGCCGCCGTAGCGGTAGAAAGCCTCGACAGCGACCTCGTAGGTACCCTCGGGCAGACCGGCAATCTCCTGGTAGTAGTCGAAGCTCATGCCGCTTTCGCCGCCGAAGATCTCAGCGTTCTGCACCTCGGTATTCACAGCAGCAGCGGTGCCCGACCAGCCGTCGTTGTTACCGCTGTCGTAGCCGGGATTGACGATAGCCACGGTGAAGTCGCCGGGATTGACGTCAGAGTAGTCGCCGGGGATGATGTTGAGCTTGGTAATCCACTCCTTGATCTGGCTGATGAGGCCGGGCACCTCGTCGTCCTCGATGTCGTACTCCTCCAGACGGATCTCGATGTCCTCCTTCAGGGCGCTGGCACCGGGCTTGGCATCGTCGTTGACACCGTCGGCCAGGGCAGTCTCCAGGTCGTTCAGGGCGTTGACGAGGGTGTCGAACAGAGCCATCGAGCTCTTGGCGGCAGCCTCGGCTTCCATCAGTGTCAGCAGAGCCTTGAACATGGCGTCGCCGTCGGTGCCGGCAGCCAGTGTGCGGGCATTCTCAATGGCAGCGGCCAGGTTGCTGTGGGCCGTCTTGCCCATGTTGCCTTCAATCTTCTCGGCGTTGGCCACCTCGGTGAGCAGCACCTCAGAGACGACGTTGGCAGCATTACCGCGGTAGGTCAGCTTGAAGCTGTCGAAGATGACCCAGCTGTCGCCCAGCTGGTTGCTGGAACCCTTCACACCGATGCGCATGGGGTCGCCCTCGTGTACGACGAGACCGTAGGCCTTCTGTGTGAACATGTTCTCGCCCTCGTTGACGTTCGAAGCCGTGGCGAAGCAGTTGGCAGCCGTAGCCATGTTGTTCGGGGCATAGTAGGTGTTACCGTCGTTGCCGGTGAAGGTGTTGTAGTCGCTGTTGGTGAAGATGCTGTTGTCAGTAATCTTCTCGTCGAAGACGTTCATGAACGGCGTAGCGAGGTCGTTCATGTAGACGAAGCAGGGAGCGCCGCCGGGCTTGACATAGCTGACGGACTGGTTCTGGTAGGCGTTCCAGGCGTTGTCGCCACGGCCGTAGCGATAGAAGCCCTGCACGCTGATTTCGTAGACACCGGTGGGAGCGTTCTCAACCTCCTGGTAAATGTCGAAGTTGGAGTTGTTCCAAGCCTCGCCGCAGGAGTTGGACACCTGCACGTTGCCGCCGCTGGCTTTATTGACGGTCCAGCCCGTCCAGCTGTTGGCCGAGAAGTCGGCGTTCTCCAGGTAGGTGTTGGTCACGTCGACGTTCACGTCGTCGCTGGCGAAGCGCTTGCTGGCCTCGTTGATGTTGGCGTTCAGGGCGTCAATCTTCTGGCGCAGCTCCTCGTTGGTCAGCGACATGTTGCGGATCTCCGAGCGATATTTGTCGAGAGCTTCCTCGCAGGCCCAGAAGTACTCGTTGTTCTGGTCGTAGGCGGGGTTGTTCACGATGCCGCGGGCCTTGTCGACGGCGGCGTTGTACTCCTGCCAGAGGGCGACGTTCAGGTAGAGGTCGGCCTTCAGCTGCTTCAGCTCGTCCATGACGGCGAGCACCTCAGCCTTGCTGCTGACGCTGGTCTGCTTCTTGTCGTTGTAGGCCTGCATGTAGGAGTAGGTGTAGATGACGTTTTCGCCCAGGTTGATGGCGGGCACGCCCAGCTCGAGCCACTTCTGGTAGGAGGCGGCGCTGTTGCCGTAGTACTTCAGGCCGAAGGTGTCGAAGACGGCCCAGTCAGAACCGCCCTGCAGGGCGTCCTTCTTCACACCGACGCGGGCGGTGTTGGCAGTAGCCTCGAAGAAGACGACGGTGGAGTAGTAGTCCTTACCCTCCTCCTCGCAGTACAGACGGAAGGTCGAGGGGTTGTTGGGAGCGTAGTACGTGGTGCCGTAAGCCTCCGAGCTGCCCTCGGCGTTAGGTGTGCCGAAGTAGGTGGTGTCGCCATACTTGTCGATGAACGACTCGGTGTTCATCGGTGCGTAGGCGTTGTTGAACAGGACCTTGCACGAGTCACCGTCGGCAACAGCATACATGTAGGGATAGTACTGCTCGTTGGTGCCGGCCACGTAGTCGGCCAGGGTGCCGCGGAAGAAGGTCTTGGCCGTGAAGGCATAGACGCCTGCGGGCAGACCGGCAACGTCCTGATAGGTGTCGAAGGTCTTGTTGTAGTGCTCGGCTACGTTGGCAGCAGCGTGGTTACCGTCGCCGCTCATGTTGGGGCCTGTGCCGCTCCAGCCACTGGCGCTGGCGTTGTCGAAGTTGGGGTTCGTCAGCAGCGACGTGGCGTCGGTGGGATTCTCGGCCGTGCCGGCAGCGATGTTGTTGGCGCGGGCCTGCTGCAGGGCGTCGATGGCAGCCTGCAGCTGGGCAACGGTTGACTGCTCGTTGTTGTAGACGCTGACGGCAGCCGACACGTCGATGCCCTCAGCCTCAGCAGCCTCGATGATCGTCTTCAGCTCCATGGCCTTGTCGTAGACGTCGAAGACGCTGGCGTCGATGAACTGCCAGTCGATGTGGTGGCCATCACCCTCGGTCAGCATGGCCGACAGGGGAAGACGCTCCTCGGCATCCTCAAAGCCGGCGGTGTCGTTGCTGCCGTCGTAGGGAACAGCATCGTCGCGACCGACGAACTGTGTGCCGTCACTCTTCACCTTCGGGTTCACCTGGCTGGGCATCAGACGGTAGGTCAGGTTGCCCTGCGACTTGATCTCGTAGAAGCGGTTCTCCCACGTGGTCTGGTCCAGATACAGGTCGTAGGCGTCGTTCATACAGGCCTTGTACCAAGCGTAGTTGGTGCGGTTGGTGACGTAGTTCTGGATTTCATAGGTCTGGCCGTCCCAAGCACCGTCGATGGTGTACTGGGCAACCTTGATGCGCACTGCGGAAGACTTCGAGGGGGCCACGCAGCCGCGTGTGCTCCAGTTGCTTCCCTGTGTGAAGTAGGCGTTAGCCGTGACGTTGTAGAGCAGATAGGTCTGTCCTACAGCGAACTCCACCGCATTGTGCTGCACGTCATCGTTCGTGGGCTGAACACGCTCGATGAGGTCAGCAGCGCTTACACTCAGGCTACTAAGCCAGAGCGTACTCAAAACGAGTAGTTTTGAAAGTTTCATAAGCTTATAAAATTAATAAAGTTAGTAAAAAAAGATTTATAATCGTAATGGTTTAGTCGACCAGTTATCAGGAAGTTCCTTTGCGCACGGGCGCGTAATCGGTTGCAAATTTACTAAAAAAAATCGGAACGCGTGTCAAAAAGGGCGGTTTTTTTTCGCGGGAGTGCTAAAAAAGTGTTTCATCGACACGATTAGGGGGCGAAAAGGACATTTTTCTGCCCGTTTTTTCATAACTTTGCACCGAGAAACCCTACTGAAGATGAAACATCCACTGGAACGATTCGCCTACTGTCCCGTCTGCGGAAGCAGGCACTTTGTAATCAATAACGTCAAGAGCAAGCGCTGCGAAGACTGCGGCTTCGTCTACTACGCCAACCCCTCGTCGGCCACGGCGGCGTTCATCGTGCGGGGCGACAGCCTCCTCGTGGCGCGCCGCGGCAAGGAGCCGGCGAAGGGCACGCTCGACCTGCCCGGCGGCTTCGTCGACATGGACGAGACGGCCGAGCAGGGCATGGCCCGCGAAATCATGGAGGAGACGGGTCTGCAGACCCTGCGCATGGACTATCTCTTCTCGATACCCAACATCTATCTGTACTCTGGCATGGAGATTCACACGCTCGACATGTTCTACCGCGTAGAAGTGGACCCCGACGCTACGCCGCATGCCGACGACGACGCCGCCGAGCTCTGCTGGGTGCCGCTGAGCGAGGTAGACCCCGGCAGCTTCGGACTGCACAGCATCAGCCAGGCCGTAGCCCGGTTCCTGGGGCAGTAGCCTGTTGCTGATTCAGCATCAGTCTGCTCCGGCCGTCACTCTGTCACTGCAGCCACTGCCCTGCAGCAGCTGGCCGAAGTGCTCTATCTGCACCATGCGCGGATGCTCGAAGTGGTCGGTGTGCTCCAGCTCCCAGGTGACGTGGAAGGGTATGTAGACGGCCCACGCCCCGATGGCCAATGCCGGCGCAATGTCGCTCTTCAGCGAGTTGCCCACCATGAGCAGCTCCGAGGGGTGGATGCCGTTGTGTTCGCAGAGGGCCAGAAACTCGCGCTGGGTCTTGTCTGAGGTAATCTCGACGTCGTCGAAGTACTTCAGCAGCCCCGACCGCCGCAACTTGTTCTCCTGGTCCTGAAGCTCGCCCTTGGTGAAGACGACGAGCCGCCGCCGCGCCGACGTCGGCGCGCCGCCGCGCTCCGGGCGTCCCGCCGCCGCGATGTCGTCGCGCAGCCGCCGCAGCGTCTCCTCTACTTCGGGCAGGGGCGTGCAGGGGAACTCCAGCAGGCCGTAGCACTGCTGCTGGATGCGGCTGAGCGTGGCGGCCGGCATCTCGTAGCGGCTGACGCGCATGGCGGTCTCCATCACCGACAGCGTGAAGGCCTTGGTGCCGAAGCCCAGCATGGGCATGTTCTTGCGCTCGGTGGCAAACAGTTCGCGGGCCGCCGTCTGACGGTCGACCCAGGGCTCCAGCTCGGTATAGAGCTGCTGCATGACGCGCTCGAAGTGGCCTTGGCAGTCCCACAGCGTGTCGTCGGCGTCGAATGCTATGACTTTGATGTTCTGACTGATCATTGGGCTGCAAAGGTACGAAAAAAACGGGACGCGGGAAAGGGAAAGTGAAAAAAGTTGGCCGCAAGGCCGCAGAAACGGAAAAAAAGTAGTACCTTTGCAGGGCAAAAACCTAACCACGCAACGATGAACGTCAAGATTGAACCGTCGTGGGCCGAGCACCTGCGAGCAGAATTCGAGAAACCTTACTTCGCCAAACTCACCGACAGCGTCCGCCAGGAGTACCTCGCGGGCACCTGCTATCCGCCGGGACCGCTGATTTTCAACGCCTTCAACCTCTGCCCCTTCGACAAGGTGAAGGTGGTCATCATTGGCCAGGACCCCTACCACGAGCCGGGACAGGCCCACGGCCTGAGCTTCTCGGTGCTGCCGGGCGTGCCGTTCCCGCCGTCGCTGCAGAACATCTTCAAGGAGATTGAGGCCGACCTGGGCACACCCATACCCGCGTCGGGCGACCTGACGCGGTGGGCACGGCAGGGCGTGCTGCTGCTCAACGCCACACTCACCGTGCGGGCCCACCAGGCCAACAGCCATGCCCTGCTGGGCTGGCGCGAGTTTACCGATGCCGCCATCCAGGCCCTGGCCCGCGAGCGCGAGCACCTGGTCTACATGCTCTGGGGCAGCTACGCCCGCAGCAAGGCCTACATGATCGACCGCCAGCGCAACCTCGTGCTGGAGTCGGTCCACCCCTCGCCGCTGTCGGCCAACCGCGGCGGATGGTTCGGCCAGCACCAGTTCTCGCGCTGCAACGACTATCTGCGCGGCCAGGGGCAAGAGGCGATTCAATGGTAGGGGCGCCCACCCCACCCCCTCCCCAAGGGAGGGGCTTTAGATAGCAAAGCCCC